>CADBSO010000023.1 GCA_902797395.1 uncultured Spirochaetales bacterium
AACCGGCAAAAAGCCTCGAGAACGGTCAGTATTCCTGTTTTCCTTTTCTTCTCGGAAAGGAAAATCCGCCGGTTTTCCGTCTCGAAAATTCGCAGGCATTTTCAAACAGCAGGTTTTTGAAACGGCCTTATGACATCATTGTGAGGTCGTGTGGAATCCGCTATTGCGGATGCATGCGGCAGTTCTTGTTTGATATTTGCCTGTTAATAGTTTAGAATATATCCGATTATGGGAAAATCCGTTTCAAGAATGGTGGCTTTGGCCATTTTGATCGCTGTGGCGCTATGCTCGTGTTCGGCATTCAATCTCAAGAAGAGGACTGTCAAGGTCGAGGGCATGTCATCGATTGAAGTCGATGGTGATGTTGCGGTTGTCAGTTTGGCGGTTAGGGAGTCCGGAGCTTCCGTTAAGGAAGTCCAGCAAGCGGGAAACGCTAAAGTGAACTCGATTGTTTCGGCTGCTGGCGAATGCGGCATCAGCTCGGATAGCATCAAAACGGTTTCTTTTAGAATCTATCCTGCTTACGAATATTCTGAGGATGGGGAGCGCAGACGCAAAGGTCAGGAATATTATCATTCTCTTGAAATTGAAATAAAGGATTTCAAGCATGAGGGCGGATTGGATGCCCTGAGCGGTTTTCTCGATTCCCTTCGCAATATCGAGGCGATTGAGGTTAATGACATTTCATATAGGCTTTCCGATAGCATGGAATGGGTGAGCCGCGCCAGAGTTGAAGCGGTTGAGAATGGTCTGACGAAATGCAATGATTATGCCAAGGGCGCAGGAATGCGTGTTAGCAGGGTTTCAAGCATTTATGAGAACTATTCGGCTTTTACGCTTTCAGGCGATTCCGAAGGCAGCGGTTTTGGCGAGTCCGCATGGGGAAGCGGATCCGATGGCTTTGGATCTTCGGATTATGGGAATGATACTCGCATTAGAGGTGGGAAAGTGCTTGTGAGGGCGTCGGTATCAATAGAGGCGGAAATAGAATAGGAGTTTTGAAAAACCTCAGGTGGTCGGCTGATTTCGGGCTTCGCGCTTTTTCCAGGATATCCGCAAAAGGCGTCTATGATAAGAATGAATGCAAAGGCTTGCATGCTTTGCTGCAGATAAGGAGAAGGATAATGAGGAAGTCATTACAGATTTTGATGTTGCTTGCGATTGCTTTTGTGATCGCATCATGCGGTTCGCCGACATATGTGAGGACGAAAACGCTTACGCCGGCCGACATAGACATGAGTTCTATGATGAGCGTGGCCATAGCTTCTACGGATCAATATGCCGGAAGTCTTGGAACAAGCATAAGATTCACAGGAAGCGGCAGCACGTTCGCCATTACTCCGTATTCGTACTCAAGCACAATACATGTCGATCTGTCAAAGCATTTCAATGAGAAATTCATAAATGATATCCAGTCGATAGGGTATTTCAAGAAAGTCATTGTTCCGCCTGACAGCGATATGCTTGCGAAACCGGGCGCGGGAGAGAGTCTCGGGCTTTCCAGAGCGCAATTGGCTAAGAAGAACGGAATTGATGCCCTGATCAATACGAGCGTCACCAAGATGACCGTTGACGAGTATGTTGAGACGAATCCTTATTATGAGTACAAGACAACTAAGAACAGCAGCGGCAAATCCAAAAAGACAAAGACATTGGTTCGATACAATTATACCTTGCATCAGTCCGTCTACATGGAGGTCGAGCTGAAGATTGTTGATGCGATTACCGGAAAAGTGTATAACGTTAAGAAGGGAAGCGACAGCTACTCCACATCAAAATCGATTTCGTATGGACTCGGAAGGTCGGATTCGCTTGAAAGCAAATTCAATGAAATGCTTGACAACATATCCATAAAGCTTGTCAATACAATGATTCCGCATTATACGTATCGTGATGTTGAGATGATGGAGAACAAGCCGAACCTCAGCACAGTGAATGTCGCTTATGATTATGTGAAGAACGGTCAGTATAATCAGGCGCTTGAGCTGTTCAGAGCCGGTTGGCAAATCAACAACCACATCCCGTCAGGATATAATGCGGCACTGCTTCTGCATGCGCTGGGCGAGATCGACGAGGCGGTGGAGCTTGCCGAGTCTGTCAACAACAGTAACGAGCTCGGAGTTCCGGAAATACTTCCGTTGCTTGGAAATCTCAAGGCGATGCAGGCTCTTGAGAGGAAAGCGAAAGTCCAGCTTGTGGACAACAGCGCTACATATGAGGAAGAGGAGGAATTGCCTGATCTGACAGGAAAAGTCATGGAGAACAAGCCTTTCCGCACTTATCTTGATCCGGCGTACGAGTATGTGAGGAATGGCGAATTTCCGCAGGCTCTTGAGTTGTTCAAATATGGTTGGGAAAAAGAAAAGCATTTGGCTTCCGGTTATAATGCGGCTCTGATACTTGGCGCGCAGAACAAGATTGATGATGCGATCAAGCTTGCTGAGGAAATCAAGGCGGAAACAGATTCGCCTGAGATTCTTCCTTTGCTTGGGGAACTCAAGGACAAGGCGGAGAAACAGGGAAAGAAATAATTGAACCTGAAAGACCAGATCCGTTGCTTGCGCTTGCGTTGCTTTTCGGATTGAAGCGGCTCGGCGGATTTGGACGCTTTGAAAATGCCGGCAGGATTTCTTGCCGGTTTTTTTTATTGAGGTTTTTCCAAAATGCATTTCAAAAGAGCGAGCAGTGCGAGGAATGGGTTTTGGAAAACCTCTGTTATGCTGGGTTGTGAAGGGATGGCGAAGAAAGCAATTGAAATGACAATGAAGCTTGCGGGTTTCTTGCGAGCTGTTTTTTTTGCTTTCCTGCTATGCGTTTTTCCTGTGGCTGTGGTATTTGCGGACAATCGCTCCGACATATCCCTGCCTACTGTGGATTCTCCGTCGAGCATTTACTATAATGACAGATCCACGTTTGTGGCGGAAGGCTATTTCAGGGAGAATTTCAATTTGCCTGATTCCGGAATATTGGATCACAGGTTGGGTATCGCCGCTACGATGACGGGGCCTAGAATAGGAATGAGAATATCCTTGGGCAGCGCGGGAACCGGAAATCTGAACAGGTCGAGCATGATGTCGGTATCAAATCTGTTCGATATAAAAGTGGCATCATCTTTCGGATATGGGGATTTGGTTTTCGGCTTTTCGTGGGATATAAGAGGGGAGCGCGAGAGGGAGATTGGAGTCTCCGGGGTCTCGGATTCGTTCCTTAAGTATTTCGAGCATACGATTGTCAGCCATAATGATTCGAACATGAGAAGCATCGAATCGGATTTTGCGCTGCAGGTTTCGTATAGGTATGCGGGGATACTTTCGTTGTGCGTGTATGCTGATCGTTTTCTTTCATTGTCCTCGCAGTCGGTTTTCTTCAGCATGGGGAGCATATTGTCATCAATCGGATTTTCGTTTTCCCTGAAAGTTCCCAAGTATGATGCCCTGATGAATCTCAGGACATGGCTGGCCGAGCTGAATGTGAGCTTTTTCGATCTTTTCTCGGACAAGCCGGCGGCCGATATGGATGTCAAGTTGAAATTCGTTTTGTCGGGGCGCATGGATGTGACGTTCTCCAATGCTATTGTTTTCGGCAATTTCAATGATGTGGTCTCTTCTTCTTTGCATGTCATTTCATTTGTTTTCAGATCGGGGAATATGTATCCGCGTTTTTCAATAAGGGTACCGTTTGCAGCATATGCTGGCATATCCGGACAAAGGCGCATTGGTATTGAAATAGGTTTCAAATACGTCATGTAATCCGTTGACCGCTTGATAATCAAATGCGGTATCGTGTATAATGGCTTTATTAGGTTTTCATGACTGAAAAGGCATTCGGCGGATTCGGACTCCGAAGTTTTTTAGAGGAGGTTTTTCAAAACCCTTTCCTTCATGCTGCTTGCTCTTTCGAATCAAGGCATAAATCTTATGGATTCTTCTCAATAACACACAACGTTTTGACTTGAGGAGAGGCAAAACGCAGTATTTGCGGTTTTTTCGAAGAATGCTTTGGTTCGAAATAGACTTCGCATCATTTTGGAATGGGTTTTGAAAAAACCTCAGAGGCATTTTATTGTTGGAGGTTTTATGTCATATAGGAAAATAGTTGTGGCTGGGGGTGGTGTTCTTGGAAGCCAGATAGCGTTTCAATCGGCGTATTGCGGGTTTGATGTTACGATTTGGCTTAGGAGCGAAGGCAGTATCACGAGGACGCAGCCGAAACTTGATAATTGGGAAAAGGCTTACATCAGCGATATTGAGAGCATGTCGTCCGGATCCGGATCGTGGTGCTATGGCTTGGGCGATGACGATGGGACCTTTGACAAGGACAAGGCGATAGCGAATGTCCGCAAGGCTCATTCGAGCATCAAGCTTGAGTGTGATTTGGCCAAGGCCGTAAAGGATGCTGATTTGATTATCGAGAGCATGGCGGAGGATAAGAACCAGAAGATATCGTTTTATAAGATGCTTGCTCCGCTTATGGATGAGAAGACGGTTCTTGTGACGAATTCATCCACGCTTCTTCCTTCCATGTTTGCGAAATACACCGGAAGGCCGGAAAAATACCTCTCTTTGCATTTTGCCAATCTCATTTGGAAATACAACACGGCAGAGGTTATGGTTCAGGATAAGACCGATCAGAAATATTTTAAGGAAGTGATTGATTTCGCAAATGATATCAGAATGGTTGCTTTGCCTGTAATGAAGGAGAAGAGCGGATATCTTTTGAATTCGCTTCTCGTTCCGCTTCTCCTCAGCGCGTTGGATTTGTATGTTTCCGGCGTTAGCGATCCCAAAAGCGTGGATACCGCATGGAAGAAGGGGACTGGTGCTCCGGCAGGGCCTTTTGAGATATTGGATGTTGTTGGATTGCAGACTGCGTATAATATTGTTTCGCAATATCAGAAAGTCCCGAAGCTAATTAATCCCATTCTCAGGAAAATGCTGATGCCGTATAATTTCAAGGCGCAGCTTCAGACCCTTGGCAAGTATTTGGAGGAAGGGAAGCTTGGCAAGAGCTCCGGCGAGGGCTTCTACAAATACTGATGACGCCGATGCAACGCGATTGTTTAGGGGTGTTTTTGCAAAAAGATCATTTATATGCTATTCTAATGCGTCGTATCGTGTGATTCGCGGCTCGCAGTTTTTTGGCTGGGCTTCGATTGCAATTTGCGTGATTTTTATAGCAGGTTGATATATATGAGCATGTTATCTTTGATTTTGATTATTGTTTTTATCGTCATAAGCGTTTTGCTGATTCTCATTGTTTCCATACAGGATGAGAAGCAAAGCGGTCTTGCCGGCGTGTTTGGCGGTTCAGGCGGCAGCGCTTTCGGAGCGCAGACGGCGTCTGTTGTCGTCAAGGCGACTACTGTGCTTTCGGTATTGTTCTTCGTTTTGGCTCTCGCGCTCGCTTTGATTAATAAGGGCGGTCCGGCTAAGGACGATGTTCTGATCGAGAATGAGAGGAATCAGGCCATTGAGGCCTCCGCTTCCCCGACGGAATCGGAGGTCAAAGTCGGTTCTGATGCGGTTTCCGTTCCTGCGGGCGAATCGCAGTCGGGTGATGCGGATTCGCCGTCGGCTCCGGCCATATGAGATCTGATGTGAGGTATCGGTATGAATAGGACTTTCAAGTTTTTCTTGGCTTCGGCCGTATCGGCGATGCTTTTCGCCTCTAGCGCTTTTTCGGCTCCTTTTTCTCTCAATTCGGTTCCGTCACAGGCTCTTGCAAGCATTACCGTGGGCGATAAGACTGAAATAATCACAAAGAGCGAACTGGATAGCAAGATTCAGGATTATAAGACCTTGGGCATGACGAGCACCGAGGATGAGATTCTTGATGTGCTAATAAACGACAAGGTGTTTCTTATGAGCGCTGAGCGTGACGGAGTCAGCGTTTCCGATGGCGAGGTCAATGACAGGCTCAAGCAGGCTCGCAGTCAAGTCGAGATGCAGCTCAACAGGCCGCTTACTGATGCTGAGTTTGACGAGTATGTCCTGTCAAGCACGGCGAATATAGCATCGGTCGACGAGTATAAGGAAGAGCTTAAGAAGGTTTTGCTTGTTGACAAGTATGTGAGGACAAAGAAGGCTGCCGATCTGGATAAGGTTGCTGTGGTTGCGGATAGTGAGGTCAACTCGTTTTATAGAAGGAACAAGACTCAATTCGTGAATCCGGAATATGTTAGGATTTCGCATATTTTCGTAAGAAAAACAGACGATCCTGTAGCGAACGGAAAGGGCCTGGAGAAGCTTAGAAGCGTTCTTAGCAACATAAAGAGCGGAATAATCACATTCGAGCGCGCTGTTGGCCAGTATTCTGAGGATTCGGATAGCGTGTCGCGTGGCGGGGACATCGGGTCTGTGACCACAAGCGCTACGAATATCCTCGGAGAGCATTTTGTCGATGTCTCGTTTACGCTTGATCCTGGTGATATAGCGCCTGAGGTTGTGGAATCCACGCAGGGGTATCACATAATAAAGGCGACCGCTCATGCGGATGCCAAGTTTCTCGGGATAGACGATCATGTGACTCCTGACAGCAATATGACTGTTCGCGAATACATAAGAAATTATTTGCAGCAGCAGAAAGCTCAGGATGATTATGCCGCCGCTGTCAATTCCTTTGTGGATGACCTCAAGAAGTCTGCAAGGATAACCTACGTCAATAAGCGCGGCGAATAAGCGATTCGGGTTTGCCGTTATGTATGGCAAAAGGCATATGGCAAGGGAGCTTGCTCTGCAGGCCTTGTATTCGGATGAGTTCAAAAGGAGATGTGGAACCGAGCCCCTTGACCTTGATGGTTCGTTTTGGTTGAGAAGCAGGGATGCGGTGGTTCAGGCTTATTCTCTTTTGCTGTATTCCGGTGTGAATGAGAATCGCAGCAAGATAGATGAGATGATAATCGCGCATTCGAAGACCAGAGACCTTGCTCATATCTCCATAGTTGATTTGTCGATATTGAGGCTCGGTGTGTTTTCTCTCATGTTCGACAAGGATGTTGATAGCAAGGTTGTAATAGATGAGTCGGTCAAGCTATCGCTTGATTTTTCCAATGATGTCAGTTTTCGGTTTGTTAATGGCATTCTGGATGCGATTGCCAGATGCGATGAGATTCTGAGTTGTTGATTGATTGGGAGGGTTTCGTATCATGTCGGTCATGGTCAAGAATGAAGAGGAAATCGAAGGCATAAGGAAATCCTGTCATATGCTTAGGGACCTTTTTGACGAGCTTGACGGGTATGTCCGCGCAGGATTGTCTACAAAGGACATTGATGCTTTTTGCTATGATTACATAGTCAAACATGGTGGAAAGCCGGCGTTTTTGAATTTCGAAGGTTTTCCGGGAAGCGCTTGCGTATCTGTTAATGATGAAGTCATACACGGCATACCGGCTTCTAAAAGAATAATCAGGGACGGTGACTTGGTGACCGTGGATTTGGGGATAAATCTTAACGGCTTTTTCTCGGATTCCGCCCATACGTATGAAATCGGAAAGGTTCCGGAAAAAGTTCATCAGCTCAATGTCGTGACGAGGGAAGCCCTTTACAAGGGCATAGAGGCCATTGAATCCTCAAAGGGAAAGACGCGTGTCAGCGATATTTCCCGCGCAATATACGATCATGTCAGGAAAATGAATTACGGCGTCGTTCGCGATTATTGCGGACATGGTGTTGGTCTGGCGGTTCACGAGGATCCGCTCATTCCGAATTACGTGTCGTCCAATGTTCGAATCAAGCCCGGATATGTGATTGCAATTGAGCCTATGATAACGCTAGGCAAAGGCGACGTGCGCGTTCTTCCGAATAAGTGGACTGTTGTCACCAAGGATAAGAGCGTGGCATGCCAATGGGAGCATACTGTTGCTATCATGCCGGATGGTTCGCCTGAGATATTGACCTGAGGATTGCTTGTATTAAAGCTTTTCGTCAAGTATAATCAGGGGTATGGAAAGGAAAAACATTCTTACATCCGTTTTGCTGATTGCAAACATAGCTGTTGCTGTCATTGCATTCGTCATGGGCATGAGGAATTCCGGCTCTTCGGATTTCCTGAGGTATTCTCTGACCGGAACGAATCCTGATGTGGTTCGCCGTTTCGGTCTTGTTCCGTATCTGGTCAAACACGGGGAGAGCTACAGGCTTTTCACTTCGATGTTCATTCATAGCGGTCTGATGCACCTTCTGGGAAACATGTATGCCTTGTATAGCTTCGGCAGGATTGTTGAGGGCAATCTCGGTTGGCTCAGGATGGGGATCATCTATCTCGTAAGCGGGCTTTGCGGAGGTGTTCTTGTCATGATGATAAGTTCCCAAAATACTGTTACCGTTGGTGCATCCGGAGCGATTTTCGGATTGATGGGCGCTGCATTCGCCATGGCGCTGCTGCTTCATAAAATGGGTGCTATCAAATCCATAGGCTATTGTCTGGCCATAAACCTTTTGATTACATTTGCGGTTCCGAACATCAGCATCGGCGGTCATTTGGGTGGCCTTGCAGGCGGGATCGTCATGGGATTTCTCTTTGGAAAGCTCGCATTGAAATGATAGCTCGCGTAGGCGATGTCGTTTTGGGCGACGGGAGAATTGCCATTCAATCCATGTTCAAAAGGCCTTTGCGGGCATATGATGATTCGCATCTCCGTCGGCTTCGCAATATGGGCTGTGATATGATGCGCTTTTCGGTTTCAGATGAATCCGAAGAGGATATCAGAAGGTTTGTGAAAAGATGCGAGGGATTGTTTCCGATCATAAGCGATATTCAGGGAAATGTCAGGCAGGCGGTTTCATCTCTTGATGCCGGATGCGCGGCGATTAGGATAAATCCTGCCAATTTCGGCATGAATGACCTTGACTTGATTGCAAGTCTTGCTATTGACAAGTCGGCGGCTATAAGGATAGGAATAAACAGCGGCAGCCTGAAGGATGCTAGTACGCAAGCCGTCTTGGATTACTTTGATAAGTACATCGGTTTTTTTGAGAGCCGGAATTTCAGGAATCTGGTATTGAGCGTGAAGTCATCGGATGTTATGAAAACAGCGGACTTGAACAAGCTGGTGTCCGAGAGGTACGGATATCCTATGCATGTCGGCCTTACTGAAGCTGGAGGCGTTTGCGCATCCGCTGTCCGCAGCACGCTTGTTCTTCATGATCTGATCGAATGCGCTAGAGTTGATACGATAAGGTACTCCATATCCTCTGATGAGCGAAGCGAGATCAGATGCGCTTATGAGTTCCTCAGGACTTTAGGCAGGCGCAACGATGATTTTCAGATGATATCGTGCCCGATGTGCGCTCGCGCCGGTGCGGATACTCAGGCATTCGGAGAGTTCGTGGAGGATTTTGTTTTTGATAATTTCGATATCAGGGAATTGAATCTGAAAATAGCAGTGATGGGATGTCCTGTGAATGGGGTGCGCGAAGCGGAGGGCGCGGATATTGCGGTGTGCGCTTCAAAAGGGGAATATGCGGTGTTTGTTGCGGGCGAGAGAAGGGAATCCACGCATAGCGCGGATGTTTTCAAGGATTTGTTTGCCGCAGCTGTAAGAAGTCGGATCATAGGAAAATCAGGAGGTTAGTCAATGAGGGAAGTTGAAGTCAAGGCGAGAGTCGGGTTTTTCCAACTCGATTCGGTTTTTTCATACATGAATCGAAAATTCGGCAAAAGCGAGACTATGACCAAGATAGATTCGTATTATCACAAGCAGGATACAGGTGAGGAATTCAGGATTCGCAGGATTGGCGACAAATATTATTACAACGAGAAATCCAGAACTGTCGAAGATGGAATAGAGAACAATATTGAGATTGAAAGGGAGATCACTTGCGAGGAGGCCAAGCAATACGAGAGGGATGAATCGCTTTTCGGGATAAAAACCAAAAGGGAATATGTTTGGACTGCTGAGTATAAGGGGAATGAGGTTCATATAGAGCTTGCGGATGTCATAAATCTGGGGATATTCCTTGAAATTGAAATGCTCCTTGATGAGAAAGCGACGCCGGCAGAGATTGGAGCAGCGAAAAAATATGTGATGGGCTTCTATGAGAAGCTGGGATTGACGGAGAGGATTGAGAAGAGAAAGTATCTTGATCTGCTTTTCGGATGCTGATGGTTTCAAATCGTTTGTTGGGAGGGTTCGTATGACGAGGCGATTTCGCTTTGCAGCGGCGGTTTTTCTGGTTGTGGCTGTCATGTCTTTGATTGCTTGTTCGGGCGAGAAGATGGACCCGGCGTACAAGGACGTTCGTGATAGGCTTGTTTCCTTGTGTTCCGTGAGACTTCCGGAACTTAGCGGCGTTACGGTTTCGGATTCATCGGAATTCGATTGGGATAATGGTGCGGCAAGCATTGTGATTCCAAGCGGAAGCTCGGTTTTCATGAAAATAGTTTCGGAATTCAGAAAACAGGATATCGGGGTCGCATCGACTGATGACGTATCCGCCAAGAACATAAGATGGGATATGTCCAAGACGATATCCGGAAGATTGCATGAAGGCGCTATTGAGGTCACATTCGATAACGCTGATGCGGATAACAGCCTGATCAGGATAAGCGTGCTTTTCAAACCGCGTTACACTGTGGAGATTTCCAGAACTATTGGCGGCGTGATTGAAATGAGTTTTGCTGGCTCCGTGATGGAGAATAACAAAGCGCAGGGATTTTCTGGTGATAGGGTTTCGATTTCCGCAACCGCTAACGAGGGATGTGTCTTTTCGGGCTGGTTTGAAGATGAAACGCTGATCAGTTCCGCTGCCGATTATACCTATGAGATTGCGCAAAAGGATATCGTCATGAAGGCGAAATTCGAGCAAACCGCTATGACCGAATCATATGTCAAAGCCCGATCTGAGTTCAAGAATGTGACGGGCATAGAGTTGCCGGATGTGCTTGGAACGGTGGTCAGCGAGTTTAAGGGTTATGATGAGAATACGGCCATGAGCTATATCCTTTTGATTCCCAATTGTGAGAACCGGCAGGAGATTTATGATGCGCTCAAGACATTTTTTGATGCTTTCGATGGCCTTCCCGGATGGGCAAAGCAGAAGGATGATGTTGAGGATAGCAACAACATAATTACCGAATGGATGTCCGGCGTGGGGACCTTGGTGCGTCTTTTGCAGAATAGCAGCGATTCGTCCGTGTGCGTGAATGCCACTGCAGAGTTCATCGATCCGACTCCCACGGATTTTACGGCGGCGCGAAACGCTTTCGAAGCGGTGAACGGGATTGAGATCGGCGATTATCAAGGGGCTGTGATTCCGGAAACGGCAAGATTCAGGAAAGACGGGACGGATACGAAATTCAGTTTTACTGGAAATGATTTTACGGTGGATTCGCCGTATGCCGAGATAAAGGGTGTTATCTCCACGGCTCTCGGTGTGGCTGCGCAGGAGCAGCAATCCGGCCAGGTTCTGATTTCGCAATGGATTAGCGGCAATCTGGAGTATTCCCTTGAGTGGTATTCGGAATCAAAGAGGATAGTGATAACCGTTTCTTCTCAGAATTCGTGAAATTCGTCCGCATGGCGCGAGAGCAAGCCCGTGCGGGTTATGAAAGCCTTTCTTGCATAAAATCCATTCAAGCAATAGAATTTATGTTGATTTTCAGACTATGTCCGAAGAACTTGCTGACAGGGTGGGCTGAGGAAGTCGGACGGATGGCGAGTACGGCTTGCGAATGAAGGCGGTTTGTTCGGATATGGCGGTTTTATGATGGGAGGGTTTTTATGAAAAGGTTTTGTTTGTTGTTGCTGGCGATGATTTTCATGCTGTCCTCTTTTGCTTTTGCTGAGGGTGGCGCGTCAGCGGACGCTGAGGATGCGAAGAAGGTCGCTGATAGCGGTTCGGTTGTTGCGGAAAGCGCTGATAAGGAAACTCAGGCGCCGAAGTCGGAAAGCACGTATGTGATTCGCAAATTCGAGGCGACATCTTCCAAGGATGATCCGGGAAAGATAAATGTCACCAGTTCTTTTGAACAGAAGACCGCGGACGGAAAGGTTGTGAAGGATAGCAAGAACGAATCCGTGGATGTCAGCAAGTTCAATGGCTATAGCATAAGGATGAACGATGGTGATGCCGGTTGGACGATATCCGAGCAGGCTGTTCCGGATGATTTTTTCAAGGATGCCTTTTCGGATTTTGATGTGTTTCGGGACGATTTCTTCAACGATGGGTTTTTCGATGGCAAGCGTCCGTCGCGTTCCGCTTTTCCTTTCGGGGATAATGGGTTCGGCAGAGCGGTTGAGCTAGTCAGGCGTGGTGTTCGCAATGCGCGCGGCATGCGTGATATTGACATGGGAGCGTTTGATGATTCATGGTTTGAGGATGATTGCGATTGCTATCGCTGCAGGCGCGACAGGATGATGAGGAATCATCGCAGGCATTCGAAGTCTAGGATGGTGAGGCCGTCGTTCTGGTTCTGATGTCGCCGTGCGGCTTCTGAAGCGCTTTGGAATGATCGTTTGGGGGCAGACGTTCTTCGTCTGCCCTTTTTTTTCCGAAGCATGCTTCTTAAGCGTTGCATAGCGAATCGGATGGAGGTTTTTATGAGTAATGAGGTGTTGTTTTTCATTGAGTTCTTCGCAGTGTTCTCCGGAGTGCTTGTGATGTACAAGGCTTTTGGCAAGCACGGGTTGTATGCATGGATGATTTTCGCTGCGGTCGTATCGAATCTTCAAGTGCAGAAATACATTCATGTCTTCGGAATAACCGCGACTTTGGGGAATGCGCTTTATGCATCGAGTTTTCTGGCGACGGATATCCTTTCTGAGAACTTTTCCGATCGCGAGGCGAGAAAAGGCGTGTTCATGGGGTTTGCCGTGATGCTCATCATGCTTCTCGTTTATGCGATAACGCTTTGGTTTGTTCCCGAACCGTTTGATGTGGCTCATGATAGCCTGAAGAATGTCATAGGCTTCACATCGATGAGGATAGTCGCGGCGTCGTTTGCGGCGTATCTCATATCGAATACCCTTGACATTACGTTTTTCTCAAAGATTCACAGCAAGTATCCGCGTCTTCCGTGGCTTAGAAACAATGGTTCGACTTTCGTGAGTCAGCTTATTGATACTGCCGTGTTTGTTCCTTGCGCTTTTTACGGAGCGGTTGATTCGAAGAGCTTTTGGGAAATACTCATAAGCACTTACATTTTCAAGGTTGTTGGCGCTTTGATAGATACCCCGTTCTTCTATGCGTCTCGCAGTCGCATGATGAAAAAGCCGTTATTCGAATGATGCTGGCTGACAGGTTTCATTTGCGGGCGCTTGCGTTGCTGGTTTTCTTTGTTTTCCTGCTCGCATCATGTGTTTCGTTTGCGGCGAAAGGCATGTCTTTCGGAAAAACTGACGGTTATGCGGATGCAACGGTCAACCGGTATTATTTTGAGGAGCGCATTTGGATCAGCAAGTTCCTGGGGTCGAGCGCCGGACCTACATTTGCGAACCTATCGCAGAGGAACCACGATTATCTCGTTGCTAATGCCTGCCATAACGCCATGATGAGATACGGTGGCGTCGGCGTGGAGGATGTATCTGTCATCCATGAGGCTGGTGCTGGCTGCATATTGCTGAATATCATTACGCTTGGCATTTATGCTCCGTCGGAAATGGTGGTTTCGGGATATGTCCTTGTTCCTGTCGCTAAGAGCTCCGTTCCGGCGCATCAGCCTTCGCCGTATGCTCGGCAGCAGGCGGTTCAGCCGGAGACTCGCAACGGTATTTGAGCGGAATGGTTCAGGAAAGCGTCAATAAGGAGGCGTTGTCGTGGTAAGCAGGAAAATCGTGGCATTGGTTTTGAATGCGCTTGTAATGCTGTTCGTCGTTTATTCCTCAGTTAGGGTCTGCATGATTGAGGGACTTTCGTTTGCAAGGTATTATACGCACTTGAGCAATCTGTTCGCCGGTCTGATGTCGGCCGCTTATGTGGCGATGCGTCTCTTGAAGGGCAAGAATCATATGGCATCCAGGACATTTTCCCTTTTGAGATATTGCGCCGCTGCCTGTCTGTTTCTGACATTTGTTGTGGTCGTGTTTGTCCTCGCTCCTGAGAAGGGGGGGTGGAACGGTTATAGGGAGATGCTGTTCGGACCTGTCTCGTTTTTCACGCATTTGGCTACGCCATTGCTTTTCATATTGTCGTTTGTTTGCTTTGAGGGTGATGCTGATGGTTTGAAAACATGGTGGTCTGTTGTTCCAACGGTTTTCTATGCCGTTGTTATGATTCCCCTTAACATCGCCAAAATCACATATGGCCCGTATTTTTTTCTCAAGGTACGCGAGCGTCCTGTCCATATGACGCTGGTTTGGGTTGTCGTCATCCTGTTTGTCGACTATGTTTTGGGGTGGTTGTTGCTTTTTTTGAGAAAGAGGTTGAATCATGAGGGAAGATAGGCTTCTTGAGCCCGCTTCCTATTATAGGGACGAGCTTAAGAATAGTTATAGCGAAAGGCTGTCCGCGCTGTTTGAATCCCTTACCAAGAAGTCCGGAGTGGATGCGGACGTGAATAGGGGCACTGTCAGCCGTTTGGATGACGCCAATGGTGTTTTGCATAAATACAGGAGCAGGAGAAGCCTTTGGATTTTTCTGCTGGTCCTTTCGCTGGTGGTGGTTGTTGTTGCCGCATATTTCACATATGATCAGGTAAATGGCGGGTCGCGGCTTCAGGAAGAGTCTCTTCGCATGCTTGCGCAAATCGCCTCGCTTGGGTTTTTTGGATTTCTGACCGTATTCTCCATATTGAGGATCATCAAGTATGGCAGGATGATAAGGGAGCAGGAAAAAGTCGTCAGGGAAATTGAGAATCTGGCATGGCGTCAGATGTCGCCTCTCATATCCATGATAAATACTGAGGATTTTTGCAGAATCGCGCATGAGGTTGCGCCTGCTATTGAGATTGCGCCGTTCATACCGAGTCGCCTTATAAGTCGTCTTAAGGAGAGGGAGCCTTCACAGAATGAGCTGTTCAATCACATACGGTTCATGGAGCGTGAGGACATAACGACGATTTCATCGCTTAGCGGCTGCGTTGACGGCAAGCCTTTTATGATGATGAGCTATGTTGCGTTCCGAATGGGCATGGCGGTCTATACCGGATCGATTTCGCTGCCGTATGTTGACCATGTTACGGATTCGGATGGCAAGGTCAGGACAGTGACCAGATACGAGACGCTGACAGCATCGATCGAGAAGCCGTGTCCCGAATATGATTCGTATCATAGGGCGATTTATTTTAGCGAGGCGTGTCCCGATCTGACTTTCTTGAGGAGTCCCATAAACATCAGCGCCAAATCGGAGAAGGGATTTGAAAAGGAAATCAAAAAAGCCCGCAAGAAATTCCTCAAGCTTGAGAAGAAGTCCATGAAAAACGGCGGGAGAACATTCACTCCGCTTTCCGATAGCGCATTCGAGGCGCTTTTCAATACTGAAGACAGGGACAATGATGTGGAATTCAGGATGATGTACACGCCGTATGCCATAAAGCAGTTTACTGAATTGGTGAAATCTCCTGACGGATTTGGGGATAATTTCTATTTGGAGAAGGATGGCTGCTGCACATCCTGCATATTGGAAGGCGGGCAGATAGGATATTCCGGGGGATTCAGGCCGGATCCGGCTAAAATCGCATCTTATTCCTATGATGTCATGAAAAGCCGCTTCTGCAGGTATGGGGAGGACTTTTTCAGGAACTTCTACTTTTGCCTTGCGCCGCTTTTCTCGGTTCCGATATATGCTGATGGCCGGAATGAGGATTTTGCCGCGATAATGAGGGAAAGCGACGAGGCTTCCTATTATCAGTTTGATGCTGAAAGTCTGGCATCGGCGGATCCTGAGGCGTTCAGGCCAATCGGGACATCGACTGAAGTGATAATAAAGGCTGTGGATAGCAGGAAATACGATTATGGAACGCTTTTTACGATGGAATCCCATTCGTTTCGGGCTGAGAGCAGGGTGGAATATGTGTATAAGGTTGGTTTTCATGTAAGCGGAAACGTCCCTGTTCATTGGACGGAGTACATTCCCCAGACCAGGAGAACGCAGATGCTTGTCAGGTATCTCGGCGTTGCAAAGGGGCAGGCGAGCGCAATTGCCGGAAAATGCTCTTGCTCTTGCCGGCATGTGTACAAGGATGGATTCATGGGGCTGATAGTTGATGGAAACGAGGCTGCTTCTTCGAAATTCGCAAGCATGATGGATTCCATGTCGGGACTCGCCAAACAGATCAGAGGCGAGGTTGCGCAGGCTTCCGGTTTCGAGCGAGGCGCTATCGACGGTCTTGACGAGCTGAAGAAGGCGGTATCATCCAGAACCGTCTGCAACATCATCGGTTCGGCTATAGCGCAGGAGGTTCTCGATGATGATGCCGCAGCCGGACAAGGCGGGGCCGGTGATGGTTCCGGGAATGTTGTTGAGTTTGATGCGCGTGATTTTGAAAAAACGCAATCAGAAAAGTAAAATAGTTTTTGGAGGTTTTTATGGCAAATCAATTGGATGATGTCAACGGCCCTGTAATGAGGGAGGGAAGGGACATAAACGTAATAGCCCAGAAGATTCCCGTAACTGTGGGTGTTGGGTCTGTGATATTCGAAATATGCTTGTGGCTTCTTGCGATCCCCGGGATAGTGTTGCTTGTCATGTCGTTGAGCGGAAGCTCGTCGCTGCCGTGGTATATCGGTCTTGCGGCTCTTGTGGCCGGTCTTATTGTTCCGCTGGTGTATTTGCTTAAGAAAACGCATGCGGGCAATTATCTGATGCAGGTGGAGCAGAAGATTCAGAAGGCCGCTTCGACAGTTGACAACTATCTTGAGCAGCGCGTTCAGATATTGCAGAATGCCGCTGGATTGGTGGAAAAGGCGATAGATCTCGATAAGACGACATTCAAGGATATTGCCGCGCTCAGATCCGGAGTCCCCAGATCGGCTGATGATGACGAGGGCAGAAACGAATTCGCGCATTCCATTGGCTTGGCTGAGAGCAGAATCCGGCTTACCGTTGAGAATTATCCCCAGCTTCAGGCTCATAACGGCATAATGGAGGCGATGAAGGAAAACCAATATCTGCAGAAGGAGATCACTGCCGCCAGGGAAGTCTACAATGATACGGTTCTCAGGTGGAACACTGCGATTTTCGAGTGGCCTTGCAAGCAGATTGTAGCTGCCAAGCGGGGGTATACTACCAGGATTCCTTTCTCTATTGATGAGGAGACTAAGGCTAGGGCGAGGAGCAAGTTCTTCTGATTTGCAGGTGACATATGATAGATTTCAGACTATTGAAGGAAAAGGCGGAGGAGATTCGCAATAATATCAAACTCCGCAACATGAGGATTGATTTCGAAAGGGCGATGGCGCTTTCGGAGATGAGATCGGATATAATGAAGAAGGTCGATTCTCTTCGCAGCAGAAGGAATGAGATTGCGAATCTTATGAAGACCAAGCTCAGCGATGAGGAGCGCAGCAGGTATGTGGTCGAGGGGCAAGGTTTGAAAAGCCGTATTTCGGATACGGAAAAGGAGCTTGAGACGGTAGATGAGGAGTGGAAGGGAATCGTCTCTGCCATTCCGAATTTTCTCGATCCGGATGCGCCGATAAGGGACGATGGGGATCTTTCGAACATAGTTGTGAGGAAAGTGGGCGTTCCGACGGAATTCTCTTTCAAGCCAAAGGATCATGTTCAGATCGGCAGGATCTGCGATTTGATTGATTTCGATACGGCTACCAAGGTCAGCGGATTGAAGTTCTATTATCTTAAAAACGAGGCGGTTTTGTTGGAACTCGCTTTGGAGCAGTATGCATTGTCGATTTGCATGAAGCATGGATTCACGCCTGTCATCACTCCGGATGTGGCGAAAACCGAGATTCTGGAGGGCATAGGCTTTTCTCCAAGAGGCAGTGAAAGCAATATTTACAGCCTTGCGGATATGGAGGCCTGTCTTGTCGGAACCGCTGAGATAACGCTTGGCGGGTATTATTCCGGACAGGTGCTGAAGGAATCCGATCTCCCGATACGCTTCGTTGGCCTTTCGCATTGCTTTAGAAGGGAGGCTGGAGCCGCCGGCCAGTTTTCAAAGGGGCTGTATAGGGTTCATCAGTTTTCCAAGGTGGAGATGTTTGTGTATTCCACTCCGGAAGAGAGCCGCCAGGAGCATCAGAAACTGCTTGCCATAGAGGAGGAGATATTCTCCGGATTGGGGATTCCGTATCAGATCATTGATACGCCGTCTTGGGATCTTGGCGCTCCTGCTGCCAGGAAATTTGATATAGAGGCGTGGATGCCTGGCAGAGGCGATGGTGAATACGGAGAGGTTACCAGCACCAGCAATTGCACGGACTACCAGGCCAGATCGCTTAACATAAAATGCAAGTCCGCTGACGGCAAGACCCGGTATCTGCATACGCTGAATGGCACGGCGGTAGCGGTTTCAAGGGCTATAGTGGCGATTCTTGAGAATTATCAGAATGAAGACGGTTCGGTCAGGATTCCGGATGTTCTGCAGCCGTATATGATGGGGTGCAAGGTCATAAATGCGAGAAACAAATAGGATAGGTCTTTTCACGGACTATTACGAGCTCATGATGGCACAGGGGATTTTCTTTCAAGGGAATCCCCAGTGCGAGTTTTATGCGTTCTATAGGAACAATTTCAGGCATTCGTCGTTCAGTATCCTTTCCGGAATAGCCGAGCTTCTTGACGATATCAGGGATTTTCGCTTTTCCGAGGAGGATATCAGGTATCTTTCGGGATTGAAGGTGTTCCGCAAGGAGTTTCTTGATTATCTTGAGGACTTTTCGTTCAAAGGCGACATATATTCTTTTGCCGAGGGCGATATCGTGTTTCCGTATGAGCCTGTTCTGAAGATAAGGGGATCTTTTTGCGAGTGCACGCTCCTTGAGACGTTCATTTTGAATTGCCTTAATTTCTCCTCGTGTGTCGCTACTAAGGCAGCTATGGTTGTGGAGAGCGCGAAAGGCCGTCCCGTATTTGAATTCGCTCCGCGTCGGGCTCCTTTTCTTGAAAGCGCCAACAGCGCATCGTATGCGGCTTATGTCGGAGGGTGTTGCGCTACGAGCAATACGCTGGCTGGCAGGATGTATGGGATTCCGGTATTCGGGACCATGGCGCACAGCTGGATAATGAGCTTTGAAAGCGAATATGATGCGTTTCTTGAATTTTACAGGTTGTATCCCGATAATTGCACTTTCCTGATAGACACTTACGATACGTTGAAATCCGGAATTGTCAGTGCCATGAGGGTTGGAGAGATCATGAGGAAGGATGGCAAGTCATTCAACATACGCATAGATTCCGGAGATCTTTCCTATCTTGCCAGAGAGTGCAGAAAGGCGCTGGACGCGAACGGCTTCAAGGATTCGAAAATATGTCTTTCCAATGATTTGGATGAGGTGATAATATCGCAGCTTTATCTCGAGGAGACGCCTGTTGACAGTTTCGGCGTTGGAACGAAGCTTGTGAACCAGTCATCTTTGGGTTTTGTGTATAAGTTGTGCAGGATCTTCAAGGATGGAAAGCCTGTTGATAAGATGAAGATAAGCAGTTCGAAGGAGAAGATCACCCTGCCGGGCTCCGCGCAGGTATACAGATTCTACGGCAGGGATGGGCTGATGTGCGCTGACATGATCGAAGGCGAGGGCAGGCTCGAAACCTGCAGCCAATATGTTCTTCATCATCCGATAAAGGAGGAGAAGTTCGTTCTTCGGGATTTTGACCATTTTGAGACTAAGCTTGAGAAAAGGGTTGAAAGCGGAGATTTGGTTGCGGCGGTTGGCACGGCATCCTCGAATCGCGATTTCTGCCGCAAATCCCTTTCCATGCTTCATCGCAGCCATAAGAGGCTTCTCAATCCGCATATCTACAAGGTTTCGCTTGGCGAGAACATCAGATCGGATAGGGAGAGGATTCTCGCGGATTTCAAGTGATTGAAGGCTTTTCGGATGAAAACCTATTATATTAAGAATTTGGGGTGTTCCAAGAACAAGACTGATGGAAGCGCCATTGAGGCCATGCTTGTCGGCAAGGGCTATTGCAAGGCGAAAGATCCGGAGCAGGCATCTATAATAGTTGTGAATACCTGCGGATTCATTCAAAGCGCGCGTCAGCAGAGCATTGACGCTTTTTTCGAGCTGAATTCGCTCAAGAGGAAGGGCGCTAGGATTATTCTGGCAGGATGTCTGGCGCAGATGTTTCATGATGAGATATCCGAAGAGCTTAAGGAAGCGGATGCGATTGTCGGAAATTTCAACTTGTCTGAGTTTTCGGAGCTTTTGGATAGCTATGAGGATGTTGGAGATTCCAGTCGTACTTCGACAAAGCGCGTGATTGGGATTGGAAAGCAGTCCGGTTCTGGAGTTCGCAGCCGTTTTGATGTTCATATGCAGCCGGATGTCATTCTTGCTCCTGTTGGAGATTCGCCGGTTTCCGCATATCTTAAGATAGCCGAAGGCTGCAATCACATGTGCAGTTTTTGCGCGATTCCCGGCATAAGGGGGCGTTTTCGTTCCTTTGATAAGGGGTTGATTCTGAAAAGCATCAGACAGGCTGTTGATAGCGGGACTCATGAGATAAACATGATAGCTCAGGATTTGCTTTCGTACGGAAGCGATTTTGACGGCGCATCAGCGCAAATCGGATTCGTGGGGCTGCTATCGGAAATCGCCGGCATGGAGGGTGATTTCGTGGTGCGCTGCTTGTATATGCACCCTGATAGCTTCAATATGGATGTCGTAAGGTTTATGGGCGATCATGGGGATAGGTTTCTTCCGTACTTTGATTTGGCTTTCCAACATGGCTCGGACCGCATATTGTCGCTGATGAACCGCAAGCATTCGAGTTCCTATTATGCGAAGATGGTGGATGACATCAGGAAGGTACTGCCCGATAGCGTGATAAGAAGCACGTTCATGCTTGGTTTTCCAGGTGAAACGAAAACGACAATAAGGGAATTGAGATCCTTTTTGGGCGATGTTCAGTTGGAGTATTGCGGTTTTTTCAGGTATTCGAAGGAAGATGGGACCAGAGCCGCGGGGTTGAAGCCCACGTATCTTTCCGGAAAGCTCATAGATGAGGAAATCGAGAACATCAAAGCATTGTGCGATGAATCTTCGTCGCTTAGGCTTTCGCGTTTCTGCGGAAGGGAGTTTCCGTTCATTGTGGAGGAGGATGCTGGCGATGGCGTCTTTCTTGGCCGGCTTCCTTTCCAGGCTCCGGAAGTGGATGGCATATGCGAAGCGGATTTTTCGAATTGGTGTTCCGGCGCTGCGGATGTGAAATCGGTTAGGGTCGGTGATGTTGTCAGGGTTAGGACAGCGGAGTGTGTCAATGACTATGATTTCGTTGCCCATCCGATTGGAACCTGATTGCGGCTTTGAGGCTTTTGGAAGTGCCCTGAGAGCATTCGGCAAATTCTTGGAGGTGATGAGTATGGTGTTCGTTTCTTGCGATTTGGAAGGCGTTTTCACGCCGGAGATATGGATAGAAGTGGCTAAAAGGCTTGGAATAGAGAAATTGAAGCTTACGACACGCGAGGAAAAGGATTATGACAAGCTTATGCGAATGCGTATCAGCACATTGCGCGAGAATCATGTTTCGTTTTCCGATATAAGCGGGATAATCAATTCAATCGATTTGCTTGATGGCGCTTCGGATTTTATGGATTCGATAAGGAAACTATGTCCTGTGGCTATAGTCTCCGATACCTTTGCCGAGTTTTTCAACTCCGGCTTCGCGCAGAAGCTGAAATGGCCTTTGATTTTTTGTCATGATCTTATCATAAGGGATGGATATATTGACGGATATAGGATTCGCATACAGGGTTCGAAAGGGAAAACGGTTGATGCGCTGCATGGTTTGAATTACAAGGTATTCTCATTCGGGGATTCGTATAATGACATAGAGATGATATCCAAGTCCGAATCCGGATGCCTTTTCAGATCTCCGGAAATGATAAAGGCCGAATATCCGGAGATTTTCGCAACGGACAGTTACGATGTTCTGTATTCTAGAATTCGCGATTTCGTTGAAAGCGAAGGCCTCTGATTCATCTGCTTTGCTCTGAAGTGTTGATATGCCGGCCGAAAAAGCTTGTTGGATTGTCCGATGGCGGCGATCGCTTTGAATGGGATTGACATTGCGTTGTGTGGTAGTATAATAATATCTTATTATCCTATTGTCAGCGGATGCGCTGTTTTTCGGGCATTGCTGGGGGTTGGAAGGAGGTATTGTATGGAAACAATCAAGTGTAAGGATTGCGGGGAGGAGATCAACGCTAATGCGGAGATTTGCCCGAAGTGCGGATGCAGGCAGAAGGCTCTGCCGAGTTCGAATGCGAATAGCGATGGGAACGCATCCCCGAAGAGCAGGCTTGCGGCTTGTCTTTTGTGCTGGTTTTTGGGCTGCATTGGGGTTCATAGGTTCTATGTCGGAAAGATAGGAACCGGAATAGCTCAGATATTCACGCTTGGCGGATTTGGAATTTGGGCGCTTGTGGATTTCATAATGATTTGCTGCGGCTCGTTCAAAGACAAGGAGGGCAAACCGCTTAAGGTTTGGACTAACTGATTTCAGGTCGCTTTCAGAACCTGCTGTTCGAAGATGCTGGCGGATTTTCAAGGTGAAAAACCGGCGGAAAATCCGCATTATTGCATTGCATTATTCGATTTGCGGTTTCTCAGCGGGATTTCAAAGCCAAAAGGCGCATATGAAGGCGGATGTTTAGGCTTTCTAGGGCGTTTTTCCGGTTTTTATAACATGGCGCTGATAGTCGGTGTTTTAACGAGATGATTGGCAAGGAAACTAGGGAAAGGGTGCTGACCGGCCGCTTGTCGGTTTTCATCATAATGCTGTTTTTGTGTTTTATGTGGGGCAGCGCGTATCCGATTGTGAAGATAGGATACGATGTTCTGAGCGTTGATAAGACTCATACGCCCTCCATAATGCTGTTCGCTGGAATCAGGTATGTTATTACCGGGTTGATGCTTTTGATTCCCGGAATCATCAGATCTCCCAAGTCATTTGCGATAGATATGACCAAGCAGGGGTGCATACTCATAAATGCGGTCTTTCAGGTCATAGGCCAATACTATTTTTATTACATAGGCTTGGCGAGGACTCCGGGGACCAGAGCCGCTATCGTGAATAGCACCACGGTTTTCATTGCGGTGTTCCTTGCCGCTCTCGTGTTTCGCACTGAGAAATACACGTTTCTCAAACTGGTGTCTTCCATCATGGCGGTCGCTTCGGTGTTTGCTCTCAATTATGTCAGGGGCTTCGGTTTTTCGTTTTCGCTGCGCGCTGAAGGATTCATATTGGCTTCTTCGTTTCTTTCCGCGATGGCTACTTGCCTTCAGAGGCCTTTGGCCAAGAAGACCGGCGTCATGCCGCTGTGCTCGTATTCATTCCTTCTGGGAGGGCTGTTTTTTACGGCGTATGGCTTTTTCTTTGGCGGTAAAATAGAAATGGAGGGTCTCGGCGCGTGGGCGCTGGTGATATGCCTTTCGTTGATTTCGGCGGTCGGCTTTTCGGTTCAGGCGCTGCTTTTGGAATACAATGATGTTTCAATCGTATCGGTGTATAGGATGATGCTTCCTCTTTTCGGTGTTGTGCTGAGCGCTGTTTTTTTGGACGAATTCGGAGTGCTTTTGAGGTGGAACACGCTTGTTTCGCTTGCTTTGATGGTGTCCGCTATGCTGCTTTTGGGCACGGAAAGGAGAGTTCGGAAGCCTGAAAGCATTGGTGCCGGTCAAGCGCAGTAGAGCCTGCTTTTCTGTGTGCGAACCGAGTTGGGCATAGGGTATTTGGAAATCTTCTGTTCGGAGAAATGCCTGTGGGTGTTTTCTGAGGCGGAAAACCGTCTTGTTTTCATTTTCGAGAAGAAGATGTGAAGCATAATGTTGTCTGTTTTGTTGTTTTCGGGCGATTTTCCGACCTGAGAGGCATTGGCGTAATCGGACTCTGTGATTCTTAGGAGCGCCCATAGGACGGCTGGAGCGCAGCAGGTTGACATAATATTTTTTTAATGCTAACATTCTTAGATAGCCATTTTATAACCTTAGGGGAGAAAACGCGCTCATATGAAGAAGATCTTGTTGTTTGTTTTAGCTCTTTTGCTGCCGGCGTTGTGCTTTGCCGAATATAAGATCGCTTGGATCTGGAAGATAAGCGACCCTAAGGTCACTTGGGTCAGATACAGGGTCATAGATGAAGAGGTCAGCAACAAATGGGAGTATGTGAACCGCTATGATGATTCTGTCATGTCATTTGTTTTGGATGTTGAGAAGAACAAGATATACACCCTTGAGGTGCAGGACAGCTATGATGGCGTGTGGTGGTCCAATTCTGTTTTGTCCGAGGTTGATACCAGCATGTTCAGCATGTTGAATAAGTAGGTGGTTCCGTTGGGCAATTCTGACATAAAAAGAAATAATCTCACAAAGGAAGATATACACGAATTTGCGAAGCTCACCGCATCATCCATAGACGATTGCGTACGTGAGATCGATCAGCTGATTGAGGCCAAGGGCGCTAAGGAGAAGGAACTGGCTGATTTGGTCGAGGCTGAGGAGCTTATTCCGGTTGAGGATAAGATTCGAAATCAGAGGGTCAAGGACAGGATTCGCAAGGACATAAGGGATCTTGATAAGAATATCGAAGTCGTAACCGAAAGGGGTCTCATACTTGAGCGTTCGTGTGATGTGAATCAGGAGGTCGCTTCTCAGCTTGAAGGGAAGGAAGTCAATTATAGGACCACGCATAGGCTTGCTGAAAAGGGCGACATAGAGGAAGATGTCAAGGAGCTGAAGAGCAGGTTGGCTTCTAAGGAGAAAAGGCAGGCTGCAGCTGGAGATTCCAGGATAAAGAAGCTCATTCGCTGGTTGCTTGCAATAGCGGCGATAATCATAATAATACTTCTACTGCTGAGGAGATGCGGCGGAATCGGCAGCATCAAGCATACTGTTTACAAGGTCATAGGTCTTGGCTCCGGAGATAGTGAAAGCGATGGCACTGGCACTTCCGAAAGCGTGAAATTGGGATTCGGGAACGAGTCATCCGACAAGGATGGCGAAGGCGATGGCATCGGCAAGAGCAGCAGATCCGTTTTCGGCATCGGTGACAATCCGGATGAAGGCGATGAGGATGGCGAGGGCACGAGCGAGCGCAACAAGCTTGGGTTTGGCAAGAACGGATCGCGCAAGTCGTATGGGACTGGGGATGATGACTCCGGCAAGAGGCGCAATCAGGTTTCCAGCGATGAGTGGAAGCGCAATTATACTGGCAAGATACTCAGGGACGATATGATTACGATACCCTATAAGGATCCTGCCGTTCCATTTGATGACATGGAGATAGAGTATTATCTTCTCGAAGGCGATTTCGCATCGGGATTCAATACGATCACAGGTTCCCTTCTCGATTCGTTCCTTGGGCCGAGAAACGTCACGCTTGATGAGATAGTTGCCGCATACAGCCAGGATCATGGTGTTGAGGAGGATAAGACTCCGCCTGCGCCGCCTAGTATAGTGGAGCAGCTTGCCAAGGAGGATGAGCGAAGGGCAAACAAGCTTGCGCCTGAGGATAAGTTCTATTCAATTGACATTGCGAACAAGGGAACGTCAAAAAAGGAGATAATCGAGAAGATGACCAAGGAATCTCCATACGTTAGCATGGAGTCCGAGGGCGTGCCAATAGACATATCGGCCGGGTTGCTTCCGTATTCTCTTGACATGAAGAACGACGGCGGACCTGATGATTCGCTTTGGCCTCCGCAGTCGCCTGTGGGTTGGACTGCCGGCATAGATGTCGCTGGGCATTACAAGGTCGTCAACGATGAGAATACTTCGGTCGGAGTCGGCCTTAGAGTTGGCGGATATACTGATCCTTTGGCTATTGCTAGTGGTGATACCGTGCCTTTGAATGTTCCGGTGATGGCAGAGGTCAAGGGCAAGTTCGGTGGCTTTGAGACATATGCTGGTCTCGGAGTCATGGCGGGTCTTGATGCGAGGTCGTGGAATGTTGGCGGCATTGGAATCAATCCTGCTGCCGAGCTCGGCATAGGATTCAATACTCCGATTGCTGCGGATGAACATTCATCGCTTTCGTTTGGTTTGGATTCGAAGGTTGGATTGAACACTAACCTCGGATGGCTTCCGCAGGAGGTCATGGTATCTCCTTATGTCAGATACAATCATGCGTTCGATTCGTTCGAGCCTGTGGACAACTATTATTATGATATAGGAATAGAGAACGATAATGCCAAGTTGTCGGATTATGGGTACGACATTCTTATTGAGAATGACGATTCCGCTTTGCTTAAGAAGAGGGAAGAGGCTAAAAAGTCCGAGAACATTTTGGCGGAGAAGCTTGGGGCGAAGGGCTTGGATGTCAGGGATGATTATTATGACATAATGCTCGAGAATGATTTGAGGAAGGATGTCAAGAGGGATGAGCAGGTTGCCGGAGTCAATGAGGTGATGACGGAAGCCGCAGTCGCCGCCCTTATGGCCGGGGATACCAAGTCGTATAACATCATCCTCAATCAGGATGCTGCGAATCCTGCCGATAGGGATAAGATCATAAACGAGTACTATAATAGGTATCAGTTCTATGAGTACGATAAGCTCAATGACGATTGGCTTGCCGCTCAGGATCAGAACAGCAACGCCAAGCTTGACGCTTTGTATGGTGAAGCGCCTAAGGATGAGAATGTGAATAGGGCGTATGCTGCGGAAGAGACCTATGATGGCGTTCCGATCGATGTCGAGCTTCAGGTATCTCCGTATGCGTTCGGAATGGTGATGTATCCGTATCGTGTCGAATTCGACTCGGACGACGTACCTGGAATGATAGATTCCAAGAAGACCAGACGCGGCGTCATGGTGTATCGCTCCAATTACGGATTGTCGGTGTCTCTTGGAATGAAGTGGAGAATAGTGAACAAGAAGGACTTCCAGTTCTTCGCTGGAGCTAGGGGAATGTTCCAGCTTTACAATACGCCTTCGTTCGACGCATACTCGCTGTTCGGTGAGGTTGGAATCGGAATCCTCGGCATCAATGCCTATATCGGCGTTGGCGTTGATTTCTCCGGAGCCTATAACAAGAACGCCGGTTTGGCATTCCTGCTTGGTTTGGATTATACTTTGAAACTGACTGAGCATATTGGCTTGCAGCTTGGTGTCAATGCCAACTTCGCATGGTCGAAGGATGATATTGAGACCTCGCCTGAAAGTTCCGTGAGCACCGGATATCATGGCGGAAGCTATGTCATAGATACGATGTCGTTGTCAATCAATCCGTATATCGGAGTGAAGGTGGCGTTTGATGGCAGAACTGTCAGGTATGTGGATAGCGACACCACGCCGAACAAGGAATACAAGATTCTTGTCGATAGGGGTGATGATGGTCTGCTGTCGGATCCTTTGGATGGTTTGACTTTCGATGATTTGGACAACGGCATTGAAAGTATTGAATTTTGATTTGAAATCTAATATAATATTTTTGTCGGTTTCGGGGGTTTTCTTTCGAGACCGATGTGAATATAGGAGTGGATATGAAAAAGGTTTTCTTGAGTCTTTTGCTCATTTTGTGCGTTCTTCCGATTTCGGTTTTCGCTGCTGAAAACGATGATGACATGATTTTGGTCGCTTCATGGATGTGGAAAACGGATCCGGAGATCAAGCGCTTCCGCTATAAGGTGAATAACAATGATCCGGCTTTTTGGGATCATGTCGTTAACGGCGATGTTACTTCTTATAGCATTAGGGGTGTTAAGAAGGGTGAGGTCTATACCTTGTATCT
>CADBSO010000024.1 GCA_902797395.1 uncultured Spirochaetales bacterium
ATTACGTTGTATGCCTATCCAAATGGCTTTGCGACCCAAAGCGCGCATATGCGGCGCATATCCGGCGATTGGATATGGCAGAATAAACGTATTCGGACATAGCCATTAATTATGGCGTTTGCCATAATAACATACCGGAAGAGTCTTTTTAAAATCCGTCATTAAGTTGTTTTTTTAGAGGTTTTTTCAAAACTCATTTCAAAACAGTGTGAAGCCTGTTCTGAAATCAGGGCATTCCTCGTAAAAACCTCAAATAATCTTGCCAATAAATTCCCGTTTTTTTTGTTAGAATCCTTGTGAAAAAAACAGAGGAAAAATTTCGTTGGAATCAATTTTTAGAGTGTGCGGCATTTTTGAACACTCCATTGCTTATCATAATAAAATAAATGACTAAAGAATAAAGGACTGAATCTGACATGAAGTGACATCAGTGGTTTTGAAAAGCGGATTTAAAAAAATCAACTGAAGAGCTTATGGATGAAAAAAAGCTTTGAAAATATGAATTTCATATTGCATGGCAATTGCGTATTTGTTATTTGTGTTGTAGTATTTCAAATGTCAGAAATATAGAGGAATATTAATATTTTTCTATTTGAATGTACGATGAAATCGAGGGTATTGGGTTTATGAGTTATTTAAATGATTATCAAGGCGAAGATGACTCCGATGATGATTTGATATTTAATCCATCTGTTAGGATACCGATTTGCTTGTGCGTTGATACTAGCGGGTCTATGAATCAAAAGGATGCTGTTGGAATTAAGCGAGTGGAAAGGTTGAAAAACGGTCTTCATAAGTTTTTGAATGAGATTGCTAGCGATGTTATGACTGTAAATTCGGCGGAAATATGTATTTTGGGCTTTAAGTATGAGCCGTATGTGATAAGGGATTTTAAAACTCTTGGCGCGGATGAACCGGATTTTGATATTAGGGCCGATGGAGGGGGTGATATCGGATTGGCGGTAAAGCGGGCGTTAGAGCTTTTGGATGAACGCAAGAAGAAATATAAGAGCGTAGGCATTGAATATTATCAGCCTTGGCTGGTTATAATGTCGGATGGCCATTCTACGGGCAGCAATCGCAGAGATGTTAATAATGCGCTTGTTTATGCGCAGAAAGAGGTGATTGAAAGGGAGAATAATAGAAAGATTACGGTTCTTCCCGTATATATTGGCGGCGATATTGACAAGGATGAAAAAGCGCGTCATCATCTTCAAGGATTTTCGAATAAGAATCCTATGATTTTAATTGATACGGCAAGGTTTGGCAGATTTTTTTCGTGGCTTGGAAAGAGCGTTAGCGTATATTCGGGAGCTGAGGATTTTGTTTTGGATGTATCAGCCTTGGATGACTGGGGCGATATATAGTCGCTGTTCTACGGGACGTATGGAGGTTTGGAATGGAATATGATTACATGGGTGAAGATGATGATCTTGTTTTAAATACGGCAGCGCGGATTGCTGTATGCTTATGCCTTGACACAAGTGGTTCTATGAATAAGAATAACGGCGAGGCTATTAGGAATTTGAATCGTGGCGTAGAGAAGTTCTATGAGTATGTTAGGGCGGATCGCCGAGCGCATGATGCGTGCGATATAGCTGTTGTTTTGTTCAACTCGAAAGTGACAGTAGCGGAGAAGTTTACTTCAGTGGATAGGATTAAGAAACCCAATTACATAGCGCCAGAAGGGTCGGGAACCGCTTTGGCGCACGCAGTTGACAAGTGTCTTGATATGCTCGAGGAGCGAAAAAACAATTATAAAGCCATGGGCATCGAGTATTTCCAACCGATTTTGCTTTTGATGACGGATGGCAAACCGGGGGATATGGAGGATTTGCCACAGGTTCAAGGGCGGTCGAAGGCTCTCATAGCAGACAACAAGCTCACTTTTTGTCCGTTTCTCATTGGCAAGGGAAGTAAGATGCCTGATGGGTCTGTGAGTCCAGCTCCTGTTTTAAATATACTTAATGGGTTTTGTGTTAAGAACAGTGCAAGACAGTTGGAGAGCTCGAGTTTTGATTCGTTGTTTCGATGGTTGGGTAAAAGCGTGTCTAGAGTTGTTGATGGTTTTGATGTTGATTATGAAGGGTTTGATGATGATGATTCGGGGGAGTGGGGTGAGATATGATTGAGCGTGCTTCTGCCGGAGAATACAGGTATGTCCCGTGGTTTGGGGAGTGCAAGGGCAGGAAGCATGAGATTTGTCAGGATAAGGCTATTTGCGTTCAAAGGAACGGGGTCAGCGTGGCTGTTTTGTCGGATGGTTGCTCACAGTCCGATATTTCACAGATTGGCGCAGAGCTAACGGTGAAAAGCATATCGGATTTGATGGTTGATAGCTTTGATGAGCTTTACGGAACCGGCGATCTGATTGCGCGCGAGGATGTTGTTGCGATTAAGCGGAAGATAGTCGACAGTCTCATCCGTAGGGAGTTGGAGTATGTGAGAAGCAATCCGGATGTGTTTCGTGACTATGAGAAGACTCATGATTCCGAGATTGCTGATCGTCGATGTAATGGTTGTCAGGATCCCCTGCTTGCCGCGCTTGATGCGACGCTTCTTTTTTTTGCGGAAAAGGACAACAAATATATGATCGGACGGATAGGTGACGGCATGGTTGGTGTTGTGATTGGCGGGCGGTTGAAGATATCGCTTGAGGAACCGAAGCGCGGTGATCGGGCGGGTACTTGGTATCCGAGGAATGTTTATGAAGGCGCCGCTAGGAATGCAAGCGATGCCGACAAGTGGTATCATGGCGGATTCGATCTCAAAAGGTTTGGCAACAAGAAGATTGAGGGGGTCATTCTTACATCTGATGGAGTGGATTCCATAACCACGAGCGTGGGTGATGATAATTTTCGAAGGCGGTATACTGGTGTAAAGACATACTTTAACAATGTGGCATGTTGCGATGACGGTGATAGGCGCAAGCTTTTGAAAGAATTCCTGTCGAAGACAAGGGAAATGTGCATAGTTGGGGATGATTGTAGTGTAGCCATGTTGGTGGAGCGTGGCTGTAAGGTCTCTGATTATGATGTGAAGGAATACGAAAAGCCAAGTTTGAAATCCTCCGCATCGATTTTTTCTGAGATAGAGAATCCTGATTCTGAAAATGCTGTTCCTTCCGAAACTTTTTTTGAAGCATCTTCTGAAACTCATTCCGAAGCCTCTCCTGAAATCTCTCCCGAAATTTCTTATGATAGTATGCCTGGCGGGTCGGAGACGATTCAAAATTCCGTTTCATTTTGCAGTCTGTCTCCGAATGATAAGAATAGGATTTCTCGTATTGCTGCTCACGAGGGAATCGGCGAGGATTTGTTAATTAAAAAAGCAGAACACCTTAAATCGAAGGGGCGTGCTAAGTCGTCATCGGTTAAACTGTCGCTTAGTGAGACTAGATGTGAGGATGTCTGCATTCGCGCTTTGCGAAGGTTATTCGGGCCGTCTCTTGAGAGGATGGAGTAATTTGGTATGTTGCAGGAGCAAGAATCGTTTGAAGTCGAACCGGCTTCTTTTTTCAGTGGAAAGAATTTGTATTTTTTGTCATCAAGCGTTTTTTTATCCATTGACCCTTCTGTTGCCGTAAAGGCTCTGATATCGTCTATACTTCAAAGAGAAAAAGTGGTTGTGAATAAGGACAATTCGGAAAGGATGGCTATGAACCAGCACAACCAGTTTCATCAGGAATTGCGTAATGCGGGGCTTTGCAAGCAGTTTGACCCTAGGGATAAGCGATACACTGCATCATATAAACGTCTTGCGATAAAGCTTGGTACAGAGTATGACTATGATAAAATTGTTTTGATCACATGTGACGTCGACGAAGCCAATGCGTTTTTGAATTTGAGGCGCGATAATGGCATTCCGAATGTCTTTGCTGTTTCGCTTGACACTGAAGGGACGTTCCATTTGATTCAAAGTCGTTTGGAGCAAAATGCATCCGACTCCAATGCATGTGTGGCTGTTTTGAATTTAAAACCGACATCATATGCGGATCATGCTTCCGATTGTGATGATGCTGGAGAAGAAAAACAGGAAGCATCCTCATCGGATGCTCGATTTGAATCGGATTCTGACAGGTCACTCCACGAGGAAAGCATTCGATCGTTCAGGTATTTCGGCGGAAAAAGCGTTGGTTTGGCGGCTGCCGGTGCGGATATCAAATGCAAAGATGTAAACGGCATTAAAGAGAAGAATCCCTCTAAGGAGGTTTTCGTCTTTGATTCGAATGGGGATTACATCCAATTGCTTGATAAAATCGGCGGCGGTGGCGAAGGCGTGGTTTACAAGACTGATCGGACCGAACGCGATGGCATTGTGGCGAAGATTTATATCATTGATCGTAAAAACAAATGCCTTAGCAGAAGCAAGGAGGACCGCATAAGATATATGTGCGCTCATAGGCCGGATAACCAGAATCTCATATGGCCTATTGATTTGCTATACGATGATGACAGGAATTTTATCGGTTTTACAATGAAATTCGTACAAGGTGGTCGTAGTCTTGAGGAGATTATGCGTTCGGAGCCGGAGGAAAAGAAAAAATTGAGCAGGAAAGATATCTTGCGGATGATAATATCCATTTTGGACACCATGGTGTATTTGCACAAGAGGAATATTATCGTAGGAGATATAAAACTTGATAATTTCAGTGTTGTGGATAACGATTTTGGAAATATTGTTTTCATGGATTGTGACAGCTTTCAAATTGATATGTTTCCGGCAACGGCCACAACTCGTGGATTTACGCCTCCAGAGCTTATGAAGATCAGGGTTGATTCGATTTATAGGACATTCGAAAACGAATACTATTCTTTATTCGTGTTATTGTTTGAGATGCTACATAATAAGGTATCTCCTTACCAGCAGATTCAGAAGAATACGGAATATAATCAGGAAGATTTATCCAAAATGGGAAAATTCCCATATTCCTTGAATAGTGAAGCTACAAAATTATCGGCGCCACTCACTGGCTTTGCCGCGGTGAATTGGTCGCATTTGCCAAGTTATATCAAAAAAGCGTTTATAAGCGTGGGGCAACATGATGATGGGAATTTCAGCAACAGGATCTCATCAGAGGATTGGCTTCGCTTGTTTACGGCTTACGAAAAGGATCTTGACAATGGAAGACTGGATTCGGATCCCTACAAGGACGAAGGAGTTTTCTGTTGTCGAGAAGACATGGGCAAGGAAATTGATTATTCTTTTGTCGATTTGAACTTGGATGTGATTCGGACGGGATTTCGTTTAAATGAAGTGGTTGAAAATATCCTGGCGGATCTTTATGCGGAGGAATCGCCATTCGTAGTTGGGGAAATAAGTGATTTTTTGAGGGAAAGAGCCGTGTATTCGAATGGAAAACTAAAAATGAGTATGAGAAGGAACCTTGGTTTTTTCTTTGAAATCGAAGCTAGCGCGTTATAGTTGATGGAGGTGATTGTATGAGTGAGGACTATATAGGTGAAGATGATTTGGTTTACAATACCAGCGCAAGGCTTCCGGTGTGCTTGTGCATTGATACCTCAGCCTCTATGGATCATGTGATAGGCGGGAATTTCAAGGACACTGGCAAGACTGAATATAAAGATGGAAAGATGTGGAATCTGGTTGAGGGGAATTGCATAACGTATGCCAGCGAGATGGTTCGCGGTATAAATATGTTCTATGATGCGGTGAGAAAAGACGATCGGGCTCGCTTGTCATGCGAATTGGCTGTGGTGTCGTTTGATGACAGTGTTCGTGTTCTTGAGGAATTCGAAACGGTGGAGCGCAAGTCCGAATTCAAGCATCCGAATACTGGGAATTTGACAAATATGGCGGCGGGAGTAAGCAAGGCATTGGATATGTTAGAGAGTCGCAAGGATAAATACAGGAATGTCGGATTGGATTATTACCAGCCGTGGCTCGTGCTGTTTACAGACGGAGATCCCACAGATGATGTGGGGCGTGTTCAGGAGAGATGCAGGCAATTGGAAAAGGATGGGAAGCTCGTCGTGTTTGCTTTTGCCATTTCGAAAAACGTCAATATGGATATATTATCCGGATTCGGGAGGCGTAAGCCGATATCGCTTAAGGATGATAAGTTTGGCGAGTTTTTTGAATGGTTGGGAAAGAGTGTTGCTGTGGTTTCCAATTCGAGGATTGATGAGAAAATTCATCTTGATGTTTCGGACATTGAGGATTGGGGGGATATTTGATGGTTTCGGAATCGATTTTGAATTTCATCAGGAATATGAATATTGTCTTGCAAAAGTGCGTTCGCAAATTGGAGGACGATCGGAAACGCGAGCGGGACTGCGAGAGCAAGATGAGGGAATTGTTGAATCTCAAATATGGAGATGATGGCTGTTCTGATAATCCGGAAGACGTAAGGATTTATAATGCGAGGCTCCATAAGCTTGAAGAGGAAAGCGTTCAAATTCATCAGGCCATGGCATCTTTTGAAAAGGAATTGAAGGAAAAGGTTCTGGCGGAATATCGGAGGATTTGCAGAGAGGTCGGATTTGATCCGTCTTGCGATTCTGCTGATGTGGTTTCAAATGGTGTGCTGCCTCATGCTGTGACTTATGGTAAAGTCAGGTATTTGCACGGCAGCAAGATATTGTCTAATGCTATGGGCTGCGATTATCTGGAACTTCCGCTTTCTGCGGACATGTCTAAAGTTGAAAGCAGTCTTGTGCTTGATTGCAAGAGCCGTTGCCTTGCGGGCTTTGAAGTAGAAGGTTTTTTGACCGGGATGTTCATCAGGTATTTGACCTCATTTCCTGTCGGTTCGATTCGTTTTGCGTTTTGCGGGGCTGAACTCAGTTCGATGCGTAATCTTATGTCATGTCATGATGTCTTGCGCAAATGCGGAGTATTGATAGAAGATGATGTATGCGCCTCCAATTCCAGAATATCCGGTTTGCTCGAGAAATGCAATCTGGGAATAGGCAGGGCGAGGATGAAAGCCAATGCGAATGGGTGCGGGAATATTGTAGAGCTTTATGATAAGGGAATTGACTCGGAGTGCTTTCAGCTTGTTGTGTTCTATAAGGTTCTTCGTGATGCGAGTGAAGATGTCATCAGTAGGATTCTGAGTTGCATCAGGAATTATCGGGATGGCTTTAAATGCATTTGGATTGATGATTTTGATTTGAATAGCTATAAGGATAAGTCAGATGCCTTCAGGAGTTATGTTGAAAGGTTGAAATCCGAAATGCGATTTGCAGATGAACTGAAATATGATTTGGCTGGCATTGGAAATGGAAGTTTTGACGAAGTATCAATAGTCAGATCAAATGCATCTTCCGCTGATCTTGTTGCAATTGTATCAAAGTGCATTGAATCCGAGGCGTCTGACGGAAAGAGCAAAAAGCTTCCATATGAGGATGTTGGTTTCGCGAAGCTTTCTTCATCGGATGATGGAGATGACATTGAGAGCATAAGCATTCCTGTTGGTATTAGCGATCCGGACTTGTGGAATATGAGGTTCAGCTGCAATCCTAATGATTCATCTCCTATTGCTAACATGATCCTTGGCAAATCCGGCTCGGGAAAGTCTTGTCTCATAGATTCACTGATATTGAATGGGGCTATGAAGTATTCGCCTGACGAGCTTAATTTCCATCTTATGGATTTCAAGGATGGAAGTTCGTCTTTGTTTTATGCGAGTCAGAGCCATATGCTCCCGCATATTAGGATAATATCGGCAAATAATACTCCTGATGAAGCGCATATCATTTTTTCAACAATTAGAAAAGAAGGAACCAGACGCACTGGATTGTTCAATGGCGTAACTGATAAGTATCATGTTAAAGTTGATAATATTGCCGCATATAATAAGGTTGCGGCCGACAAGCATTTGAGCAAGATGCCTCGAATTATAATTGTCATAGATGAGTGCCAGGATATTTTCAAAGACGACGATCTGGCTGATGAGTGCGCTGACCTGATGAGGAAAACCCGAGCATGGGGTATGCATTTCGTATTTGCAACGCAAAAGATCGATTCTTCAATAAGGAAAGCTACGGATCACATAGATTGCTATTATCTGTTTTCTGTTAACGATGATACCGCTGAGGAAGTTTTAGGTCATGAATACTCCAAAAGAATTGAAGAGATTGCAGTGCGTGATAAGGACAGCATTAGAAAGGTTCTTGTTACGAACGGACATAGGGATCCTGATAAAATATCGGTTGCGTATCATGGCGGCGAGGCTAATCAAGCTAAATATGTGGAGAGGATAAGGGAGCGATGGAGCGATTATTCCGGACGGAGAACCGAAATCATTGGTGATTATTCCCCATTGTTTGTGGAAGATGATTCTATCAGGGGACGTTACAATATATGCGATGGCAAACGCGCGGAAGGATGTTTGAGCATTGGCGAGAATTTTAACAATCATGAGGATGTGACCGTTGATATCAAGGGAATGAATCATTTTATGATTCTCTCGTCGAATGGCGTTGTTTCCGCAAATGTTCTTGCTTGCATAGCTGATTATGCCCTTACGGAGGGAATCAGGATTGTTGCGGTTGACGGCTCGCATGATGATTTGTTTTCCAGAATGGTATCTGGTCGTTGTGAGGTTTATGATCCGCAAACCTATGCTTTGGCGTTGAAAAAGGTTTGCGACGAGTATTCGAATAGAAAAACCCAGCCTCGTGGGGTTGAGTTCGAGCCACTTGTTTTTGTTGTCAGAAATCTTAATTCGATTGATGATTTCAAAAATAACAGAAGGATTGAACTCAAATCTGATGCGGATGCGTTGAATACCGAAATCAGTGAAGATCTCAGTATGGAAGATTTGATAAGGGCTATGGAGCTTAATGATGGTGCTGCAGGTTCGGTTGAAACCGGAAGCGTAAGTGGGAAAGACGATTTTTTGAGTCTTATCAGCAGCGCTAACGAATATAACATTTTTGTTTGTTTTTCATTAAGTAAGGTTGATGAGCGTGATTGCGAGGGAGATGAGGTTTTCAATTATAGAACCAAAAGCATGCTGAGAAACTGCTATTACAAGCTTTTGGCCGGTGATATGAAGAACAATGATCATGCTTTGGATTTTTTTGAGGATGCGGTTTCAAATAGGCGATCGCATAAGAAATTGGATCAGAATACCGCTATTATTTCGATTGGATCTGATGATTTGGTGAAATTCAGGTTTTTTCAAAGAGAACTATGATTTTGGAGGTTTGAAATGGAAAAGTACAATATAAGGGATCCTGAGAGCATTTCCAGTTATTGCAGGGATGTTATTAAAACCATAGGTAATGTTGAGTTTTTGACTCAACAAATGCAGGCTAGGTTTGAAAAAGCCAGGGAAAGGTTTGATGATGTGAACTATGGCAGAGCGAAAAATGCTTTCGAAGACATAGGAAAAAAGATTTCGGGAATGAAGGATGAAATGAATGATACGAAAAAGTATGTGGATCATTTTGTTTCAATCATAAGACAATATCAGAAGTAATAAGGAGACTTCGACATGGATGTGACCAGCGGAAAAGCGGATTTGGCGGCAGTAGACAGATTGGTTAAAGAACTTAGGGACTACAAGGCATATGTTGATAGGACCGTAGATGGAATAATGGCGAAAACTGAAAATCTGCGGTCGGCATGGGATGATCCGCAGTATAAGAAAGTCTTGAGTCGCATGAAAGAGATCAGCGATTCGATAAAGAAAAACCTGGAGGTGTTCTCTCAAAGCGCTGATATGCTTGAGAGGAAGGCTGAGTTCTTGAGAAGCAATTGATGTTATGGACATGAATATTGATACGCAGGCTGTTAGTGCTTTTTGCAGGGACGGACTGGTTTGGGCTGATAATATCGAAAAGCTTTCTTATTTTATGAAGCGCCGGATGGAATCTGTTGCTGATGATTTTTATGATGTGAATTATGAAAGGATGAACAACAGCGTCGGAAGGCTTTCTGATGCTCTGGATGGGATTCAAAATAATTTGAATGAAATCAGGTTGTTTGCGGGAAAGCTTTTGGAAATTGTTTCCGAATATGAGAAGCTGAAAAGTTGACTTGGGTTGTGTTATGGATGATTTTTCGCATGATATTTCTGTCTTAAATGAAGAGCTCTTGAGTAGTTCTGAGGGTCTTGCGCGCAAATGCTCGTCTTTTGAATGGAAAGATTCCGTTTATGATTATTTCATGGAGAATTGCATTGGCGCGATATCCAAGGAGATTTATTCGTTTAATAGCGAATCCGAGGGTTTGAAATCGAGATTAAGAGTTTTATCCGAGGTTGACTCTGATGGGATTAGAAACAGAATTGATGAAATAGAAGATGATTTCAGCGATTGCTGATTTAGGGCAGGATTATGAAAGCTAAGGTTAATTTGCGAGATGTTTCCGGTTTTTTAAAAGAGCTGAAGGATTTTCGGGATTCAAAAGACTCGCAATTCGGGTCATTTGAGTCAAAAATGAATGATTTTCATTCGGAGCTGGTGAAACAAAAGGGAAGCCTGCAGGAAGTTGTGAGTGAGGCTAATCGGAAGATTGCTGATTTTAATAGCAAATTGGCAGAGCTGAAAGATAGGTTGTCTCAGGTTCGCAATGAGATAGATTCCCTAAAATACCAACGCGCTCATGATAAGGAGAATTTTGATCCGTCGGAGCTTTCTCAATTGCGTGATGAAAGGAAAAGCATATGGAACGCGATAGCTGCGGGGCGGGAAAGGATATTCCAAGTTAAAAGCGTCCGCCGTGATGCTTTTAGCATGCTTGGAATCGTAAAGTCTGCGATTTCGGCGCTTGTTGCTTTTGCCCGTGCTGTTAGGAGGCGCAGAAGGCATTTGGGCGAGATAATTGAATCGTCTGCCTCTAGACTTAACAGGGCTGTGAAGCTGATTGATGATTATCTTGGAATGAGGCTTGGCGGGACCGTTGCCTTTGGATGCGCGTCACCCGATCCGTTTGCTGGATCGAAACAGGTCGTTGTGAATGAAAAAATTGTTGTCGTTAATTTACACCCGCTTGTTGGCAATGAGGGTTTTGCCGGTGGCTTCATGGCTTCTGCAGTTGATGCTGCTGATGAAGACGACTGTCAATATGACTGCTATGAGGATGAAAGCGATTCGTATGATGATGACGATAGTGATAATGAAGATGTTTGCGAAGACGACGATTGCGATGATGAGTTCGGCGCTTTTGCTGATGACAACGATGAAAATGACGACGAAGACGATGAAGACGATGAAGACGATGAAGACGATGAAGACGATGAAGACGATGAAGACGATGAAGAAGAAAGCATGTTCTTTTTAGGTGATGAGAAGGATATTGAAGACATGCTCGAGAAGAATGGTGAGTGCGAGGATTTTATCGGCGATGATGACCATGAATCATCTGGGTTTGAAGATTCAGATGCTGTTGGAGACGAATCATCGGGGGGGAGGCAACTGAAGATTTATACCGCTGCGGAATACGATCAGATAAAAAAAGATATCGCAGTGCTGTATCCGCCTGAAGAGGAGCGTCTGAAAACGATTCCGGAGATTGCCTGCGATTATTACGATACGGTATTGAGATGCTCTGAATATCCCGATACGCTTCCTAAAACGCTTGGCGCTGATGTGGTATTTAAACGTGTGGATCCGTCTGTTACTAGCGAGAAGAGGGATTGCTTCAGCAAATGCAAGCGCGATTTGATATCCGAATGGGAGCGAATCAACGGAATGGAATGGCCAAGATACAAGGAGGATGTGATTGGTGAGAGGGGCAATATCATAAGGAGAGCGGGCCAAAGATATGATGCCCACCATATCCATATGCTTTCTTTGGGTGGTGATAATGTGGCTTCAAATATTACGCCGTTGAGTTGGTATGTGCATTCTGATCACAAAGGGGTGCACTTTCCGAATGCTCCTGGTGGGATTCTAATGGAAAAGGCTGAGACGCAGGGCAAGGATGAGGAAGTTGGGAATATTCGGATGATAAACGAGAAGGAAGGAGTGGAATGATGACTTTAAATGCTTTTTTTGAGATTTTTGATAAAACGACTGTGGATGCTGATGTGGTTTCTTTGATTGAGAAGGAATATGGTGCGGTAGACGATGAGGATGTCCGTAGGCTTTTGTGCATGAGAACGGATGATTGTTTTATTGATTGCGATGATGTCGTGAGACTTATGACTAAAGATGAGATTGTTTTTGCCAGTAGCGACCTTGGAGTTGATTTCAAGGGGCTTTTGTGCATACCTTTCTTTGATATAGGGGATAATGATTTTATTGTCTACAGAATTGATTGCAAGATGTGGTCAAGGATGAATATAGTTGATATGTCTTTTTTTTGTGAGAATGTCAGTTTGAAGAAAATGCTTCAAGAGCTGGTTGGAGTTTGATCAAAAGGTCAGAAGAATGGATTTTAAGAGTTTTGCGTATAAGCGTTGGATTACTGAAAAGTCAGAAGAGTCAGATTCTAAAAAAATACTGAATGATTTCAAGGATTGCATGAAGTCGGTCGAAGACTTTATACAGCTGATGCAATTGAGATTGCTTTTTGATTGCCCGATATGGGATAACGGATGTGAAAAGAATTTCATAACTTATCTCTTCGAGTTGAAGGATAGCAACGATCTCCAAACCGATATTCAGGCGCGTTTGAGAAAATTGTCGGATAATTTTGATAATAATAAAATATCCGTTCACATATATGCTTATTATTTGTATTCCATTTCCATTCTGCTGTTTTTCAGTTCTGGCGAGTGTCCCATGCCGGAAGAGGTGAAGTGGATTGACCCCCGCAAAGATGATTTGAAGGATGTGTCTTTCTCCGGAAACATGGAGACGTTTGGAACTGGATATTATGAGGATGATGCGAAAGACTTTAAAATTGAAGATGGGGTCCTTGTGGAATACACCGGGCAGAAGGGGGTGGTAACTGTTCCGGATGGCGTGAGGGAGATATGCGGAGGTGTATTTGAAAAGGATTCGCACATTGAGTATTTGTTTCTTCCCGATACCTTGCAAAAGCTGCCGAAAGGATGCTTTTCGAACATGAATGCGATTAAGATGTCCTATATGCCGCATTCCGTTCTTGAAATTCCGGAAAGATTGTTTGAGGGATGTAAAACACTGCGATTCGTTTGGCTTGATGCAAAGGTGACTCGTTTCGGAAAAAACGCTTTTCGAGGATGCGAATGCTTGCAGGTGGTGAAGTCTGGCGCTGGGTTTTTAGCACCAAAGGAAATTGAAAGCGGGGCTTTTGAAGGATGCGGGTCTTTGACTTTAGCTCCTCGCATGAAAGGTGTGCAGATTATTGGGGACAGGGCGTTTTACGGATGCTCTAAATTGACGACGATAGTTGCTGAGGGTGATGTGACGCGTCTCGGCAGCTCTGCTTTTGCGGAATGCTCTAATCTTGAGAATTTAAAAATAAGCTATAGTGGAAATACAGTGCCATCGTATTGTTTTTGCGGGTGTGAAAAGCTAGATGTGACAGATGTCTTGAAAAGCATAAGCAGAGTGCGCGAATGCGGGTTGAAAGGGGTGACGATAGACAGCCTTTTTGATCTCAGTTCCAGAATGACTGCAATTGGAAAAGAAGCGTTTTCCGGAATTCTGGCGAAAGACGATCGTGTTTGCATTCCTTTCGGAGCGGTTTGCGAAAAGGGTGCTTTGAGGGGAGTGAGCATATCCGAGATCAGATTGCAATCCGCCGAAATAAAGGATTCGTCCGGAGAACTGATCCCGCTGTCGTTGCTTTTTGAACCTGATGATGAGGGGAAGGATTTGATATCTAAGGTGGAGAAGCTGGTTATTGATGGCGGAAACATACCTGATTCCTCATTTAAAGGATGGACCGGCCTGAAAGAGGTTGTTTTGGGTGATGGCGTGACATGCATACCGGATTCTTGCTTTGAAGGGTGTTCGTCTTTGGAATGCGTTGTTATTGCCAGAACCGGATTACTTGTTGGTGATCGGGCTTTTTGCAAATGCGATAAGCTTGCTGAAATTGATGTTGCGGGAAACCGTTGCCCCGGAATGTTGGATTTGACAGCCTTTTCGTATGTTGGCAAATCTGCTTTTAGCGGATGTCTTATGTTTTCGTCTGCTCAAGTCGGGATGCCATCCGTTTCGGAATCCGCACTGGCCGGATGTGATTCCATTGAGAGTATTCACATTACTCTTGATGATTCTTCAGACAGCAAGCTGAATTTTATTGGTTTGTTTGGTGGAAGCGTTGCCGATTTTGATATGATGACGAGCTATCCTAGGTTGCGCCGCATTAAGATGACGGCATTTGGAAAAATACCGGAAGGTTTTTTTGAGGGCGCCTCGTCGTTATCAGATATATCAATAGTCGATGGTCCCGTGTTCTCCATTGGAAAACATGCATTTGACGGATGTTTGTCATTGGAGAATTTGGATGTTAATGCGAAGGTGACTGTACTTGATGAGTGTGTGTTTCGCGGATGCAGTCGCTTGAGGTTTCGAAATTGGTTTGAAAGCGTGGAAACGCTTAAAAGAGCGAGCTTGGATTCCGTTTGTGTCTCATCTTTGTCTCAGTTTCCAAAATTGCGCAGGATTGAAAAAGATGCTTTTTGGGGTTGTGATTGCGCAATTGATGAATTGGATATTCCTGCTGGAGTTGAAATCTGCCCTGGGGCATTCAGGGGGATACGTCCAAGTAAGATCAGATTTTCTGTAGCGAATCTGGTATCTGGTTCTAATCGTATTCTTCCATATGAAATGTTTTCTGCTGATTGCGATTCAGGTTTCGCATTGCAAGACGTGGAATCGATTTCAGATGTGGAAGTTGATTCCGGTGCTCTTCAACCAATGGCATTTGAAGGCTGGAGCGGTCTTAAGACAGTCAGGCTTTCTTCGGATATTCTGCAGATTCCAAATTCATGTTTCATGGGATGCGCTTCATTGGAGAGGGTCATTTTGAACTCATCGTCTGTTTCGGTTGGTGATAGGGCTTTTGATGGTTGCGCTTCATTGCGTTTGCTTGAGATAAATGGTGATGGAGTTGAGGGGGAAATAGATTGCGATTGCTTGTCGTCAATAGGCTATTCCGCATTTTGTGGGTGTGCTGGCATCAAGGCGGTTCGCTTGCATGCTGATAGGACGGATTCTGCTCCGTTTAAGGGATGCATGTCTTTGGAGAAGGTGTTTGTGGATCTTTCGAATTGCGAAGAGTCATGCGTTCAGCTTTCGCATATGATTGAAGGCGACAGTCATGATGCTAGGTTCAGTAAAAGATTTCCGAAATTGAAAAAGGTTGAAGTGAAGGCATCCGGTACGATACCGGAAAAGTTTTTCAAGGATATTTCTGGAATAAGAGAAATAACAGTTGTGGATGGCCCTGTAAAAAACATAGGCAGGTATGCTTTTTCCGGTTGCTCTTCTCTTGCAAGCATTAACATGGTTTTTGAGGGGAATGTGCTTAAAGAAGGAGTTTTCAAGGGCTGTGGAAAGCTTGATTTGACGGATATGTTCGGGTGCGTTAAGACACTGAAATATGGAAGTCTTGATACTGTTAGAGTGGAATCGCTGAGTCAGTTCCCTTCACTATCTAAAATTGAGAGCGGAGCATTCATTGGAAGCAAATGCGAATTTGATTTCCTGAAAATACCGATGGGGCTGCGGTGTTGTCCGGGTTCCTTGGAAGGTATTACTGCATTTGATGTGGAATTTGAGGATGCGTCGGCTTTTTGTTATGATAGCGAATGTTTGCTGCCATATCGTTTGTTTGCGGATAGCATTGATGAATTTTGCAAGTTGCAGGAGGATCATCCGATAAAGCATTTGCATATTGAGTCCGGAAAGCTGCCTTCAGCCGCTTTTTCAAATTGGTTGGCTTTGGAAACCGTATCGCTTGGTGGTGGGGTTGAGGTGATTCCTGCTTCTTGCTTTGAAAATTGCAAGTCATTAAGCTCTGTTGTAAGTTTGTTGGGTCATGTTAGGGTGGGAGCAAGCGCTTTTAAGGGTTGTGAATCCTTGACCGGTTTGAATTTGGTTGTGGATAATGAGTCGATTGAACGCTCTGCATTTGAGGGTTGCTCATCATTGAGTTGTGTAAAAATTCCAAATGCTATTAATGTTGAAGAGAATGCTTTTGCCGGATGCAGGTCGATTGTTTCCATTGAAATCGGTTGTATTGGGGATACTGTTCTGAAAGATGTTTTCAGTGATGGATATGCCGGCGTTTCATCCGTCACGTTTAATGGTGAATTCGTACCAGATGAATATTTTAGCGACATGAGCTCTTTGCGGGAGGTTTTCTTTGCCGATCCTGACAAGATTGAAAGAATTGGAAGACATGCTTTTTCAAATTGCAAAGACTTGAAGCATATTGATAAGACTCCAAATTTGAAGGTGTTGCGTTCGTTCGCTTTTGAGAATGTGAGCCTGCAAGAGGTTGAATTGCCATCTGAGATCGAATATATCGGGTGCGGGGTTTTTTCCGGTTGTAGGAACTTGAAGGATTTGAATATTCCTATTTTGGATTTTCAGGTAGGAGATTTGTTTTCCGATCGGGAATTCAAAGGGTCTGTGAGGATAAGTCAGAGGACTGGCTCTGGAGATTGCGTTTATTATATTCCAAAATCTTTTAAGAAGCTTGAGGTGAGCAGGTTTAGCGGCTGTGAAGGATGCATGTCGGGTCTTAATAATATTGATAGGATTTTGATAGAATGCGACATCATTGATGTTCCGGATTATTGTTTTTTCGGCACAGAGAATTGTAGAATCGAAATGGATTATGACAAGATTGTTAGCATTGGAGCATATTCGTTTGCTGGATCTTCTGCAAAAATAGGTCGCTTGCCTTCTGTTTGCAGAATCGGGGCGCATGCGTTCGAAGGTTGCGGAATGAATGCGCTTGAACTTGGCAATGCCGTTTGCGATATTTCCTTTGATTGTTTTGAGAGAACTGGAATCAGGGAAATTGTTTTCAAAGGAAATGATTCGTATGAGAATTTTAATGGGGTCATCATATCCAAGCCCGATGATGTTGTCAGGTTTGCCAATAAAAACATTTCAGGTAGCTTGGAGTTACCGAATCATGTGAGGGGAATAAGTGACGGCGCATTTTCATTTTGCGACCAGTTGATTGAAATCAAACTTAATTCGGTTGAATGCATAGGCGACAGGGCCTTTTGGGGATGCGCTTCCTTGAAAACAGCCGATATATTGGGAAATGTTTCCAAAATCGGAAAGGAAATATTTGGCAATTGCGAACAGATGCGGTCTGTTTCGATTCCTTTTTTGGGAGATTCTGCAGCAATCGGAAAAGGGTTGGACTATCTGTTTGGAGATCGGATCCCGACAGGCCTTTCGCTTAAGATACGCGGAGGAAAGCTGATTTCTGGAATCGATGGAAAAAATCGGAAGTTTGTGTTGATTGATTTGTCTGAAATGGATATTGAATGTCTTGAATTTGGTCAATTTTCGAATATGGAAATAGATCAACTCATTCTTCCGGATCGCACTGTTGCTGGTAATGGTTGCTTTTCGCATGTCATGATAGGAAAGCTTAAGGCCGATGGCATGGATCATGATGACAATTTTTTGTATGCTAAATGCGATGACAATTCGGAATTCAAAAGAATAATATATTGCTATAACCCATCATTTGGTAGCAATATGGTGATAGGAAAAAAAATAAGGGAAATATCCGTTGGAGCATTTGAGAATATCGAAAAACCGATAGATGGGATTGTAATAGAATCGGAATCTCTTGCATCGAATGGCTGTTTCAAAAAACTGGTTGCAGGTAAATTGGATCTGCGTGGAGAGTATGCTAAAGATTTGATTTTGGGTGATGAATTTAAAGGGTCGTCCCAATCGATTTCCAGCATCAGATATTTTGGACATGAGATAGGAGAGAGGATGCTGGACGGGCTTGAAAATGTCAGGGAATTGGAAATGGATTGTATTGATCGGGTTCCAGACGGCTTTTTCAAGAACAGCTCCGTTCTTGAATTCAATAGCATTTCGTTGAAGCGCTTAAAGGCCATAGGAAGTGAGACATTTGAGCCTGGCATGGGCATCGGATGCTTGAAAATAGGAGATGATTTGCAGGATATTTCAGCAGAATTGATTGTTAAGATTGATATTGGAGCTATTGATTTATCATCAAATAACAAACGATATGCTGTAGTAGACGGGATGTTGATGGATAGGGATTCTTCGGATGGTTTTAGTTTGATATATGCATGCAAAAGCAAATACGGACATGATATCGATATTCCTGATAGCGTCACCAACATTGGCAGCATGGCATTTGCCAGATGCGCAATATCGGATGGGTTGTCTATTCGAACAAATAACACTAGAAAAATCTGTGATTTTGCTTTCAAGGACTTGCGGGGTAAATTCAAGTTCTATGCGCAGGATTGTGTAGGGGAGTTCGGTTGTGGAGTATTGGAAGATGATGAGGTGATTGAAATTCGCATTCCTTTTGTTGGCAGAACATTGGATTCGTCTAATGAAGATGAAAAGGGCGGCATGTCTTATTTCTTCAATTTGGAACATGGTATCGAGTCTCCGGAGCTGTCACGAATAGAAAGCATTGAAGTGGGCATACAGGAGAGGTATGGTGAAACGTTCAAATACTGCAGCGGAGCGAAATCCATAGTTGTCGCAGAATGCGCTCAGCGAATAGGTGCGAATTGCTTCGAGGGGTGTTCATCTATTTCCGAGTTCAAGGTTCCTAAGGATGTGACCATGATTTGTGATTATGCGTTTAAGGGATGTTATGGATTGAAATGCATTTCGGTTCCTGATGCGATGAATTTGAGGAGATGGGGCAGAAGGTTTCGTGTGATTGGTCCTCGTTTTAAATTTCTGAAGAATCTATTTTCGAAGAAGCCAAGAATAAGAAAATATCAGCTCGGAAAACGCAATGAAAAAAACATTGCAATTGAATTTAGAAAATGAACAGGGTTTTCGTAACTGGAAGCGACTTTGAGGAGCTATTCTCAGGGAACTGTGTTAGGTATATGCTGTCGCCAGAAGTTCTGATCTGTCCTGATCATGAATCTGTTGCTGATGTTTTGATATCAAAACTCCCTGCTAAATCACTGTTTATGAATGATGCGTCTCGCGAAAAGATCATAAGACACGGGTTGGGTTCGGATCTTTTGAGTTTGATGGATGGGGATTTATTTATTGAAAGGCTTGAAGAACGGATTCAATTAAGAAAGGCTTTGTATCCTGATGCGGCGAGGAATATTTTAAAATCAAATGGAAAGTGCAAAACTATAGTTTTTCTTACAAACGATGAAAGCCAGGCGAGACGTCTAAATGATTTCAAGGCATTGGAGAATTTGGCGGATTTGTATGCTGGAATGTTTGATTTGAATAATGGGAGATTTTACATTTTTAGTGAAAATGGTGATGCGGCACATGATTTTTCGGATGATAATCCTGGTGCTTTCCGCGCCTTCCATTACTATGGGGGGATGAAGTCTGAAATAGGAAGCCAAAAAACTATTATTCCGGAGGATATATGCTTGATTAAGGATAGCAACCAGCGCTCCGTGTTTGTTTCGACAGAGGGTGGCAAAAGGTTTTATCTTCGGGAAATGATTGGAAGAGGCGGAGAAGGATCGGTTTATACTACTGATGAAGCTGGGATAGTGGCGAAAATATACAAGCCTGCTTCTTTTACGAATATTTTTGAAGATAAGATCAGATTCATGGTTGATAACCAGATAGGAAATGATAGGATAATCTGGCCTATTCACGCTCTTTACGATGGAAAAGGGATTTTCACTGGGTATGCAATGCGATTTGTGCCAGGTGAAAATCTGCATGATGTGGTGATGTCGAGAGATCGGGAATCCCCATCCTGCATTCTGAGTATGGATAGACGCCAGATTCTTGGCATAATCATTAGCGTTCTGGAGAATATAGTCTATTTGCACAAGAGGAATATATTGCTTGGTGATGTGAAATTGGATAACATTGTGATATCTGAAAAAAATGGTTTCCGTGCTGCCTGCATGGTGGATTGCGATAGTTTTCAAATCGATAGGTTTCCGGCACCGAAGCTGACCGCTGAGTACGCTCCTCCGGAACTATCAAAGCATATGAAGTCGCTGGACTATTTTAGAACTTTTGAAAACGAGTATTATTCGCTGTTCGTATTGCTTTTCAGAATATTGCATAAAGGGGTTCTTCCATACTCCCAACAGAATGCTCCGGATTGGGTTGATAAGTCGTATGAGGGTATTTTTCCGTATTCTTTGAATCGCATTGAGACGGAAAAGCGGGCGCCGAGGGGGTATCCGCCGGTGAACTGGTCGCATTTGCCGAGTTACATTAAAAAGGCATTCATATATGTCGGAAAACATGATCCCGGCTATTTTGAAAATAGAATATCCGCAGATGAGTGGCTTGAGCTGTTCAGGGCGTATGCTGAGGATTTGTCTGGCGGAAGGCTTGACAAGGATGACAGAAGCGCTGTTGGAGTTCATGACATTCATGATGAGCCTATTGATTATTCGTTGGTTGATTTGGAATTTGAAAGGAGAAGCTAATATGGAACAGAATGGGTTTTTGGGCGATGACGATTTTATGTATAATACTTCAGCAAGGCTTCCTGTCGTGTTTTGCGTGGATACATCAGGGTCTATGTCAAGATATGTGGACGAATCCGGAACTGCGAAAGAAGATGGCGTCAGGCTTATTGATCTGCTTGTTAATGGTGTCAATGCGTTTTATGATGCTATCAGGAATAATGAAAGGGCTAGGCATGCTTGTGAAATAGCTATTGTTTCTTTTGATCAGGATGTTAGGGTGCTTGAAGATTTTCAGATGGTAGATGATAAGCGGCGGTTTGAGGCTCCAAAGACAAATGGAGAAACTCGTATGGGTGAGGGCGTTCTGAAGGCGTTGGAACTTCTTGAAGGGAGGAAGAGAAAGTATAAGTTTTCCGGAGTGGAATATTACCAGCCGTGGCTTGTTCTGTTTACGGATGGCGAGCCCACGGACGAATACGCAAAAGCGCAGGTTAGGATTAGGGAGCTTGAAGTGGAGAGGAAACTCCATGTTCAAACAGTTGCTATTTCTGATGAAGTTGATATGGATGTGCTGAGCGGATTTTCGATACGGCGGCCTATCTCGGTGGATTATGAAGGCATAAGTGATTTTTTCGAATGGCTTGGCGCTAGTGTTGAGAAGATTTACGATACCATTCGTCCTGATGAATCTGCGGCTAGTGATTGGGAGAGCATTTGAGTCGCATAGGCTCGATTGAGGTGATTAGGCATGTCTGAAGGTATTGTTGGAATTTTGAAGGCTATAATTGAAGGCAGGGGTTCGGATAGCCTTAATGATAGCGAGAGTTGGCGGTATGTCAATGATTTGGCGCCGTTTGCAGATGCAACTGATCGACGGAAAGTTGTAATGGCATTGAAATCGAAGTCGTTCGATGAGTTTTATTTGCCATCAGATGCTCCTGAGGTTCGAGAGAAACTTAGGAATGCGACATTCTGGTCAGATGATTTGATTGATGATGTGGTCCGTTCCTTTGCTAATGCGCTTGATATTAATTTGGATGCTTTGAATGTAAGATTGAAGTCCAAGGGCAATGGTATCATTGATGATGCGAGCGCATTGTATGCGTCTGGTTCGAAGTATTATGATGGCGATGGTGTTGAGCAGGATTATTTGAGCGCTTATATGAAGTTTGAGTCTGCCGCATCGCTGGGGAATGCGGATGCGATGCTAAAAATTGCTGGTATGCTTGATGCAGGGCTTGGTTTTTCCAGTCCGGATCGCAAACAGGCTTTTGAATGGTATTTTAAGGCTGCTGAAGCTGGTTGTGTGAGCGCGATGTGTAAGGTTGCTGAAAAATTCAAGAGCGGTGATGCGGTGGAAAAGAATTTGAATCTGGCGGAGGAATGGTATCGGAAAGCAGCGGACGCCGGTTCTGTCGAGGGATGGATGGGGCTTGGAGAGCTTGCTGAAGAAAAGAGCGTTCGATCGGAAATTTCAGATGAAACGGAACCTGATTATTTTTACAAGAAGGCTGCAACTGTTGATCCTGGCAATGTTCGGGTGTGGTTAAAACTTGGGGAATTGCAATTTTGGAGAAAGAATGACTATGTATCGGCGGCGGTGTCTTTTGCTAAGGCGTCCGAACTCGAGATGGGGGTTGTGCCGGAATGCTTTTGCGGACACATTCAGCTTGGCTGTATGTATTATTATGGCATTGGGGTAGCTGAGGATGTGAGTAAGGCTTTGAGTTTGCTCCGTGATGTGCCGATTGTTCCTTATTTCCATGCTATAAAGTTTGTTACGGGGGGATATAGTTCGGAAGACTTGAGGGGTTTGGTTGATGAGATGCTCGCCCATGCCTTTGTTAAGGTTGATGGCGGGGATTTCTTTATGGGTGAGAATGGTGATTTGAAAGGTGAGTTGACAAGCGTTTCGGATTTTTATATGTCAAAATCCGTTGTGACATGGTACTTATATCGCATTGTGATGCGAGATACGCACAGTCCTCAACTTACTGTTTTTGGTGCTAATTTTCCATGGGTATTTAGCTGGCTTGATGCGGTTAAGTTTTGCAATCGATTGTCTGAATTGGCGGGATTGGTACCGTGCTACAGTTTTTATTATGATTATAAAGACCATGTGGAATGCGATTTTAATGCGAATGGTTTTCGTATTCCGACTGAAGCGGAATGGGAATTTGCGGCAAGGGGCGGAAGAAAAACAAGAGGTTATAAGTATTCAGGTTCTGACAGTTTGAATGAAGTTGGTTATCGGCTGAATTGGTTGGGAGATGGTCGTTCTCGTAAAGTATGTTTGGGAAAACCTAATGAGATTGGTCTGTATGATATGTCAGCAAATATTCATGAGTGGTGTTGGGATTCGTATGGGCGTGAAAAACGAGCAATGCGCGGTGGTGATGGGATTTCCGATGAAGAACACTGTACTGTTTTTTATCGCGGAGAAGGCGTTCCGATTGATTCTGAAATTGGCCTTAGAATAGTTTGCCGCAGTTAATAGGGGTTATACGGATGACAGATGATGATATTTACCGTATTCTAAAGGTATTGGCTGACAAGCAAGGCCCCGAATGCCTTCGCAAGATCGATTCGCATAAATTCATTCGCGATTATTATCCCGAGGCCGACAAGGATACCATTAGAAAATTGAAGATGGCATTTCGTTCTGGCGCTTTCAGGGATTTTTATGATTCAGATGATTTTGATAGGGTTGTTTCGGTGCTGATGAATGAGAACTTTTGGACAAAAAGGGTGGCATGCGATGTGGCGATGTCTTTCGCAAAAGCACTGGGTATTGATGTGGTTGCTTGCGAGGCCGTTTCTGATAGTGAGCTGGTTGTTGTTTCCCCGTCAGCTGATTCGGTTGCAGCGAATGAAGCGGTTCCGCTTCGCATCGCATGGTCCAAGGCATTTAGCATTGCGGCAGAGGTATTGGAGATTATAGGATATGCGCTTTTACCCGTGTTTAAGGTTTTAGCGGTCTTGGGCTTGCTTGGTGCTTACGGATATGTCGTGTTCAGGATTTGCACTGCTCCGCTTATTTGAGGTTTGGATGAATGTGTCGTAAGGTTTCGTGTTTCGAACATTGTAAAGCGATAAGCAAACGTATGAGGGCTGTTTTTTTGTGTTGCGTTGCGTGCTGCATTGTGGTGTTGGCTGCGTCGTGTCATAGGCATGCGCATGAGAGTGTGGTGGGAGGTAGTGATGGCAAGCATCATTTCTATATCTGCAAGCAGTGCGGCGAGAAGACTGGATCGGAGGCTCATTCTTTTGATTTAAGGACGGGTAATTGCTCTGTTTGCGGTTATCATAGGCATGAGAGAGCGGTGGGAGGTAGTGATGAAGCGCATCATCTTTATGTCTGCAGACTGTGTGGAGAGGAGATGGGATCCGAGGTCCATTCTTTTGATTCAAATACAGGGAATTGTTCTGTCTGTGGATACCATAGGCATGAAAAGGTGGCGGTAAGTTACAATGACGAACATCATTTCTATGTCTGCAAGCAGTGCGGCGAGGAGATGGGGTCGGAGCTTCACTCCTTGGATCTCAAGACAGGCGATTGCTTTGTTTGCGGCTATCACAGGCATGTTTCTGAAATAGATGACAATAAAAGTGATTCGGAGAGGCATTATTATCGTTGCTCGCTTTGTCTTAAAAAAATTGGGTCTCAAGCGCATGATTTTGAGCAAAGTGGAAATTGTAAAACATGTGGCTTTCATAAGCATATTATTTCAATTGACAAAAGTAAGAGTGATGGAAGGCATCATTATTATTATTGCGCATCATGTTCCGAATTGGTGGGAAAGGGAAGTCATTCGTATTTTGTTAATGATGTTGGACATATCATATGTCGGCAAGAGGCATGCTGTTATGATGGTACGGGTTTTTTCTTGTACAGGGATCGTCGCTCTAAATTTTTAAAAATAGTATTTCTTACTTTAGCGCTTGCTTCAGCATTGATGCTGTTGTTGATGAACAGCCATCGTTTAATGAGTCTGATATTCTGTGTATTGTTTCTTGCGGGTTTTGCTGTGGCGTTCGTATTTGATGATCATAAGGAACTTGCGGATTTGAAAAATAATTCTGAGTCGCATCAAAAAACAGATATGCGGCGCGATAACAGCAAATCAAATGGTTTTGATGGACAGGATGATTATATTGCTGGAGATGCGGATGGTGTGAATATAATCAGGACACTTTAGGTTTCGCACATATCTTTTTTTTTGACGCATGAAGCAACAGTTGCAATGTATTTGATGTGTGTAGAGACGCGTTATGAAAAGCATGCTTTATAAATCGTTGTTAGTAGACATAGTACTGCAGCGGGTTTTCTTGAGGCTGTGGATCATGGTGTATGGTTATGGCGTTTATTGCTCATGCCATTTCGCATGATTGGTTAAGTGTGTCAAAATCAAAGGGGCACGACCTTTGAAAAAAAAGATTTGACATTATAATCACAAATCATGAAATCCCTTAATCCGACGAATTCATCATTCGAAGTCCTCAGGACAAGCGGTGCCGTTTATGTCGATAAGACAGGGCAGCTGCAAGATATGATTTCGTTGGATGGAGGGTATTTTTTTCTTGCCAGGCCGCGCAGATTCGGAAAAACTTTGGCCGTCAGCACGTTGGAGAGCATCTTCAGGAATAGGAGGGACTTGTTCAAGGGGTTGCATATATACGCAGGCGGGTGCGAATAGAATAGAAGGAGTATCCTGTGATACGCATGGATTTTTTCGAAATGCCTGGATAGCGATAAAGGCAAAATCGGGAAATGGCTGTGCAACAACATTGACGAGCGCGCCAGCAGGTATGGCATCGTTTGGGAATATGACGACCATCATGAGAAGTTTGACCAGCTTATCCGCAAGCTTTCAGATGGGGAGAAGATCGTCGTGCTGATAGATGAATATGATGTTCCGCTTTCAAACAACATCGGAAATACGGAAATAGAAGGGTGAGGGAGGTTCTCAGAAACTTCTATTCCGTATTGAAGGCGGATTCCGATTGCATGCGCTTTGTTTTCATCACCGGCGTTGCAAAATACGCCAGGGTCAGCATTTTCTCATCCATAAGCAATCTGATGGACATAAGCATCACGAGAAAATATGCTGATGCGCTCGGTTTGGCATCTTGCAAGGCTCTTTTGCTGCAAACCGGATATCTCACGATATCAAAAGTCCTGGGAGAAGATTTGTTTTTGCTGGACCTTCCGAATATGGAAGTCAGGAAAAGCTATGCCGCGCTTTTGCTTAGCCAGGTTTATCAGTGCAAGGGGAATCAGCTTTTCCTCAAAATTCAGGAACATAGCCGAGTTCAAGGAAGAGCTGATCGCACTTTGAGAGCTTGCCGCTTGCGGAAGCGCCTGCGGATTTTGAAAAACCCTTGTCTTATTCCGCGGAAACGGCCGTATAGCTCGTTACGCCTGAAATCACTTCGCCATCGATCTGCAATGGGGTGGGCTTGTCGAATTCGACTTCTATCCGTTTCCCGGTGAGAATCGTGATGTTCTTTTTCTTCTTCACATGCGTGCCTTTGAAGAATGACGGAAATATCATCAGCGTGTTGAGTCTGCTTCGGCTTTTGAATATCACGACGGATATCGTATGTTCGGGGTTCAGCCTGTCCTGCTCGGGAGCGACAAGCATGCCTCCTCCGTAGGCTCTGCCGTTCATGGTAGGGGCGAGCCATACTTTTTTGAACAGGTATTCCTTTCCATCCACCGTGACCTTGGCGTTTCTCGATGAGAATTTGCCCAATATGCCTTTTATGGCGATGGAGGAATAACTTATTTTCTTGACGCCTGCCGCTTTCTGCCTATCGCCTTCCTCGCAGCAATATCCGTCTATTCCGTATCCGACGCCGTTGATGAACTTGTATTTTTTTCCGTTGACTTCAACGGATGGCAGGCTGACGAGATACTTTCCGATCGGAATCGGACCGTCCTTAATCGTATCGGCTCCGATGTCGAACAGAAAATCGTTTCCTGTTCCCGCTGAATACATCAGTATCTCGTTTTTGATTTCGATTCCTTGTGTTCTGTTGACGAATTGGTTGAGGCTTCCGTCGCCGCCGCAGATGACTATTTTGTCATCGCTCCCGAGCTTGCCTATGAGCTCGGTGTAGTCGCTGATTTCCAATACGTTGACGATTTCCTTTTCGGCGCCGTTGAATTCGAGGGCGCTCACCTTATCCATGAATGTGCTGTCTCCTGATTTCGGATTTGCCAGCAGATAGTATTTCATCTTTCCATCTCCTTGGTGTCTATGAAGCTTTTGATTTGATTATATGCTTTTTCGCATAATTTGACTCTGGGAACCGCAGCGACTTCGTCAGCGGTGTAGACATCAAGCACATCCATATGGACATGTGCTCTCTTCCAGGGGAAATTTTTGGCCACATTTTCTATGCCTGTGATCGCCATTACTACGATTGGCACTTTCGCATCGGTTGCGATTCTGAATACCAGAGCATGGAACTCTCCCATTTTGCAGTCGAGATGCCTTGTGCCTTCCGGATAGACGCCGATGCTCACTTCTCCGCGTTTGAGCAGATCGGCGGCTTTCTCTATAGTTGATATGGCTTTTCTGGGATCCTGTCTGTCTATTCCGAGAAAGCAGCATTTTCTGATCAGCTTTCCATACCAGGGTATGCTGAAATTCTCTTTTTTCGTTATGAATGACAATTTGTATTTTTTGAAGATCATCCATGTGTAGATCGGATCCAGTTTGGATCTGTGATTGCATACGAGCAGGAACGGGGTGTCTTTGGGGACCTTTTCCATGCCGGTGACATGGAATTTGGTTCTGCTGAATATCGCAACCTCTCTTGCGCTGGAATTCAGAAGAAAGCGGCAATACCGGTTCTGATGCTTGTATTCCCTCGTTTTGTCACGGCTTATGAATATGCTGGAAATCATTGAAAGCAAAAACATGATGCGATTCATGCGATCCGAAACCGTCCGCGTTTTGAGCGGCCTGCCGGATCTTACCTCCTTTCGTTGTGGTTCATGGTTGATTGCATATCGCATATTGTATATGAAAAGGGTTTTAAATGAAACATATGTGTCTGGCATATGGTTGGAACCGGCTCTGCAAGCTTGTGGAGTGAAAGGGAATCGTAGGGCTGGGATTCAGTTATTTTGGCGAGCATTGCAAAAAAAAAGATTTTCTTGTATCATGTGAATGGTTTTTTAAAATAACAGGCGGAGTTTCGTGTTTGCTTGTCCGGTGCGGCATGGTTGTCTTTTCGGTCATCGCTATGATGAGCGGTGCCGGCGCTGGCTTTCGAATGAAGATTCCGCTGAGGGGGAAAAGACATGGTGATAAACAGCAAGGGTGATATCAAGGCGATTACCAAGGAGTTCGGCAAGGACGAGAACGATACGGGAAACGTATGCGTTCAGATAGCGATTCTCACGCATAGGATCAACTACCTTAATGCCAATCATTTCAGCGAGAACAGGAAAGATCATGCTTCCAGAAGGGGGCTTTTGAAGATGGTAGGTAAGAGAAGGAATCTTCTCAAGTATCTTAAAAAGAACGATATAATGCTCTACAGGGAGCTCATTGCAAAGCTTAAGATAAGGGATGTGATAGGTTAAGGGTAGCAAATGCAGATACAGGAAATACATAAGATTAGCATAGCGGTTGGCGATAAGGTCTTGAATGTCGAGACCGGCAAGGTCGCCAAGCAGGCCAACGGATCGTGCATGGTCACATGCGGTGGCACCACAGTTCTCGCAACGGTTTGCGCTGGAGCGAGAAGCAAGGAGATTCTTGATTTTGTTCCTGTTTCGGTCGAATATAATGAGAAGTTTTATGCGGCTGGAAAGATTCCGGGGTCTTTTAACAGAAGAGAGGGAAGGCCCAGCATGAAGGAGATACTGACATCCAGGATCATCGACAGGCCTATGAGACCTCTTTTCGATCCGCTTTTCGGTTGCGAGATCCAGATCGTTCCGACTGTTGTTTCGGCTGATCAGATCAACCCTCCTGATATGGTGGCTGTTGTGGCGGCATCGTTTGCCGTTACGCTGTCGGATATTCCATTTAATGGTCCGATTGCCGGCGTCAGGGTGGCGTATCTCGGCGGAAGGTATGTTGTCAATCCGACATTCGATGAAATCGAAAAGTCGCAGATGGACATAGTGGTTGCCGGTACGGAAGGCGGCATAACCATGGTCGAGGGCGGTGCCAAGGAAGTCTCCGAGGAGATCATGCTTGGTGCGATTGCCGTAGCGGAGCCTGAAATCAGGAAGGTGTGTCAGGCCATAAGCAGCTTGAGGGAGAAGGCCGGCAAGCCGAAGCAGCCGCTTATGAAGAAGGATCCGGATCCGGAGTACTTTGCGGAAGTTTCGCAATATGCGCTTCCCCTGATAAAGGAAGCCGCTTTCGCTGATGGCGGCAAGCTGGTCAGGGCGCAGAGGATTGCGGATGCGAAGAAGAACATATGCCAGAAGTTCTCCAGCATCATTGAAAACGATGATAAGGCGGAGTCAGTCATAGATGCGCTTGTGGATGATATCCATACCAAGCTCCTCAGGTCAAGCATACTTGATGAGGATAGGAGGGTGGATGGAAGGAATACGCATGAGATAAGACCCATAACATGCGAGGCCCATGTGCTTCCCATTCCGCATGGGTCGGCGCTGTTCACCAGGGGTGAGACGCAGAGCCTTGCCACTACCACATTGGGAACCGATAACAACGAGCAGCTGATAGACAGCATAGATGGCGATACCACTTATTTGTCATTCATGCTCCATTACAACTTTCCTCCTTTCAGCGTGGGCGAGACGGGAAAGCTTTCCACGGGAAGAAGGGAAATCGGACACGGTCATCTTGCGCAAAGGGCTCTTGAGGCAGTTCTGCCGCCTAAGAATGATTTCCCATATGTGATTCGCGTGGTTTCCGATATAACGGAAAGCAATGGCTCATCCTCGATGGCAACGGTTTGCGGCGGATGTCTGTCGCTTATGGATGCGGGTGTTCCTATCAAAAGGCCTGTTGCCGGAATAGCGATGGGTCTCATAACCGATGATGACAAGTACACCAGGTATAAGATTCTCACCGATATTCTCGGCGAAGAGGATCATATGGGTGACATGGATTTCAAGGTTGCCGGAACCAGAGAGGGCATAACCGCATTCCAGATGGATATCAAGATCGCCGGGGTTTCAGCAGAGCTCATGAAGGAGGCTCTTGAAAGGGCAAAGGAAGCGAGATTCAAGATTCTCGATATTATGGCAGGTTGCCTTTCCGAGCCTAGGAATCATGTTTCCGGAAATGCCCCCACTATCATCAATCTCCGCATAGATGAGAAGAAGATAGGCGCTGTGATAGGTACTGGCGGATCCAATATAAAGAAAATCCAGATGGAGACGGGTGCTGATGTGAGCATTTCCGATGACGGGTCGACATCCGTATCCGCATCCACCAGGGCAAAAGCCGAGCGTGCTGTCGAGATGATCAATCTTCTGATTGAGGAGCCTGAAGTCGGCAAGATTTACCAGGGGACTGTCAAGCGCATAATGGATTTCGGCGCATTCGTCGAATTTCTGCCGAAGTGCGAGGGGCTTTGCCATATCTCCAAGCTCAGCAGAAGAAGAGTCAGCAAGGTTGAGGATGTCCTTAAAGTCGGACAGATCATTCCTGTCAAGCTTATAGAGATCGATAGGATGGGCAGGGTGAACCTCAGTTATATTGATGCTTTGGAGGCTAATGCAAGTCAAGGTTAAGACTCTTAAGGAAGGTTTGAAAGCGCCTCAATACAAGACCGACGGAGCGAGCGGTTTTGATTTTGAGGCTTGCCTTTCCGAGGATGTTGTTCTAATGCCCTGCAGGAGTGTTTTGATTCCTACAGGGCTTGTTTTTGAGATACCATTCGGATATGAGCTTCAGGTTCGGAGCAGATCCGGGCTTGCGCTTGATTCGGGTGTGATAGTTTTGAATTCTCCCGGCACTGTTGACAGCGATTATCGCGGAGAAGTCAAGGTGATATTGTTCAACTCTTCTGATAAGAGCCTGACAATAAGAAACGGCGATCGTATCGCCCAGGGTGTGATTTGCAAGGTGGAGCGTTGCGAATTCCGCATCTCGGATGAGTTGTCGCATACGCAAAGGCAGTCTGCCGGTTTTGGAAGCACTAAGATTCGAGGCTGATGATATGGCGGATTTGAGATCGCGCGATATTTTTGACGAAGTATACAGGAAGCATTTCAAGAACATCTTCTTATGCGCATATTCCGTGCTTTCGGATGTTGAGGATTCCAAGGATGTTACTCAGGAGGCTTTTGAGAATTTCTACAGGAAGAATCAGAAATTTCCTACTATTGCCGATGCCAAATACCATTTGCTGCGCAATGTGAGGAATCTTTCATTGAATCTTCTCAAGC
>CADBSO010000025.1 GCA_902797395.1 uncultured Spirochaetales bacterium
CGCGATGGCGAGTTTTTTTCGCAAGTGAAACATAATGTGCGCCTCCGATTTCCGAGCATTCCGGAATACTGCTGCGGAAAACATCACAGGAACCGTCCCCGAGGACTCCTGCAATCATATTGGCCGCTGTCAAATCAGAAACTCCGTCTTCAAAAGCTATTGTTTTTGCAAACGGAAAGCCTGCCGCGGCGGCATCGGTCTTTTCCATGAGCATGCAAGCGAACATCATAGCGCCCGAACCGCTGCCTACCACTCTATCGGCACAGCGTTCCGGCCTTAAAAGTCCAAGCGCCAATTCGCAATACGACGAATCGACAGACTTCAATACCAAATGGCTGTAGCGCTTTTCATCATGAATTATCGCAAGCATGAACGATTGGAAATCCTCAAGCTCGAAATCGCCGAATATGTCCCGAAGCCTGATCCAAGCCTTATAATCAACCGTTTTGCTGAAATCCAAATCCATTTCAATTCGATTGCCTCGGATCAGATCCTTCTGGCATGCGAAGTCATATGCGACCCTGACCATCATCCCGGTCCTGGATCTAAAATCGGAAAAAGGCCTGAGCACCTTTTCCGTCCTTTTCACAGCAGCCGCGCATTTGTCTTTCCGGTTTGAAACGGACTTCTCATCGACTTGACAATTGTTTTGAAAAAACATCATGAACCTTTCGCTTTCAGAGCGTTTCGCAGAAAACACCTATCATAGCGGATTGCTGAAACACCTGCGCTTGGATTATACCTGATGATTCGCTTTATGACAAACAACCGTTCGGCGCAGCAATCCCCATACATGGTTGATTTGTCGTATTTTTCTCAAATGCGTATAATTTGGAGTCATTAGGAATGGAATGTACCTGAATCTCGGATCCGGACTTTTTGAGGAAGCGCTCGCCACGGGATTCTACATTGACAAGACAATGCTGATAGAAGAGGCAAACAGAGTCGCCCAAACACGCAGGAAGTTCATGTGCGTGTCACGACCAAGGCGTTTTGGAAAATCCATGGCACTCGAGATGCTTGCCGCATATTTCTCGAAGGGCGCGGATGGAAAGGCATTCAGCGGTCTGAAAATAAGCAAAAGCGAATCATTCGAAAGAAATCTTGGAAAATTCAATGTCCTGATGCTTGATCTCAACAGTTTTTACGACAATTGCGGAAACGACAAAAACAAAATGTTTGACATCATGTTCGATATCGTGCGGAATGAATTTGAAAAGCAATTTCCCGATATGGCCTTTAAAGGCAATACGATCGCATCCTTGCTGAGAGATGTTTTCTCAAATAAGGACGAAAGATTCGTAGTGCTTATAGACGAATACGATGTGATGGTCAGAAAAAATATTCGCAGAAGCCTTTTCGATAAATATTTGGAATTCCTCAACGGACTTTTCAAGAACCTGGATATAACGCAGACAATAGCCTTGGCATACCTAACTGGAATCCTCCCGATTGTGCGTGAGAATTTTCAAAGCAAATTGAATAATTTCACGGAATATACCATGCTTTCGCCGAAAAATCTTCTAGCATTCATCGGATTCACGGCTGATGAGGTTGAAGCGGCATGCAACAGCCGCGGAATAGATATGGAGGAATGCAAAAGATGGTATGACGGATATCGGGTGGAAGGGATCGAATTGTATTCCCCGCAATCGGTTTGCGAACTTGTCATGAGCGGAAAATTCGAATGCTTTTGGTCGTCTTCATCATCATTTGAAGCCATAAGCTCATACATATCCTTGGATTTGGACGGATTAGAGGAGGATGTCAAATCACCCATATCGGGTGAAAGCATTGAGGTGGAGACATCGTTCTATGAAAACAAAATAGACAGGCTTTCATTTAGAAGTAAAAACGATGTGTTCACATACTGCATACATTTAGGATATCTGTCTTATGACAGCAAAACCAAAACAGCGCGAATACCTAATTATGAAATACGCCAGCAATGGATAGCTGCCGTGCAATCCATAGGAAAATTCTCAAAAACAAGGGAAATAATCAACACATCAAGGCAACTGCTTATCAATGTCTGCAAATGCGAATCGGAATTGGTTGCCGAATATCTCGAAATTGCGCATCGCGAGGTATCAAGCAACCTATCGTATAATAATGAGCAAAGCCTTCAGAGCGCAATCATGCTGGCATTCATAGCCGCCAGAGACAAATACACAATCATACCCGAATTTCCATCGGGAAATGGTTTCGCGGATGTGGCGCTCATCCCCTACAAGCCAAAAGGCAAAGATCCAGCTATCATCATAGAACTAAAATTGGATTCGGCGACACAAACCGGATTGGATCAAATTCGCAACAGGATCTACCCTGCGAGCCTGGAGCATTGCAAAGGCAACATGATACTTGTCGCAATCAGTTACGATAGGAAAACCAAAAAGCATGCAGCGAAAGTGGAAAGGCTTGAATGTCCTTAAGCCGTTTCAATTACGCACAGATGCTTTTTCGCATGCTTGTCATACGACACGCCTATCAGCAGCGTATTGCCTTCATACCTATCCAATCCTGCAAAATATCTCCTCTCCCTTATTTGATCCAGCGCAGTATTGTATTTGTTCAGATGTTTGAAAAAACTCGGGTCGCCTGCTATTTTAAGGCCTTTGAACATTTCAGCGGAATCACAGCCTCTGGAACAAGCGGATGACATGGTTTGTAGCAAAGGCAGCGCTTTTCCTACCGCTTTTCGCCAATGCCATATGGTTCGACAATCCCGCATCTTCTGGATTTTTTTCTATCGATAACGGCTTGCGCTTCCTTTTCCTCACGACACTTGCGTTCGATAGCGGATTGCCGCCGGCGCTCAAGCTCCTCCTGGTCAAATTCCTTCTCGGATCTTTTCCTTTTCGAACTCATCTCACTAACATAATCGCTATGTGTAATAACAGACCAAGCTTGAAATGGCGCTGAAATGACCGTGGCTATAACCACTCCGCCAATTGACGCGCCTATGTCTTTTTTATCAAACGCAGCTATCAACACAATCATTCCGACAATTTCCAGCAAACCGATTGCGATTTGCGATCCAATGGATATCCTGTGTATTTTGGTTTTATCAGCATATTGATACCAATCCGAATCGCCATCGCTGTTTCGAGAACGACTGCATCTGAGCTGATAAAACAAAACAGCCGCAACAAAAGCAATGCCCGAAGGCAGCAGTAAAGCAATATGGCCCGTCAGCGCCAGTGAAATAACAAGTGTGGGCAAATGAAACAGCGTCACCACGATCATATACATTATCATGCAGAACAAATAGCCGTTGAATATTTTCCTGTATTTTGTCTCGTTTTCGGCCTTGTTTTTATTTTCAAAAACGCTATCTCCGCAGCAATCCATGCAAGCAAGTTCGGACACCGCATCGCTATTCCCATTTTTGGCTGCTTTCTCAAACCATTCGATAGCCTTATGCGCATCTTTCATGCATCCTTCGCCATTATCATACATGATTGCCACTTTGCACATGGCTTTGCTATCACCTGCATCGGCCGCCTTCAGATACCACGCCATTGCTGTAAAATCATCTTTATCGACACCATCGCCATTGCTGAACATGCAACCCAAATTGAACATAGCCCGAGAATCGCCAAGGCCGGCCGCCTTTTCATACAATTCCTTCGCTCTGGCAAAATCCTTTTTTACGCCAACGCCGAAATGATAAGCATATGCCGATGCCACGATGACATCCGTCCTGCTGCAATCCGCTTTCGATTCAAAACGATTCATTCCAATTCCCTCCATCATATATCCGAAAGCGTCGGTATCACCATGGAATACGTCAATCTGACAACAAAGTGATCATTCCATGATCCGCTCGGCATATCATTGCTCCGCAATCCAAGATCCACGCTTATGGAATTCAGCTTGTCAATTCTTCTGATATAGCTCACGGTTACACAATGATAATTAGCCAGACGAGTTTTGTTCACAACAGACTCACCTTGCTGATTCGACTCGATTTCAGCATAATGCCTTACCCCAAGGCAATACAGATAGCTTATCCCCACACCATTGTATTTGTCGAAATACACCCGATCCAAAAAACCTATCCGCAAGAACTGAAAATCCCGTGCAACGAAATCATATCCTATTTGAAAAACAGGACAGAATCGTGTTGTGAATCCGATTTTTTTTCGATTCTCAGCATAAGCCACATCGATATGCAAGTTTATCCCCGCAAAAACCCTCCCAGCCGATTCGTATCCTATTGATACCTCAGGAAGAAAAGCCAAATCCCCAGGCCCGAATCCGGGATGACTTAACATGTGAGGTCCGGAAGATGAATCCATATTTACAGCAAAACCAAAGCACATTCCAGCAAGCATCAATGCGACCGATGCCAAAAGCTTTTTGGAAGCGCTCTTGAAGGTGCTTCCAAAAACGTCAATAAAAGAATTTTCCTCAAACATCAGACATCACCTCAAAAAAGCATAACAGCATCTTCATCACAACTCTTTTTCCGAAACACTCAGGACATACTTCGCATTCGAATAACCATCTGCTTTCAATACGGCTATAAGATAAGTGCCTTTATCAAGATTGATTTGATTGGAAGTGTGGGTCTTTTCATTGCCAGCAGCATGCCCCGAACCAATCATGACACCCTTCGAATCAAAAACAGCATATTTCCAATATGACGAATCCGACAGCAATTCCTCGTGATCCAATGCAATGCGAATCTCACGAGGTCCGGATGCTATGAACTTATACCAATCAATATCCTTGTCAGATGCAAGCGAACCGCTGATGAATTGATACGGCTTGATTTCCATGGCATCACCGGGCAAATCATTCGGCTCGATCTCCTGATTTCCAGCAGGCTTATTCTGCACAAGCTCCACATCTTCAACCGCCTTGGGCTGCGATTCATGAAATTCCGAATACGACGGGATATCATTTTCGAAAAGCATGTTTTCCGATAGCCTTTTCTTCCGCTCGTAATTCAAATTGAAAAGGATGCAGGACTGAAGCGCAAGCATTATAACGACCAATGCAACACATATGCGAACGAATTTCATAGTTCTTCTTTTCCAACAAGACAAAACATATCTAACTTGTCAACGGCATGTCATCCATATAAAAAAGTCTCGCCAACACAGATGAAATCACCTCAGGAGTGTATACATCCAAAACAGTCTCGGTCGTTCCAGTAAGCCTGGACAGAACATCCTTATCAGCATCACTTCCTACAGCGAACGCAATCTTGGTCGCTACTTTATACCATTTGTTCTCCTCGAGCTTTTCGAGCTCCCTTTCCCAAGAACTATCATTAGGCCGCCCGTCGGACATCAGAAATAGAACAGGAGCAAACGAGCCTGCTACAGTAGTCATGAACCCTCCCTCTTTTCTGGTAAGCTTCTCATTAAGCTTGCGGAGAGCATCGGCCAGATTGGTGCTTTCCTGCTCCGAGTCATCTGCTGTCAAATCACTCCAAACGAACGAACAAACATCCTCAGGCTCACTTGTAATCCAATAAGCCTCCTTATCGAACCCCAAAACGGCGATTTTAATCACAGAGTCGGCGTTTGAAACAGACATTTCCAAGATCTTCGGGAGAATTTCCGATATCGCATTATTGATCATTTCAATTTTGGAGCCGGACATGCTTTTCGATGTATCAACCACAAAGAATATTGTTTGGATCCTCCTGTCTGCTGGCAAGGCCGAAAACCAACTGCCACCATTGTCAGCTGATACGACTTTGTTATCCTGAACAATTTGCGGCGCTGGAGCTGCCGGTTGATTCACAGCACGGAAGATATCAAGAAGAAAATCCGATGCCAGCGTTTCACTTACGGTTTCCGGCTTGCCGGTGAATTCCGCAAGAACATCCTTGTTCGCATCATTTCCAATGGCAAATGCAATCTTTCGCGCGGCCTTGAACCAATTATTATTTTCAAGTTTATGCAATGCGTCCTTGTAAGAGTCATTCACAGGACGACCATTCGACATCAAAAACAGAATCGGCGGATATGAGCCAAGATCGTTTGCCATGAATTTTTTTCTTGACAGTTTATCGTTCAACTCGAAAAACGCGCTGGCCAAATTCGCATCAGCGAACTGATTGGCAACAAGATCTCCCCAAAAAAAATCATCCAGCTCTTTCGGTGAATTAGTCACCCAGTATGAATCGCTGTCAAATCCCAAAACAGCGACCCGAATATCAGCATCAGCCGCATTGCAATAATTCTTTTTCAGATCATCCAAAAAAGCTGAAATCTTATGATTTACAAGTCGCATCGATGTCTCGTCAATAATTTTTGACGTCTCTAATACGAAAAATAAGCAGAGGCTTTTCCTGCGAATCCCGGCTCCATCAAAAAAATCCATATTTTCAATCCCTTCCAGTTCAGTCAATTATTTTTGCAAAACCCTTTTGCTCGCATTGATCAAAATACACCTCATCAAATGCTGAAAACGAAAGGCTCCTCCCGCTTTCAATAGTTTTTTTCGATACGGCCAACCATGGTTTTGAACTCTCATTTTTAATTCCAAGAATATTCGGGTTCTGCGGGTTGACAGTTATGCTGCCAATCTGCGTTTCACAATCATCACTAAGGCTATCAACCATGCATTTGTAAATCCCAACTCCAGGAAAAATCGGAACCCTGTATTCTCCATTTCCAAATGCAAGAATACGATTTTTCCCTATCACATGTCCGCACTTGGAATTCGGACATATTGTCTGAGAATCGAAATCAAGGAACAGATCCTCTCCACATGCCGGACATTTCACCAAGCGGCTTCTAAGATTAACCAGTTCATGTCTCCAAGCCTCGCATGCTACCCTGTTTTTCCGAATTTCCTCCAGATCGCCATAACCAAGCGAGCTTCGGGAAAAAGCCTGATAGAATTTCTCTTTTATAGCTTTCGGAATTTTTTTCCAAAGTTGAATTTCATAACCGCTTACGCCTGATACCGGCCTATTGCTTTCATCATTCGGATCAAATGCGAAAATAGGGCTCTTGGCATAAAATTCCTGTTTTGCATCTCTGGTGATGTAAGCATGACAATCCAATCGTCTCCCCTCAAACGGATGAGCTGAAAACAAAATCACAAACAGCAACTCCGAAAGCAAGAATAAATCGGAATGCATGTCGGATTTGCATTTGCCAGCAATAACTTCCGGAGCCTCGAATTTTATGGAACCACGCGCCCCTGCGCATACGGATGTGATATACTCGCAATCATCAATAACAACATCTCCGGTATTGCCGTCCACTAAGAAAACATTAGAATCGGCGCTTTGGAAAAAATATCCTTTTTCATGCAAGCACTCAAAAGCCCTCACTATTTCAATTGCAGCATTCAATCGTTTCGCATACGAACTGAAATCCGCTTTCAATAAAAGAAATTCGTCCAAATCATGATATGACTTCGGAACACAACCAGTGACATAACCAAATCCTTCATTGGTTTTTTCTGTCAAAGCGCCAGGCCAATAAAATCTTTCAGATGGCGGGCCGTCTTTCAATTTGGCCGCAATAAAATCATAAAAAGCGCTAGTATCACTAAAAGATAAATCCGAATAATACTTTAATATTCGGATTTCATCGTTTAAGATAACCTCGTACACATCGCAATGTCTGTCATTTCTTATCAGCCGGACTACAGATGCTTCATCACCGCAATCAAGCTTCATTTTCATGCCCTTATCAAATAGCGTCATAAAAGCCTCCAACAACACATAAAAAAAACATGCCTGCAGATTTAAGCATTGGTAAAGTACATGCAGGCAAATGAAAAAACATAGCCCAAATACAGTAAAGCGCTGTCACTCACCATTTTTCCCCACATCGACATCCGCCGAATCGGTGCTTTGGTTCAAGCTGACTTCAGAAACAGGTGTCTCGTTCGAATCGCCATTACAATTCGCACTCGTTTCATCCTTGGCATCACCAGAATCAAAATCGGATCCATTTGCGAGCTCATTGATGACTTCCGCATTTGCAGTGCCATCCAAAGAATCTGCAGCGATTGACTCCGAAGCAGAAACCTCATTATTAAGTTCTTTTCTCGAATCATGCAAATCACAGATAACTATTCCTGCAAGAGAAACATCATCCCTGGATCCTTCCTTGGATAATTTCTCGCGAAGATACCATCTCGTGTTAGCTTCAAAGTCCGGGTCATTTGATTTCTCATGAACCATCCTTAAAAAAACGCTGTGTCTGGCATAATCATCGCTAAAGCTATCAATAACGCCATCCGAACAAGCAAATATCGCCATGGGAAAATCCGCGTCGGCTCTCAGGCAAACAGATACTCTAGCATTACCGAAAGCATCGTCATCGCATAGGGAAGTCGTAGACGGCGGAGGGCTGCATTTCGGATCATCCGGAACCAACCTTCTGAACCTCCCTTCATTATCCATAGCTGACAAATCGCCATCGCCGATTTGGATTCCAAAGCACAGATCCCCTGTCATGCAAGCGGCTATGAATGTTGTTCCATATGCGGAGTAAACATCATATTTTCCGCATCTGTACTTCTCCAGAATTTTAGGATCAGTCGCAGCAATCTCCTTTTCATCGAACTGGGCAATGCAATCACTAGATCCAATGTCATTTTTCACTGCTTCCCGCCACCTGAATATAAGGTTTCTGACCAAATGGCAAGCTATGAATTCAAGTTCGCGCCTATTCCCATTACTTGCCAATTCGCACAGCTCCTCATGGCTTTCCGAATACATCTCTTTGACTATATCATGAAAAATGCAGGCCGCCATTTTGCTGCCCCTATCAGATCTGAAATGCTTTTGGCTACCATGACCATCACAAACAACTATCAGAGCATATCCCTCAGAATCATCGCTAATTGAAAAATCCTGGCATATGGTTCCCCTGAGAATATGCCCATATCCGGTTTCAGTCATATGAAAGCTTTTATAGCCAGTCATACCGCATCACCACAGATCCTGATCGCTGTCCGCATCGTTAGAAAACTGATATTTGTTTTTGATATTCTCAATAAGCTCACCTTGCTTTGATACGACCTCATCCACATGCTTTTTTGAAACATCCGAGGATTTGGTTCCGATCTGCGTTGAGGTTACAGTCACAAACTGTATCACGCTCCTTAGCGCTTCAGGATTGTGAGCCTCCAATACGGTTTCCATCGATCCGGTAAAGTAGGAAAGAACATCTTTTTGCGCATCATCGCCTATAGCTATCGCTGCCTTCATAGCCGCCTTAAACCATCCTATTTTCTTGAGATCGTCTATCACATGCTCATATGACTTATCATTAGGATAACCATTCGGATATCCATCAGACATCAGTATTATTATAGGAGCATATGTGGAACTCGCCGATGCGTTTACCATAAATCCATTTTTGTTACTCTTTGACAACTTCTCCTCAAGCTTGTAGCACGCATCGATCAAATTTGTTCCGCCGTAAACCCTAGCACTCAAATCACTCCAATCGAAATCATCCGCTTTCTGAGGCTCCGACGTAATCCAAACCGCACTATTGTCAAACTGCATGACTGCGATATAAATTTCCGCATCAACATTGTCATTTGATATTCTCTTCACCTCCGGTATCACACCCCTCATGGCATCATTGACCGTTTCGATTTTTTTTCCGCACATACTGCCAGATGTGTCTATAACAAAGAACAAAACGACCTTCTTCCTATCAATTTTCACATCATCATACCATCCATTGTCACCAATTTGCTCGCTCATTTGCAACCTCCATTTTTGCTTTTTGGTTCTCAACTAGAAAAACTCATCCTAATACTTTACAAGAAGAGCCATGGTCAAACCTGATCTCATCGCCCGGGAGAATCTGACTGCTTCTTCCTGGTTCTATTATCCTGCAGCTGCCATCGTTCAACACTCTCTGCCACGGTTTCGAATCGCAATTTTTCAGCCCAACCATATCTTTTTTTTGCGGATTCACAGAAATGCACCCCACAACCGTACTCCTATCGGTACTAGTGCCGTCTACCATGCACTTGCGTATTTCAACGCCAGGGTAGACTGGAACCCTGTACTTGCCCCCTAAAAAGAAAAGCGTTAGCGTTTTCAAAATCCTGTTTCCGCATTTTCCGTTATAACATGTTGTTCCAAAACCCATATCAAGAAAAACATCCGCGCCACAAGATGGGCATTTCACAAGACAACTTCGAAGATTTACAAGCGCTGCCCTCCAGATATTTTCATCAACCCTGCATCTACTTATCCTGTCAAGGTCATCTGCAGAATCGATTCTAATCGATTCCTGCGAAAAAGCCTTGCAAAAAACATCTCTGAAAAACTTCGGATACCTTTTCCAAAACCTAGAAGCATTGCTAGTATCATGCGGCCTGTTCAAATCAATACCGGGATCAAAAATGAACAAAGGCTCCTTGCCATACAGCTTCAATTCCACATGCTCCGTCATGCACGGAAAATTATCAAACCGCCGGCCTTCCAAAGGATGCCAAATATGAAAGAGCATGAACAGTATAACCGCAAGCGAAAAGTAATCCGAATACTTGTCAGGACGTGAAATATTTCTGACTATTTCCGGAGCCATAAATCTCTGTCTTCCAGCTACTCCAAGATTTTCCCTATTTGGCGCCACATTATCGGTATCGCATATCCGCACATCGCCTGTGGTAGCATCAATGAAAAAACTGCCGTTGTTTATATCCTGATAAGAATACCCTTCTCCATGAAGATCCCGAAAAGCCTCGACTATATTCAAGGCAGACTCCACACATGCTGCAACAGAACCAAACCTGACTTTTGCAAGCAAGAATTTGGAAAAATCTTCATATCCGGCTGGCGCAAGTTCCATAACATACCCATAGCTCCCATACATCTCCTCCGTAAGGTAAAGCGGCCACAGAAATTTCGGAGAGGGAGAACCCGCCTCTATATTCCGCTTCAGATTCTTGCGGAACTCGATACTCGAAATGATATCCCCATTGGCATACCACTTCAATGCGTATTCCTTTCCATTCAGTGAAACCTTATACACATCCCCTTGGCCGCCGCCGCCAATATGCTCACTGACAATCACTTCATCACCGGATGTCAGCCTTATTTTCGTTCCATCACTCAACTGTGCCATAACAGCACCCCCATTTGCATAAAAACCTCCCTGCATCGTTTGACGCTTCGCATCATTTTAAAATGAGCTTTGAAAAAACCTCTAAAACTATGATGCCGGAACACCCAGCACCTCCACAAATGACATCACCACATCCCGCGCCACCTTCTCTGACCATAAGAATTCATCAACAAGCTTCCTGATTACCAATTTCGCTGGAGCTTGCGATTTCAACAAACCACCCATCAGCTTCGTTTCAAAAGCGGATTCGACTTTAATCCTGTCGCTTTCATCAGAATCCGGAGCCAAGTCCCTAACCCATCCAGCGGAATCGGGATTGCCAAGAGCCAAAGGCCCTTTGACATCTTTTATTTTCTCCAATATCTCAACTACACCCTCTGACACGATTCCAATACCTCACCAGCTATCAAATTCAAAGCCTTATACCTGCGCCTTTCGCCGACTCATACCATGCGGACGCCTTCTCGAGATCTTTCTCCACGCCTCTGCCGTTGTAATACATGTCGCCCAAGCTTTTCATCGCCGCGCCATTGCCCGCTTTGGCAGCTCTGACATACCAATAATACGATTTTCCATAATCCTGACTGACGCCGCGCCCCTCATCGTATATGCGTCCCAGATAAAACATCGCCATGGAATCATTAGCAGCCGCAGCTTTTTCAAACAACTGAAACGCTTTCGCATAGTCCCTATCCACGCCTTCGCCATAATAATACGCCTCCCCCAGTTTCTCATAAGAATTCGGGTCAGCCGCATCAGAATCGCTCGAATGTGATGATGGCAAATCGCAAGGAGCCGAATCCGATTCTGACAAAGGCTCCCCACTATGCGATTTCATTTTGCCGGCAACGACAAACCCTAACGCTAGAACCAGCGCCGACAACAGCAGCAATAACAAAACATTTTTAAGGCCAATAACCCATAAAACCAATCTGGCAAAACCCCTTTCTGATGAACGGGATGGCGTTGCAATTACACATGAAGGCTTCCAGGTTACTCTCGAATCATCGACATATCCGAGAGCTTCCGCTTTCTTTCCCCATCTTTTAGCTTCATGACCATCCAGATATGTGCCGCAACCATTTTCATAACACTTCGCCAAATGGAACATGGCTCCCACATGTCCCGATTTCGCCGCATTGTGATAGCATTCGCACGCCATCCGCAAATCTTTCTTCTCCACTCCTTCGCCATTCTCATGCAGAAGGCCCATATGAAATACGGCATTCGCATGCCCTAGTTCAACAGCCTTCCTGCACCAATGATAAGCCTTATGATAGTCCAAACCCACACCCTTGATGTTTCCGGAATGATAGATGCAAGCAAGATCGAACATGGCATCGGGATCACCTGACAATGCCTTATCTTCAATCTGCTTCAGCGTAACACCATTGCCATTTTCAATAATATTTCCTGTGCTTTGCATCTTCCAACCACTCCACTTAAAAATCTATCAGATATACACAGGTCTCACGCAATTATCAAACGCTTCCTTTCCGAAGTTACGGCTGACGCTTCCATTGATTCTTATGGACTGCAAAAATTTACAATTTGCAAAAGCCCTAGAGGAGATTGCCTGCGCGTTCGTGACCGTAACCGATGTCAGCATCGGCGGAAAATAATAAGTATAA
>CADBSO010000026.1 GCA_902797395.1 uncultured Spirochaetales bacterium
CTGGCACAGACAAAGGGATATTTGTGAGCAATCAGCCGAAGGAATACCATATACGGTCGAACTTATACGGAAGTACCTGACCATTTTATGCTAATGGTACTACGATACAAGGATGAAAGGGAAATGACATGGATAGTGTTATTGCGGCAATAAAGGCGCGCATTGAAGAATGCAAGGCTACGGGCAAAATGTTCACGATGCCCAAGATTGAGGATTGTAGTATTGAGGAGTGCCCGGGATCGACTCTTTACCACTCGGAATTTGTCCTGCGATTGTCGGATGGCCGTTTCATTCAAGTTGATTATCAATCAAAGGATAAAAGTCATTCTTTTAGAGTTGTACCTGACAGGAGTTGCATCAAGGTTGAATGTTCAGATCATAGCAACGACTTTACTGATTCATGGGAGGAGTACGTCTGAATGGATGTGTTAATGACCTTTTAGGTATTTTATCTGTCGTGCTGGTAACACTTTCACATTGGCAAAATCTCCCCATGTCCCCTAATCGCCGCGGCACGTAGCAGCACAACTTTGAGGAAAGCGTTGTAATTGTTGGACAATGGATGATGGTGGGGGAGAGAATGAAAGGATGTAACAGTTTTAGATAAAGAGAAAACGCTATCTTTTTAACTGTCTCAAAGATCCAGGGCAAGTGACGCGACTTGTGCGTAAAGGAATCCCGGTGATCTCGCATGCGAATATTCAGTGATGAATGCGCTGGCGACGGATGCGTCTATTAAGTTTGTCCCTACGGGGTATTAACATTTCCGTGGATCTTCCTATGCTAAAATTGAGTGCATTAATGACTGTAAGTGCTTGAGGACTAAATGGTAGATGGATGTTGGATGGCGTGAGGTGATGAAAGTTGTGGTAAGCTTTAGCGAGTGATGGAGTCTGATGAAACGATTTGAGAAACCGATACTGGTGACGAGGCCGTATTTGCCGCTGCTTGAGGAGTTCAAGTGGGGTGTGAGGAACAACCACCCACCAACAATGGGCCAATCTAGCGTTCCTAATGTTATGTGGCTGTGCTAAAAGTTTAACCTTTTAAAACCCTATAGTAGCCTTTAATTACCCTATAACGGGAGGATTCAATATGGATGACTTTGTGTTTAAAAGATCGATGAATCTTGGAACAGGAACCGCTGAGAACGATGGAGATTTTCTGGGGGCATGTTTTGTTGAGACTCCAGAATACAAAACGCTTGTTGATTATAATGACCATCGGATGATATTACTTGGTAGGACTGGGGCTGGGAAGACTGCTCTTTTAAAGACGATAAGTCATAAAGTGGATGTTTTTGTCGAAATTCGACCAGACACGTTTTCGCTACAATACATTGCTAATATGCCGTTTGTGGAAAAATTGAAGAAATATGGAATAAGTCTTGAGGTGTTCTATAAGTTTCTTTGGGTTCATGAGATTGTTGCTCAGGTAATCAGAAATTTCTTTCCTCGTGACAAGGCAGGACTCATTGAAAGATTTTCAGGGTTGATAGGATTTGAAAGCCGTGTCTCACAAATGCGAAAATATCTTAAAGAGAATGGCGATGTGTTCTTTGATAGCAACAGTGCGGAAAAGGTGACAAAGGAGCTAGAAGCGTCTGTTAAGTCAAGATTTCTCAATTTCGCCGAAGGTGAAATTACGGCAAATGAGAAGAAAGAAATTCAGATTGTGGCAAGTGAATATGTCAGAACGAAACAGATTGCGCAACTTCAGAATGTGATATTCCTTCTAAAAGAATATTTATCAACTAATGCTCAACGGAAGATATTTGTGACAATTGATGATTTGGACATGAATTGGATAGCGGATGATACAAAGTATTATTTACTTAGCGCTTTATTAGACTCAATCCGGATGTTTGCAAATATTCCAGCTTTAAAAGTTGTAATAGCAATGCGGGCGGATTTACTTGAAAAGACTTGTATTGTTGCAAATCGTCAGAATGAGAAGGACATGTCTTTCACGTTGAAACTTAATTGGGACGAAAATCAACTTTGGGATGTTCTTCAGAAAAGAATACAATACCTTTTCTCTCACAAATACGCTAAAAATTATCAAGTGAGGGCCAACGAGATTTTCGAACAAAAAGTAAATGGGAAAGCTGTTGAAGAATATCTTATAGAGAGAACTATGATGCGGCCTAGAGATCTTATTACATTTGTAAATCTTTGCATAGAACATTCAGATAGCCAAAGTATGATCAAGGAAAAAGCAATTTTTGAAGCAGAAAGAGATTTTCTCCATGATAGAAGAAAGGCGTTAATTGCGGAATGGAACCAAATATATCCAAACATAGAGATATGTCTGGATTTGTTGTATTGTTTTCAGAATGAATTCTTTTTTGATGATGTTATGGAGGAATATCAAAAGATAGAAAGCACAATATTGTCTGCGCCAGTTGAGAATGACGATTTGGTTCGAAGGTTTTTGGATTCAGGATCTGAATTAGCACGACGGCAGAATGTGAAGCAATTCCTCAAGGTCTTGTATACTGTTGGTGTGGTCGGTAAAAGTGAGGGAGACCGAGTGTATTTCTCAAATCCATCTAGACCGACATTGGACGAAAGAGATTTCTTGGACGTTGCATGGTTCGAGGTTCATCCGTTATTCAAAAAATAAAATGGGCCAGGTGGAGTTTGGGGAATGCTGAATTCGTCTATAGGGCTTGCTCCATGGAAGTTTAGGATTGACTCATGGTTGAAGGAGGAAGGTTTGTTGGTTTGGTGAAGCCGGCGGGCGTGGAGTTCTTCGCCGGCGTGCCGGATTCGCTGCTGAAGAGTTTCTGCACGTGTGTGACCGACACCTGTGTTGTGAAAAAAGCTACTCCACCACTTCTACTCCACCAATGGGGTCAGACCCTCTAGCCCCGCTGTGCGTATGTGACGGATATGTGTGGGGAGAACTACGCGATTGCCGTGAACGAGGGTCGGGCGGACGTTTGGAAGACTAGATGAACGAGTAACTGGAGGATATGGTTATGGATCAGCAGATTGTCGTATACAAATCACCTGACGGGAGCGAACTGCCTGTCAAGACCGATGGCGAGACGGTGTGGTTGACGCAGGAACAAATGTGCAAGTTGTTTGGGAGAACGCAACCGGTAATAGCTA
>CADBSO010000027.1 GCA_902797395.1 uncultured Spirochaetales bacterium
GTATGCCTATCCAAATGGCTTTGCGACCCAAAGCGCGCATATGCGGCGCATATCCGGCGATTGGATATGGCAGAATAAATGTATTCGAACATAGCCAAAAGTTGATTGATATGGCAGCTTTTTATGAGAAAACCCGCAAATTCGGAACAGGGGTAAGTTGAGGCAATGTTTTGCTTGTGCTTTTCGTTCTGAAATCGAATAGGCGGGCTTGTTGCTTGTGATGCCAATCGTAGGCGAAGGCATTCGGGATGAGGATTCCGTCGGCTAGGGTTCATGGCGGGATGGGACAATACTTGGTGTATGACCCGTCTTGCCATGGTCCGGGCAGCGGAATCCTCGCCCGAAGGCCGAGCCTCAGCTTTCGAGCTTGAGAGTAATCGGTATATTAAACTCCTTCACATCCGTGAATTGTATCGGCCCCGGATATACATACTGATCCGACAACGCAAATGACTCCCTGTTGCTTTCGAACTTCTTAAACGGCTTGCCCTCGAGGTCGACAAGAGCCTTTTCTATGACCTTCTTTTTTACGCCGTTGCGATTTTCGGTGGTTATCATGGAATTGAGTGGTATTCCGCCGGCTTTCCATTCCTTGATCTTTTCCCCAACATCCTTTATGAAACAGATGTATCCGCTCTTATTGAAGAGCGCCAGGTAGTATGCGCAGAATCCAAGATTGTATGTGTATGTGCAATCGAAATTGGTCGGGAATCCGCATCTGCCCTCATAGCCCAGGAAGTGGGTCTGATAGTCGAAATCCGGATCATTGAGCTTCTGCTTGACCTTTTCGGCGATTATCTTTTCGCTTTCAACGCTCGATACCTGAACGTTTCCGTGGGGATCGCGCTTTGAGAGGAGCTGGTCCTGATACGTCTCAGGTATGCTTGCGAAAGCCTTCTGGCTCTTTGCTGTAAGCTTGGAGCAGATTTCCTCCTTGCTCATTCCGGCGTTTCCGGCGAGGATCGTGTTCAATTCCTTGATGAGGGCATTGATATCGTCTATGAATTCGATTATGCCTTCGGGAACCAGACATACGCCATGCTTCAAACCGGCTTCCTTCCTTTTCTTGACTATATCCGCAATGTATTTTGCGATGGAGTCGAGATTCATCTTCTTCGCTTTGATCTCCTCGCTGATCAATGTGATGTTCGGCTGGCATTGCAGGGCGCATTCGAGCGCTATATGGGATGCGCTTCTTCCCATCACTCTGATGAAGTGATAATATTTTCGGCTGCTGGCCGCATCGTTCTCGATGTTTCCAATTGTTTCCGAATACATTTTCGTGGCGCTATCGAATCCGAAGGTGATTTCGATGTTCTTGTTTTTCAAGTCTCCATCGATGGTTTTGGGAACACCGATTACCGAGATGTCCGCTCCTTTGGACTTGAAGTAGTCATCCATTATGGCCGCATTCGTGTTGGAATCGTCGCCACCGATGACGAATATGACATTGATGTCTTTTTTAGCGCAGACCTTGATTATGCTTTCGAACTGCTCTTCCTTGTCAAGCTTTGTCCTTCCGGTGCCAAGCATGTCGAATCCGCCGTGATTTCTGTATTTGTTGACGAGATTCGCCGTGACCTGCTTGAGGTTTCCCTCAACCAATCCGCCTGGTCCGGCTATCGATCCGTATATTACGGATTCGCTTTTCGCTTTCTGAACGGCATCGAAGATTCCGCATATGACATTGTGTCCGCCTGAAGCGGGACCTCCTGACAGGATCACGCATATGTTCTTGATGCTTCTAAGCGTTTTCTTGTCTGTTTTTCCGTTTCTGAATCTGGCCGCCCCCATGAGTTCGAACATTTCAGCGTTGTCTCCGGGCTGTCCCTTGAAAACATCCAGCAGGATCGGCGTGTAACCGAGCCTTTCCTTCTCCAAGTTGGAAATCATTTTTTTTGTTCTCCTTGCGAATGAGTGTTTGAGGGCATTCCTAAAAACCTTGGAGTTCGGTTTAGCCAATGCGTTTCGGGCCTGAAAATCGTTTGGCAACGGCAAAAATACGACAATATCATGCGGCTACCAAGCAGTTTTCCGCCTCTGAAATCCACAGGCGTTCTTTGGACGGCAGGTTTTTGGAAGTGTCCTTGAATTCTGAGCGCTTCCAAATGATATTGCTCGGAAATAATGCATGGTCTTTGGAAACATTCCCTTTTATTTTATATTATTCTGATGAATTTGTAAAAAACGGCTTATTGAATTGCGGTTGGTTTTATGATATCATTTCGCAAGGGCATTTCCGAAAACCTGCCGTTTGGAGATTGTCTGCGGTTTTGAAAGGCGCGGGCGAAATCGGACTTTGTTTTTTCGGAAGCGTTCAAATAATATCAGGCGATTGCGCGGTAATGCCGTCATCCGTTTGCGTCGGCAGCTTGTGCTTTCGCCGTTGAGGAGAGCTTTATGTCTTTGTCATGCAAAAATCTCAGGAATGTGGCTGTTGCAGGCCATAACGGCACCGGAAAAACGACTTTGGCCGAATCCATTCTGTTCCATGCTGGCGTCATAGGAAAGAGGGAGAGCGTGGAGTCGGGGAAAACCGTGAGCGATTATACCGATGAGGAGATTTCCAAGAAGATAAGCGTTCACACTTCATTCTCATTTTTCAAGCATGGGGATGTGACGGTTAATATGCTGGATACTCCGGGCACATCCGATTTTGTCGGCGAGTGCGTGTGCGGTTTCAGAAGTTGTGAGTCCGTCGTTATGCTTGTTGATTCGAAATTCGGACCGCAGATAGAGACATTCAAGCTTTGGAGAAGGCTGGACAGACGCAATAAGCCCAGGTTGGTTTTCATCAACAAGATGGATAAGGAGGACTCGGATTTTAATGGGGTGCTTGCCAAACTGACGGAGGCTTATCAAAGCGATTTCATCGTGTTTTCGATGCCCATAGTCGGTTCTGATGGCAAATATGCGGGCGTTTATGATTTCCTTCATGATAAGGCGTATTCTTTTGCTGACGGACAGAAGGAGAAGGAAATCGGCATTCCGGAGGATCTGAGGGCGAAAAGGGATGAAGCGTATCAGAAAATGATTGAGAAGGCCGCCGAAAGCGATGACGCTCTTATGGAGAGGTATTTTGAGGACGGCACGCTTTCACATGAGGATGTGTTGAAAGGGCTTGGCGCATGTTATTCTCAGAATTCGTTCGTTCCTGTTATGGCTGGAAGCGCATCTTCGGGTTCGGGGATCGCGGCGCTTTTGGATTTCATAGCGGATGTCGCACCCAACCCTGACGGGAAGCGCGACTATAAATACGATGATAAAGGCGAGAGGATAAACGCATATATTTCCGAGAAGGGGCCGTTCTCCGGTTATGTTTTCAAGACCGTTATCGATCAGTTCTCGGGAAAATTGAGCTATGTCAAGGTTGTCACCGGAACTCTGTTCGCGGATACGGAGTTCTCCAGCACGCTTTCGTCAAAGAAGGAAAAGCCCGGCAAGCTTTACAAGTCCATAGGAAAGAAGCTTGTTGAAGTGCCCGAGCTGGTCACTGGCGATATCGGTGTGATCTGCAAGAGCCAGGGGCTTGAAACGAATGCCACACTGGCTTATGGAGCTGTTGACAAGACAGTCTATGCCTCGCTCATGTTCCCGTCTCCAACGTACAGTCTTGCCCTTGTGGTTCCCAAAAAGCAGGATGAGGTTAAGATCACGGAGTTCCTTAAAAGGATATGCGCGGAGGATATGACATTTCGCGTTGAATACAATTCGGAGACGCTTGAGACTACGATACACGGAATGGGAGAGGTTCAGATCGGGATGATTCTGGATAAGATCAAGGACAAGCTCAAGATATCCGTTCAAACCAAATTGCCGGAGATAGCGTACAGGGAGACGATTACAAAGCGTGTTCCGCTTACGGAATTCACCCATAAGAAGCAGACTGGCGGCCATGGGCAGTTCGCTCGCGTGGTGATTGATGTCGAGCCGTTGCCGAGAGGTGGGGAATACAAGTTCACAAATGTCATTAAGGGCGGAGCTGTTTCCAAGGGCTATGTTCCAGGAATAGAGAAGGGCCTTCATGATGCGCTTCAGGAGGGCGTGCTTGCACACTATCCAATGGTTGATGTTTCAATAACGCTTCTTGATGGAAAGGAGCATCCGGTCGATTCGTCGGAAATGGCTTTCAGGATGGCGGCATCCGGCGCTCTCAAGGCTGCGCTGTCAAAGGCGGGCGCTGTGCTTTTGGAGCCTTATTCGAAGGTGTGGATATATGTCGAGGAGTCATATATGGGAGATATTCTCAGCGACATTTCGACAAGAAGGGGCAGAGTCATCAACGATGAGAGCCTTGGCGGCGGCATGCGCAAGATATACGCTGAGTTCCCCGATGCGTCTTTGAGGGATTATCCTATTGCTTTGAAGTCGATTACAAGCGGAACCGCAAGTTTTGATGTTGAGCCGTCCCATTATGAGATTCTGCAGGGAAAGCTTGCCGAGGACGTCATCAATGCCAGGGCGAAAAGCCAGCAGCAATGATGCGACGGCTTGAGTCTGGTCGTTGGGTTGTTTGATTCATGTCAGGAAAGCTTGATATATTATTCGCCGCAAACGATTCCATAGCGTTGAGGACCTTGCAGGAGGTTTGCGGCAGTTTCAATGTCGTAGGGGTTTTGTCAGGAAAAGGCAGGGCCGAGCCGCAGATATCGGCTTTTGCGAAGGAAATGGGCTTGCCCGTATTGACTCCCGAAAGGCTGTCGCAGGCCGAAAGGGATCAGGTGTCGGCGCTTGGCGCGAATTTCCTTCTGTCTTTTTCCATATCCCGGATTTTCGGACCGAAGTTCCTATCTCTTTTTTCCAAGGGCAGCATGAACATACATCCGTCCCTGCTGCCTTCGCTTAGAGGTCCGTCGCCGATACAGTATTCGATTCTGGAAGGATTGGAAAGGAGCGGAATCAGTTTTCAGAGCATATCCTTAGGCATGGATGAAGGTGATATTTACCATAGTGTTCTTTTCGATATCGCGCATGATGACGATACGCTGAGCTTGCGCGAAAAGGTGTCGCTGCTTGCATCGCAGGCGGTATGTGATGTTTTGAGGAATCATCTTGATTCTAGGACCGCGCAATCCGGTGAAGCGTCATATTCCAGACAAATATCGAAAGATGACGGCAGGGTTGATTTTCAAAATGATTCCGCAGTGCGGATATCAAGGAAGGTCAGGGCATATTGCATATGGCCTAAATGCTATTGCTATTTTAACGGCGAGCTTTTGTTTTTCGAGTCTGTTGAAGCGGACGGAGCGGCCGGTTTGCGATCTGATGCAAAACCGGGGACTATCATTGGGTTTGATTCGGGGCGCGGATCAATGAATGTGGCGACTGTTGATGGCGTTTTGCGGGTTATGAGATTGAGAAAGGATAAGCGGAAGAGCATGGGAGCCATGGATTTTTACAACGGAAATAGAAAGCTGCTGTCTTCCGGTGTTGTTCTGGAGTAGTTTGCGCATATGGATTTTTTGCTCGCATTGTGTTATTTTGCGCTGCAGCTGGCGCTTGTTTTCGGTTTTGTGTTCCTGTTTGGATTCGCTGGTCGCGAATTAAACAGAAGATTCTATCTTAATATGGGAAATGCAGGGAAATACATCTGTTATATAACAGGAGCTTTGGCCGTTCCCATTCATGAGTCGTCACACGCTTTGCTCGCTCTCGCATTCAGGCATAAGATCAAGGAATTTCAGCCGTTTAAGATTGACGAGAAGAACAGGACGCTTGGGTATGTCATCCACGGATATAATAAGAAAAGCCTGTATCAGAACATAGGAAACTTCTTCATTGGAATAGCTCCGATGCTGATTATGAGCTTGCTGATATTCTTTCTGGCCATTTTTTTGGCTCCCGGCCTTCTTAATGCTTCTTTGGATTCGTTTTCCGCGCTTCGCAATTCCGCCGGGACATCGCAAACGCTTGATTCGTTCAGACGGTTGTGGGCTGTTTTTGCTGATTCGTTCAAGGATTGGAAATTTTATGTTTTCGTATTGCTGAGCATGGTTCTGGCGCTTCATATGACGCTTAGCAAGGCTGACTTGCGCGGAAGTTCCTCGGGTGTAGTATTCTTGCTGTTCATCATGGTTGTGGTGAATTTGGCGATCTATATCACCGATGGCGTTGCGGGAAGCAGGGCTTTTTCAATGTCGGTTGCGCGGTTTGTTTTTCCGATTATCCTTATGATGATGATAGCGAATGTTTTTCTTTTGATTGCATTGGGCATATCCGCAATTGTAAAGGCGGCGTCAGTGGCGCGAAGCCGAAACCGTGGTCGCCGCAGGGTCTGATTCGTTTTTAGAGGCGCTCTAATGGGCGAAGCGGTTTTCCAGATGCGTGATCATTTCGGAATCGATCCCTTGATTCCTCTGCTTCTGCCCGCGAGATCCTTGAAGATTTCCACTTGTTCGAACCCATTTGCAACGGCCAGATCCGCAGCTGCGTTCGTCTGGTCGGGATCCATTTCTATTATAAGGCAGGCTTCGGGTGCCATATGGAACGGTGAGTTTGTTATTATTCTCCTCACAATGGCAAATCCGTCATCTTCCGCAATAAGCGCCCGCTTGGGTTCCATTAGCACTTCGGCTTTGAGGCGCGCGTAGGCATTTTTTGAGACATAGGGAGGGTTTGCGGTTATGATGTCGTATTTGCACCCCTTCATTTTGGCGAACAGATCGCTTTCGATTGCTTTCGCTTCTACGTTTAATGATGCGCAATTGAGTTCGGCTATTTTCAAAGCTCTTTTGCTTATGTCGCTAAGCGTCAATTCGCATTTTCGCTTTTTCTCCTGAAGATCCTTGGCTATGCTTATTCCGATGCATCCGGTTCCTGTGCATAGGTCGAGGATGTGAACGGTTCCAGAATGCTTCTCCGCTTGATCGAGGGCTATTTCAACGAGCATTTCGCTATCGCTTCTTGGAATCAGCGTATGCTTGCTGGTTTGAAAGGAATATTTGTAGAATTCCTTGCACCCGATTAGCGCAGCTGTGCAGTAGCCGTTTTTCCGATCATCTATCATTCGATGGTATTTTAGAATGGCTTTTCTGCTGATATGGAGTTCCGGATGGGTATAGTATTGCTCTTTGGTGAGATTTGCGCAGTGCAGGAGCAGGATCAGGGCATCCAAACGTGATGTGGATTTGTCATTCAGGCCATTTTCCTGCGTAAGCGCGGAGGCGCCGGATTCGAAGATTTCCTTTAATGTGTCAGACATCCAATGGGACATATGATGACAACGCGGCTTCATCCAACGGATCCGCGGCATCTTCCAGCTTGTATTTTCCTATTCGGGTTCTCATCAGTTCCTTTGTGTGACCTTCGATTCCCAGCGCTTGCGCCAAATCATATGATATGGCGCGTATGTAGCACCCTTTTGATACGGTTATGATTGCGGCCAGATAAGGGTAGGAGTAGCTGATGATGCTGAAATCGTAAATTGTGATTTTTCTTTCCGGCATTTCGAAGTCTTTTCCGCTTCTGGCCATCTGATATGCTCTTTTTCCGTTTATATGTATCGCAGAATATTTGGGAGGCGTTTGGATTACGGATCCTGTGAATTTGCTCGAAACGGCTGCTTTGATTTCATCCAGCGTCGGAATACGATCTGAAATTGCTGTTGTTTCGCCTTCCGGATCCTGCGTATCGGTGCTTTTTCCGAATTCGATCAGCGCCTTGTATTCCTTGTCGCATTCCTGGAACGCATCGAATTTTTTGGTTGCGCTTCCGCATAGGGCTATCAGCAATCCGGATGCGAACTTGTCTAAAGTGCCGGCATGCCCCGTTTTTTTGTTTATCACCTTTTTTACTCTGTTCAAAACGCTGAACGAGGTGATGCCGGCCGGCTTGTTCAGAAGCACTATTCCGCTTTTGCTTTCCGTCATCAGTCGCAAGCTCCCTTTTTCCCATCTTTGCTTTCGTCGGGATCACTAGCTTGCGGCGCACCCGTTTCGTCGGTTTTTATCTTCTCAAGGAGCTTGTCGATTTCCTCCCTTTGCTTTTCGCTCTCATCGGGTACGAAATTCAGCTTGGGCGTTTTTTTCGTTTTTATTATCGCTCCGATTTTCTTCTGAATGAACCCCCTTGATTGATTCAGACCCTCTATGGATTCCATTGTTTTGGCTTCGTCGAGGATGCTGGATATGTAGACGGTGCATGTGGAATTGTCCGGAGAGAGCGAAACGCGGGTAGGGGAAACCAGCGTTGAGATTTTAGGGTTCTTGATTTCCCTTTGGACGATGAGAAGTCCGATGCTCTGCAGTATTCTGCTCTCAAGCCTGCCTTGCGAATAACTTGACATTTGCCGCCTCCTCTGCTTTGAATGAGAATTCCAGCACTTCCTTTGCGGTTTTAACTGGAACTATATTGAGTCCGTTTTTGATCTCGTCGTCGATATCCGCAAGATCCTTTGCGTTTTTGAATGGTATCAGGACATCTTTCATGCCGTTTGTTTTCGCTGCGTACAGCTTTTCCTTCAACCCGCCAATGGGCAGGACTTCTCCGGAGAGGTTCAATTCGCCCGTCATCGCCAGCTTCTTTTTGATCAGCAGGTTTGAATAGAGCGAATAGAAAGCGCATAATATCGTTATTCCCGCCGATGGCCCGTCTTTAGGCGTGGCTCCTTCCGGAATATGAAGGTGGAAATCGTTCTTCGTGAAGAAATCGTTGTTCGTGCTTATCGAGTGCAAATATGAGAACGCGATATTCACGCTTTCCTTCATCACATCTCCCAATTGCCCGGTGATTTTGAGCTCGCCTTTGCCTTCCGGTATCGCCACGACTTCGATCTTGAGCGCGCAGCCTCCCGTTGCAGTCCATGCCAGACCGAGGCTAGTCCCCGGAATATCGGCCGCAAGGTTGTCTTCCGGATCGAATTTTTCAATTCCAAGATACTTGCGGGCATTCTCCTTGGAGAAGCTGATCCTGTATTTTGCCTTGTCCGGAGAGTAGTCGGCATCCAACTGGCCTCTGATGAGTTTTTCGAGTTCGATTTTTATTCCTCTGACTCCGGCTTCTTTAGTATAGCACTCGATTATGTAGCGGATGTCGTCGTCCTTTATCTTGCCGAATGTGACCTTGTTCTCCACTTTGAGCTTCTCGGCGATTTTTTTGAGCAGGTAATCCTTTACGATGTGGATTTTTTCCCCGGACGTATAGCTTGGAACCTCGATGACTTCCATTCTGTCAAGCAGCGGCGCAGGCATTTCAGAAATGTCGTTTGCTGTAAGGATGAATATGACATTGCTCAGATCAAGAGGGAAGTTCAGATAGAGATCCGTGAAATTTTTGTTCTGATCCGGATCAAGTATGTTCAGCAACGTGCTTGACACATCCCCTTGGCTTCTCGAATGGCTGTTCGTGCTCAGCTTGTCGACTTCGTCTATCAGGAACACCGGATTCATGACCTTTGTGGTGGATAGCCCTTGTATGATCTTGCCTGGTTGCGCGGCCACATATGTTTTCCTGTGCCCTATGAACTCGGCTTCATCCCGAACTCCGCCTGCTGAGAACCTGAAGTATTTTCTTCCGAGAGCTTTCGCTATGCTTGATGCGATTGATGTCTTTCCGACTCCCGGAGGTCCCACAAGGCAGATTATCGCACCCGCTTTTTCAGCGGATATTTGCCGGAGGGAGAGGAATTCGAATATCCTTTTTTTGACATCCTTCATCCCGTAATGGCTCTCATCGATTATTTTTTTGGCGTCTTCGAGCTTGTAGTCCTCTTCCGAAAACGTGTTGAACGGTATTTTGACTACAGTCTCAAGCCAATCGATGCTTGTGTTGTAATCCGCGCCTTGCTGCATCGGATTTGTTTCTATTTTCACTATTTCCGAGCATATCTCGTCCTTGATGTCGTCAGAGGCGTCGAGGCTGTTGACGAAATTCACATAGCGGGTTGTTCTGCTGTCTCCGATATGCTCTTCGGTGTATTTCTCAAAGTAGGTTTGCTCTGCTTTTTCGTTTTTTCCCTTGCTTCTCTTCGGAATCCTTATTCCTATTCCGGGAAGAAACGGCGGTCTTCCTATCTCTGCGTTCGCTGGAAGCTCCTGACCTGTTATTTTCTCGAAAAGCCTTCTGGCCTCATCCTCCGTGATGTTTTCCGGATTCGCAAGCATATCCTCTTTGCTGTATCCGTCCGGTTCTGATACGTTTCTCTCCATCACGCTGTTTATGGAATCCAACCCGTTCTCGCTTATGTCCATGTTCAGCTTCTCAAGGTTTCTGACCGTCCGTCTCCAATTCACCAGCGTTCTGTCGTAGTTTCTGATCTCGTCGTCTATCTTCCTGTTGTTGTCGCTTTCAAGCTTTCTGGCTTGTTGCCTCATTGTCAGAAGGGTGGTGACGAGCTCGAATTTTTCTCTGAATCTTCCGGGCTCGATGAATTTTTCATAATCTTCCTCGCTCAAGCTCAGAAAAGGTATGCAGAAATGCAGGAACTTGGTGTAGTTCTCACAGGATTGCATTTCGTCTTTGTTCTCCGGAACGCTGTCGCTTATGGCGTCGTAGAAGTTTATTCCCTGCCTCGCCGCGATATCGAAGGCTGTGTTGTAAAGCCTTGCGATATCTGATTTCTCTTCGGTTGAGAGCGCGTCGAACAGCTTTTGGCTCGTTTCCTTGAACGTGACGATCTTGTCTTCCGGAATCTCAAGCTTTTCGATGTATTCCATGTCATCCGCATTCGCTTCTATTTTGAAATCGAACGGATCCACATAGAAGATGTCGATTATGTCGAACAGGCAGAGAAGCCGATTCCCGATTGGCTTGATTGAGATGATGTTCGCAAGATACATGTTCTTGAAGAACTTCTCATGGACTATTGATCGCAGCTTGTTGGCGCTTACCGTGAATTTGACTTTTTCCCGCTTTTCATTCACGAATGATGGCTTGACGAATCTGAGCGCGATCTTGCTTTCGCCGTGGAGCACATATTTTCTCAGTCTGCTTATGGTCGCCTTATCGTCGATGTTTGTCGAATAGACGGTTTGCGGGAACGGCAGGACATAATTGTTTCTGATATTTATATAGTTGATTTTTCTGGTTGTCTTTTTCGTGTTGGCCAAAATGATCTCCTTGTCGCGGCTGGCATGGTTTCCGGTTCCGTCTTGAGGCGGCGCGCGGATTCCGGCCGATAGTCGCAGAAACCGCGGAGATTGTTTCAAAACCGTTTCCGAAATGGCGATTGGCGCAGGACAAGGATTTTTGAAAAACCTCCGTGATTACATATGCGTGATATTATATTATATATGAATGCACATCAAAATACAAAGTGCGTTTTTGCAAAACGAAAAGAAACGATATATAATCTTTTAGCATTATGGGAAAATTCAGAATGTTAAAGAGGATGTCGTTGGCGGCGGTGTTGCTTTTCGCGCTTGCGCCTGCGGTTTTTTCGGCGCCCGGTAGCATCACTTTGGTGAATGGTTTCGACAAGAAGAGCCTGTCGATAAGATGGGTAGGCGTCGGCCGGAATGTTTCGCAGGCGGTGGTTCAGGCGATCGATGGCTTGGAAAGCGATTTGGAAAGTGAGATATTCAACAGATGCTCTAAGATTTCAGAAAAGTATTCCGGTGGCGATCTTCAGGCGTTTCTGAAGGGGATATCCGATAACATGAGCGTGATTAAGAGGGACATGATCAGAAAATCGAAGTGCATTGCCGATTATGAGACGGAAAGCGGTGAGAGCGTTGTGTGGTATTCTTTGGATGCCGGCGCTTTTGAAAGCATATTCGACAAGTATATTGCCAAATTCGAGGATGATACGGATGCCATGAAGGTGTATACCCAGAGGATTCGGAGCATAAACAGGTTTTTCAGGAACAAATACGATTTTTCAGATGAAGTGCAGGTGAGAGTGATATAATGAGCGCAGATACGAAGGAAGAGGCCATCGAGGTTACAGGCAAGGTCATAGAAGTCCTCAGGAACACGACATTCAGGGTTGAGCTTCAGAACGGGCATGTCGTTCTGGCGTACATATCGGGGAAGATGAGGAAGAGCAATATCAAGATAATTCTCGGCGATATAGTGCGCATAGAGATTTCTCCATATGATCTGGGGAAGGGAAGAATCACCTACAGGGAAAAGAATACGACGATGTAGCGCATGGGGGTGCATGATGTCTGTGAGCAAATTGAATGAGCGCGAGAAGCGGTATGTTGATGGTCTTTTGTCGCTGCTTGAGGAGACTTCGCCATCGGTGAGACAGTTTTATTTGGAAGAGCTGGAGAATCAGCGCAATACTCTCAAGCTGATAGCAAGTGAGAATTATTCGTCTGTTTCGGTGCAGGCGGCTATGGGTACCCTGTTCACCGATAAGTATGCTGAGGGCGTGCCTTTTCATAGGTTTTATGCCGGCTGTGAGGTGGTGGATAAGCTTGAGAGCGAATGCGCGGAGGCTTGCCGCCGCTTGTTCGGCGCCGATTTCGCTTATGTTCAGCCGCATTCCGGCGCGGATGCGAACCTTGTCGCATATTGGGCCATATTGTCTCAAAGGGCCATGGATCCGATTCTTGAGGAGATAGGTGAGAAGAACATGTCCAAGCTCACGCCCGCTGATTTCACCCGCATTCGCGAGGCTTGTCATAATCAGAGGCTCATGTCTCTTGATTATTACAGCGGCGGACATCTGACCCATGGGTATAGGATGAACGTATCCGCTCAGATGTTTGATGTCAGGACCTATTCCGTGTCGGAAAAGACGTTCATGCTTGATTACGATGACATAGAGAAGGCGGCATTGGAGTTCAAGCCGCTTGTTCTGCTGGCTGGATACAGCGCTTATCCGCGTGCGATAAATTTCAGAAGGCTGCGCGAGATAGCCGATAAGGTCGGTGCGGTTTTGATGGTTGATATGGCTCATTTTGCCGGTCTTGTCGCCGGGGGCGTGTTTTCCGGCGATGAGAATCCTGTCGCTTTCGCGGATATAGTCACAAGCACAACCCATAAGACGCTAAGAGGTCCTCGCGGAGGATTCATATTGGCCAAGAGCCATTTGGCTCCGTTTGTTGAAAAGGGGTGTCCGCTTGTGATAGGGGGTCCCTTGGAGCATGTGATCGCAGCGAAGCTTGTGGCATTTAAGGAAGCGCTGAAGGATGACTTCAAGACATATGCGGCCAATATAGTTCGCAATTCGCGGGCTTTGGCGGCGGAGCTGGTAAGTCAGGGCGTCAGCGTTCTTACTGGCGGAACTGATAATCATATTGTTCTTGTGGATGTCAATAAGAGCTTCGGACTTACCGGTCGTCAGGCTGAATCCAGTTTGAGGAGCATTGGCATAACGCTGAATAGGAATGCCCTGCCGTTCGATGTGAATGGCCCGTGGTACACTTCCGGCATAAGGTTGGGATTGGGAGCTTTGACCACGCGCGGTTTTGTGGAAAGCGATATGAAGGAGATAGCTTCTGTCATAAAGCTCGTGCTTGGCTCTACCAGACCGGCGAAGTCGACATCCAAGGATGGAGTTGTCGGGCTGTCCAAGACGCTTTTCGAATTGGATTCGAAAGCGGAGAGCGAAGCGAAGGGCAGAATTGCGAAGTTGCTCGAGGGCTATCCGCTTTATTCGTGATTGCCGTTTGGCTTCGGACTTGCGCTTATGGTCGACGATGATTATATGGAGACGGGCCGGGTCGGCAGAACCCATGGCGTTGCCGGTTTTTTGAATTTGCGAAGTGATAACACGACAGAGAATCTCCTCGAATCCGGCATTGTTCGCATTAGGGACAGGCAGGGGACTTTCTTCGATGCTGAGATATCGCAGATAGTCGGATGCGGTGATGGAAGGCTTGTCAGGTTCAAGGGGTATGACACCAAGGAAAAGGCCGCCGCGCTTTCCGGAGCTTTGATTTTTGTCAGGAGAGAGAATGCCCGCCCGCTTGGGGATGGCGAAACGTATTACAAGGATCTGATCGGGCTTTCGGTTGTTTTTGAAGGCTCATCCGTTGGCAAGGTCATCAATCTTATCGAGGGAGCGCAGAGCCTGATTCTTGAGATTTTGAAATGTGATGGGAAGAAGGTTCTCGTACCGTATATGAAGGTCTTTGTTGCCGAGCCGGATGTGAAGGCAGGATCGATTGAATTGTTGAATGGGGGCCTTTTGGAGTGAAAATCACCGTTCTGACGCTGTTCCCGCAGATGCTTGACGGGTTTTTCGGAAACTCGATTTTCAAACGGGCGAGGGACAAGGGCCTTGTGGATGTCGAACTGATAGATTTCCGTGATTTTTCCGATGATAAGCATAGGAAAGTTGATGATGAGATATATTCCGGCGGCGCGGGATTGCTGCTGAAGCCTCAGCCGTTGTTTGATGCGTTGGATTCGATTTCCGCAAAGCAAAGCGGGGCGCGTGTGGTGTATCCGTCGCCTTCTGGAAAGAGGTTTGATCAGGCTAAGGCCTATGAACTGAGCCGCGAACATGAACTGGTGTTTATTGCCGGACATTACGAAGGCGTTGATCAAAGAGTCATTGATAATTATGTGACCGATGAGCTGAGCATAGGCGATTATGTCATATCTTCCGGCGAGGTTGCGACGCTTTGCATCATAGATGCCGTGTATAGGCTGATTCCGGGTGTCATAAGCAGTGAAAGCCTTGAGTCCGAAAGCTTTAGCGCCGGACTTTTGGAATATCCCCAATACACGAGGCCGGCGAATTATTGCAATTTTTCGGTGCCTGATGTATTATTAAACGGAAATCATCGGAGCATTATGCGATGGAAGAGGGAGAAATCTTTGGAGAAGACCTTTCTGAACCGCCCGGATTTGCTTGAGAAAGCGATTTTGGATGATTTCGACAGGCGTATTATTGATGATTTGAGGAAGAGGTACGATAATGGATCTGATTAGGAAGATTGAGAACGAGCAGATTAAGGATGGTGCGGAGAATTTTAATATCGGTGATACCGTAAAGGTGCATTTCAAGATCGTCGAGGGCACGACAGAGAGAATACAGGTATTTGAGGGCGTTGTCATTGCGAAGAAGAACAGCGGAATCCGCAGGACGTTCACTGTCAGGAAGATTTCCTATGGTGTGGGTGTGGAGAGGATTTTTCCGTTGCATTCTCCGAGGGTCGAGAAGGTCGAGGTCGTCAGGAAAGGTCGTGTCAGGAGAGCGAAGCTCTATTATCTTAGGGGCAAGGTCGGAAAGGCGGCTAGGATTAAAGAGAAGCTTTGATTTTAGTGATTTGAGAATGGTGATTTGAGAATCCGCAAGCTCTTGCTCGGTACTGATTGTGAATAATTCCAAGCAAAAAGGAATGGCGTTCGAGGATAGGGCTTGCGAATATTTGAAGCGCATTGGGTACGATATCGTCCTGCGCAATTACAAACCGACGAAATATTCCGAAGTTGATATAATAGCTGTGGATCACGGATGCTTTGTTGGCGTTGAAGTCAAGGGGCTGACGCGAAAGGCTGATGCTGTTTTCGGAGCGGATTTCATCCGTGCGATGATTTCCAAGCGAAAGATTTTTAAAATAACCTCTGCCCTGAATTTGTATTTGCAATCGTCGGGCGATGTGAATGCGCAAGCGCGCATTGATGTCGTTTTCATTTCGGGCGGGGATTTGTTTCATTACAAGAATGTCAGCACGCAATAGGAATCAGAAGAAGACAAAGATAAGTCAGGAAGCTCGACGCGAGCAGAAGCGTGAGCAGACAAGCAGGATAATCAAGAAAGTCGCAGGCGGCGCATTTGCAAATGATGACTTGAACGTCTCGAGAGCGAGAGGGTTTTCGCAGAGAAAGATGCAGGGGTCGTATGAGCCTTCCGAGGGGATGTCGTTCGAGGTGAGTCAGCCTGAACCCAGATGCGCTATTTGCGGAAAGCCTATTGAGCGGATCGAAACTGCTCTTGTCACCAGAAAGCGGTTTGCGCAGAGCATATTGAACAATGATGCGTCCGATCCTGGAGACTTGCGTTCGGATTTGGTTTCGGAAAATGGTTGCTGCGGTTCGGATTCGGCTGCGGCGGATGGGATCGAGTCGGATGGGACCGAAGATGGGACCGAACTGGAGCGCGCGCAATCCATTGCTAGCGACGGTGTCAGCGGCTTTTCCGGCGAATCGGCGGACAATGGTTCGGCCGGGAGGGATTTACGTGATTGTTTCTGCCATTTTGATTGCGCTGTTTCATATATCAGATCCAGTCATCAGGTAAAGGCACCTGATAGGATATCATATGTGGGTGGCGGAAATTTCGCCGTATTCAGGTATGGAAGAAAAAGAAGCGAGTTCACCATTTCGGAAAAGATAGCATTTGAAAGCGAGGAGGATCGTCGTGCGATGCAGGAATACGTGGAAGGGCTTAAAAAATGAAGCCTTGTGTGGTTCCTGGAAGTTTTGATCCGCCGACGAACGGTCATGTTGATCTCATAAGAAGGGCGTCGGCGCTGTTTTCCGATGTCATAGTGCTTGTCGCGAATAATTCCTCGAAGACTTCTCTTTTTACTGTGGAAGAGAGGGTGCTGATGCTGCGTGAGATATTTAAGGACAATGCCAAGATAAGGGTGGATTCCTGCGATGGGCTTGTCGCTGCCTATGCAAAGCATATTGGAGCGGATACGCTCGTAAGGGGAACGAGGAATGCAGCGGACTATTCCTACGAGACGGAGATCTATCAGGTGAATAAGACTATATGTCCTGAGCTTGAAACGGTATTCCTGCCTGCCAGCACTTCGCTTTCCAGCGTTAGAAGCTCCAGTGTGCGCGAATTGGCGCTCTATGACATGGACGTATCGCTTTTCGTGCCGGATATTGTGAATAGGAAGATAGTGGAAAAGAGGAAATAGTCTTATGTTTCTTGATGTCAGCGGCATGAGAGTGCGTGTCGGAAACAGGGCGTTCACATATGATTTTTCCTGCAACCGAAAGGAGTGCATTGGAATATTCGGCCCATCCGGATATGGCAAGACCACATTCTTTAGGGGTCTTACGGGACTTGAGAAAATGGAATCCGGACGGATAATGCTTGATGGGGCTGATATTTCGAGGGTTCCGGTTCATAAGCGCAAAATCGCTTTGATGTTTCAGGATTATGCGGTTTTTGATAATCTTACGGTGGAGAGGAATCTCAAATTCGTTCTAATAGCCAACAGGGTCAGGCGGAGCGAATGGGATGGCATGATAGGGCGGACATTGGAATTCGTCGGGCTTTCTGATAGGCGGAAGCAAATGGCCGGAACGCTTTCCGGCGGGGAGAAGCAGCGTTTGGCGTTGTCGAGATGCCTTATAATCCCACCGAAGCTTCTTTTGCTTGATGAGCCTTTCAATAGCCTGGATGTTTCGATAAAAGCCTCCGTTGCTCAGCGGATTGCAGATGTTCGCGAAAAGTACGATGTTACGATTCTTGCCATAAGCCATGATGATTTTGAGCTCGAATCGCTTTTGGGATGTGATCGCATTGTTAGGATCGAGGATATGATTCGGCAAGAGGCGGCGCAGCGGCATTGATTATTTTATTCGGATCTTATATAATATGAGTCGATTGGCAGAACTCGGACTATTATAGGCCTCTGAACCCCGCCAGGGTGGGAACACAGCAACGGTAGGAGGCACTAAATGAGATCCGATGCTTTTGCCAGTCTTTTTTTATGGGGTTCATTTCTACAGCAAATCGCAAGCGTCCTCAGGATTTTAACGAGTTGGAAGGACAGGATTTTGTCGTTACGACGATAAGAAATGCGATAGAGAACAATCGTTTTGCGCATGCATATCTTTTTGCCGGGCCCAGAGGGGTCGGCAAGACCACTTCGGCCCGTTTGCTTGCGAAGAGTCTCAATTGCAAGCATGGACCGTCGATACATCCGTGCAATAAGTGCGAATCTTGCGTGGGGATTACTGCGTCGTCATCTATAGACTGCATCGAGATAGATGGTGCGTCGAATACATCTGTTGAGGATATACGCAGGATTAAAAGCGACATAATGTATCCCCCTTCGTCGCGGTTCAAGATATACATAATAGATGAGGTTCATATGCTTTCGAATAGCGCTTTCAATGCGCTTTTGAAGACAATAGAGGAACCGCCTGATTATGTGATATTCATTTTCGCTACGACCGAGATACAGAAGGTGCCCCAAACAATCAAATCGCGATGCCAGTTCTTCAGGTTCAAATCAATAGGACAGGATCTTGTCAAAGGCAGGATCAGGAGCTTGTGCGATGAATTGGGCATGTCGATCGATGATCAGTCGCTCTCGTATATTGCTCGCGAGAGCGAGGGCAGCATGCGTGATGCGTATACGATATTCGACCAGCTCTCATCGTTCTGCGGCAAAAGCATCGTTTTCGGAAAGATAGAAAAGGAGTTGCTGCTTACTCCATACGAAAAAATTGCGGATATCCTTTCCCTTGCAGTCAAAGAGGACGCCAAGGGCATTCTTGAGACGTTCTTTGATCTTCAGAGAAACGGAGTGCAGAATGAGCAGTTCGTAAGCGATTTCGCTTTTTTCATCAGATGCCTTCTCCTGCATAAAAGCGGCATATCCGACAGGGATATGACATATTTTTCGCCAGAGGTCCTTTCGCGCCCGGATTTCGCATCGCTGACCCCTGATAATCTCAATTTGATACTTGATGATCTTCTGAAATTGTACAGGGATATGAGATATAGTATAAACCCTGGATTCGATTGCGAGCTGTTTTTGGCGAATTTGGCGCGAATCAGGATGCGCTTGTCGAATTTTGAGATTGCAAAAAGGCTGGCGGCATATGAGCGGTCATCTTCCGACGGTGATTCGGATTCCGATTCGGGCGAAGCGGCTGCTACGATTGCTCAGCCTGCGCAAGCGCGGCCGGTCGGAACTGTTTCTCCGACAAGACCGGAGAGCGCTGCAAAGAGGGCGGCCAGCAGCTCTCGCGCTGCTTCGCGGCATCAAGCTGATGCTCCATCCGTCAAAGCTCCTGCGCCCGAGCGAGCCGATTCTGGCAAAGCGGAGGGTTCCGCAACCGATTCCGATATGGTTGGGGATGTCTCAAATTATGATGTTGCCGCTGAGGATGCCTTTTTTGATGTTTTCAAGGATGATCTGATCAATTGATTCGTCTTGTTTTGCTTGCGTATGAATTTGATTGAAAGCCTTTCTTATGAGATTTCCAAGCTTCCTGGACTTGGCTCCAAGTCGGCCAGGAGAATCGTTACATTCATGCTGAAGTCAAGTGATGAGTATGTGGTTAATTTGTCAAGGATGATGCTTGATTTGAAGTCCAGAATCGTCAGATGTTCCGTATGCGGAATGTATTGCGAAAGCGATGTTTGCGCGATTTGCTCGTCTGCCTCCAGAAAGAGGGATAGGATTTGCGTGGTGGAGGAAACCGAGGATGTCAATTCGTTCGAGGAAAGCAGGGTCTTTGACGGATTGTACCATGTTTTATGGGGCAGGATATCCCCATACAATGGAATTTATCCGGAGTCCTTGAATATTGATGCGTTGAAGAAGCGCGCCCTTGGCGGTGAGTTGAAGGAGATAATAATCGCTACGAACCCTGACGATGAGGGTGATGTGACTGCAATGTACATCAAGAAAATCATATCGGAGGTTTGTCCGGATATTGTGTTTTCGAGGCTTTCAAGTGGTTTGCAGAGCGGATCGGACATATCCTTCGCAAGCTCCAGAGCTCTTTCCAGCGCATTTGAAAACAGGGTGAGGCTTTGATAGGGTCGTACGCTGCTTTTGCGCTTTTTTTGATATGAGAACGATATTTTTGCCGGAAACGGACAGCACGAATGATTATTTGAAGAGGCACGCTTCGAAATGTCTGGAAGGTTCGGATCGCCAGCCGGTTTGCTGTTATGCTTTTTCGCAAACCAAAGGCCGCGGCCGCAACGGCAGATCATTTGCAAGTGATGATGGCGGCCTTTATATTTCCTTTTTGCGATTCGGAGAGCTTCCTCCTGCGAATGTGACGTTGGTTTCGAGCGTCAGGGTGTTGAAGATTTTAGAGGATTTCTTTAATATTGATTTGAAGATCAAATGGGTGAATGATATTCTGATCGGCGGAAGGAAGTGCGTTGGGATTCTTGCGGAATCCGCGCCTGGTTATCATATTATCGGAGTTGGCATAAATGTCTACAACAGGCTGCCGGATGATTTGTCTGAAAAGGCAGCATCGATTTTGCTTGATGGCAACCCGGCAACTCATCGCCGCCCTGCCGATCACAAGACTCTTCATGAGCTTGCGTCGAGGCTTGCGGACGGATGGGAACAGGATATTGGCGAGGATTGGATGAATTTCTATTGCCTTAGGAGCTCTGTGCTGGGGTCCAGTTGCGTTCTTTCTGATGTTTCCGGGGCGAGGATAGCCGAAGGGGTTGTGGTTGGTTTCGGAGAGGACGGCAGCATAGTTTTTGATGAACACGGAGTTGTTAGGACATACTGTTCCGGCGAATTGCTCTATTCGTTGGCAAAGGTTTGATTGCCGCCGTTTTTCGGACGTTTGATCGGAGGTGTGGTTTATGGGTAAGGGTTTTGTGGTGATGCGCTTTGTCGCATCTGTGATGGCGTTTGCTCTTGTGTTTTCGTGCGGTACGCAGCAAGCATCGAATGCTGCCGCCGGCAGCGAATCGCCGGCAGGATTTGTTTCGGCGGCCAAATCGGTTCCGCTTCCGGCTGCTTCGAAGGGCATGAAGGGGATGATTTCCTCTCTTGACACCGCCGGAAACGCCATATTGAATATTCCTGTTTCCGATCTTTTGTCGGGAGGTTTTGAGCTTGGCGATGGAGTTGCCATTGATTTTTCAAATGGATTCAAATTGAAGGATGTGCCGTATTATAACGGTTATTACGGCAAAAACGGCGACCCTCTTCTTCGAGCTCTTCCAGGCCATAAGTTCGCAGCGGTTTGCATTACGAATGGAAGTCTAAGTGAAGCAGGGGGTCTGAAAGTCGGAGATACTTGCGTAATACGTCTTTCCTCAAAAGGGAAGTATCATAGAGAGCAGTCCATAAATACGCTTGCCTATTCCGATAAGAGGATTGATTATGAGAGTGATGCCGCTTTTGCGAATTTCAGGAACGTGAAGGCGGGTGGAATCGGAAAATCCCGATTGTATCGCAGCGCCAGCCCCATCGACAACAGCCGCTCAAGGGCGATATATGCTGATCAGGTCATGCAGGGCGCGAGGGTTTCATTTGTTTTGAATCTCCAAGATACCAGGTCGGAAGTGAACAAGTATTCGGAAAGCGATGATTTCAGAAGTTCATATTATATGAGGCTGTTTGATACAGGCAGGGTGATATTGGCTCCTCTGCCCTCGGATTACGCTTCCGCGGAATTCAAATCCAAGCTTGCTGCCGGGTTGCGCGCTCTTGCGGATTCGAATGCAAAGCCGCCATTGCTTGTCCATTGCATTGACGGCAGGGACAGAACGGGGTTCGTCATAGCGCTGTTTGCGGCGCTGATGGGTGCGAGTTATGATGAGATAGCGGATGACTATATGGTTTCGTATGCTAATTATCATGGCATAACGAAGGAGAAGGATGCTCAAAGGTATTCGACAATAGCCGCTAATAATATAGATGTGATGCTCAAGCTTATTGCTGGCGTGAGTGATGTGAGGATGATTTCCGGAGATGATATGAGAAACGGTGCGATGCGTTATCTCAAGGGCCTCGGCCTTAATGACGATCAGATTCGGAAGCTTGTTGCTTTGTTGGGATAGGAGGCTGCGGCAAATGGATTTTTCAGGATTCGAATCTGTTTTCTCCTGGAGATATGCTTCCAAGGAGATGAGGAGCATATGGTCTGAGGAACATAAGAGGCATCTGCTTCGAAAGGTATGGGTCGCTCTCGCTCGGGCGCAGAACGGTTTTGGCCTTGTGAGCGATGAGGAGCTTGCGGACATATGCTCGCACGAGGGTGATGTTGATATCGAGCGGAGCCTTGAAATAGAGAAGGAAACGCATCATGATCTTATGGCGGAGATAAAGGCTTTCAGCGAGCAATGCCCGATCGGAGGCGGCAAGATACATCTTGGGGCTACAAGCACCGACATATTGGATAATGCTGAGGCTATAAGGATAAGGGAGTCGTTTGCCTTGGTGATCGCTCGCGTCAGAAGCATTCTTTCTGTTTTGAGCGGATTCATAAGAAAAAATTCCTCTGTGTCCACGATGGCATGGACTCATTTGCAGAGCGCTGAATGCACTACGGTCGGATACAGGTTCGCATTGTATGCCGAGGAGTTTCTGAGGGTTCATAGCGAGCTGGATGGCTTCAAGGTTTTGGGAAAGGGGCTAAAGGGCGCTTGCGGGAACGCATCCAGCTATGAGATACTGCTTGGCGTGGATGGTGCGGAGGATCTGGAGCGAAAAGTTCTTGAGAACCTTGGAATCGAAGCGTTTGAGGTTACGACTCAGGTATATCCCAGAAGCCAGGATTACCGCATATTGTCGCTTCTGTCGGAAATAGCGCTTGCCTGCGCGAAAATTGCAATCGACATGCGGATGCTTCAGAGCTCCGGAATAGGCGGTGAGGTCAGAGAGGCTTTTTCCAAAAATCAGGTCGGATCGTCGGCAATGCCTTTCAAGAGGAATCCGATAAGCATGGAGAAGGTTTCGTCCCTGTGCAGGATGGTTCAGTCTTTTGCGCAGGTGGCGTGGGAGAACGGCGCAAACAGCATTTTGGAGCGCACGTTGGACGATAGCGCCAACAGGCGGATCATAATCAGCGGCGGGTTCTTGTGCATCGATGAGATTCTGATTACGGTGGAAAAGACATTTTCCACTTTGGAGCTTGATCCGGTAGCGATTAAAAACAATCTGGACAAGTTCGGCGTGTATTCGGGAACTGAAGTTCTTATAATGGAGGCTTGCAAGAAAGGCGCTGATAGGCAGGTTATGCATGAGGAGATCCGAAAGGAGAGCATGAGGTCATATGAAAACCTGCGCGCAACCGGAAGAAACAACCTTGCTGAGCTGTTGTCGGACAATGAGTATGTTTTGAAATATCTTGATAAAACTACTATAATAAAACATATTGACGCGTATTCATCCTTGAGATTTTCCGAGAGAAGGGCATTGAGGATTTGCGACATGATCGGGAAGGTTTTGGATGGCGCTTGATTTGCTGAAGGGTGCGTAAGTGAAAGTTTTGGTTGTAGACGATGAAGTCAATTTGAGGAACACCGTAGTAAAGTTTCTTGAGATAGAGGGTCATGTTGCCATTGGCGCATGCGATGGTCTGGACGGATTGGAGAAGGTCAAGAACGATAATTTCGATATCATAATGACTGATCTCAAGATGCCGAGAATGACTGGCCTGCAGTTTCTTGAGAAGCTTAAGGAAATGGGCGTTAGGACTCCTACCATAATGATGAGCGCATTCGGAGAGACCAAGGATGCCGTCAATGCGATGAAGCTCGGCGCGAAGGATTACATCGTAAAGCCTCTTGCGCTGGATGAGGTTCTTTTGAGAATCAAGAACGTCCATGCTATGTTTTGCCTCGAGAACTCCATTAATGCGATCAAGAAGGTACAGGATGATGGCTTCGTCGGCGAGAGCGTTGCGATAAAGAACATCAAGGCTACTGTCAGCAAGATTTCCAATGTTTCATCAAATGTTCTCATAACCGGTGAGAGCGGAACCGGAAAGGAAGTGCTGGCAAGGTATATCCATAACAACAGCCCTATGGCGAATGGTCCTTTTATGGCGATAAACATAGCCGGCGTTCCTGATAACCTGATAGAAAGCGAGTTGTTCGGCTACGAGAAGGGCGCTTTCACTGGCGCTACCTCAAGGAAGCTGGGCCTTTTCGAGATGGCTCAGGGCGGTACGGTGTTTCTTGATGAGATAGGCGATGCTACTCCCTCGCTTCAGGTCAAGCTTTTGAGGGTGCTTCAGGAAAAGAAGATAATGCGCCTTGCGGGAACTGCGGAAATACCTATAAACGTTCGCTTCATATCGGCTACGAACAGGAACATCGAGAATGATGTCAAGGAAAAGAGATTCAGAGAGGATTTGTATTTCAGGCTGAATGTGATAAAGATAAATCTTCCTCCGCTCAATCAGCGGACGGGTGATATTCCGCTTTTGGCGAAATACATGATACAGAAGCTCAACAAGAAGATGAGCAAGTCCGTGAAGGATCTTCATCCGATGGCTTTGAAAAAGCTTGAGGAACATAGGTTTTCAGGAAATGTCAGGGAATTGGAGAATCTCATAGAGCGCGCGATGATCTTTTGTACGGATGAGGAATATATACTTCCGGAGATGATTTCGTTCTCTGCAATAGCAGGCCCTGGCGCAGGTGCGGCCGGCGGAATGTATGGCAATATGCCGCAGGGCGGATATCCTCCGCAGGGAGGATATGGGATGCCGCAGGGCGGATATCCGCCGCAGGGCGGATATGGGATGCCACAGGGCGGATACCCACCGCAGGGATACGGCGCTGCTCAGGGCTGGCAGAATGGAATGCCCGCAGGCGCGCCGGGAGGATACAATGCCGGGTATGGCGCCAATTACGGCGGTTATCCGAATCAGGGCTATCCTGGAATGCAAGGTGGCTATAATCCGTCGCATCCGGGGCAGCCTGCTGGAATGAATATGAATGGGATGCCAGGAGGCGTTGGAATGGCCGGCGGCATGCCGGCTGGCGCCGGAGTGCCGGGAGGCTCGCGTCCGCAATCGAATGCGGATAGCGGCTCGCTTCTTCTTAAGGATGCTGAAATCGAGAATATCAAGAAAGCGTTGCTTAAGCATGAGGGCAATAGGTCTAAAGCGGCGGAAGAGCTTGGAATCTCCAGAAGGACGCTTTTGAATAAGATAGAAGAATACGGTCTATGATATGCGTATTCAATGCAAAGCTGATAGACAATGTCTCACCAGCTTCGTATTTGGCGTGTTTGCTTTTGAAAAAAAGCGACCGCAGGTCTTGCTGTGATGGTGAAACCGATGTTTTTTCGAATCATGGCGAGTATGATGTTTTGAAGATAGTCAGACAGGATCACTTGTTTTCTTCAGAGGAGGCCTTGAAGGCTTGTTCTGATGTTCTGATTGATGACGGCATTGTTCCCGTTATGTCGGATTTTCGTGGGGATTATGTTTTTCCGTCATTCATAGACTTCCATTGTCACAGCGAATTTTTATACCTTAAGGAACCCGGATCCGAAATCAGGAGAGATGACCTCATCAGTGATGAGATTGTCGGAAATTGCGGGGTGTCGGTGTATCCTGTGGCAGGGGACGATTCCCGCAGGCGTGATTTAAAGGAAAATGTGCTAAGCATACTTGGTGACTGGCCTGAGAATTTGCCCCAATGGAATAGTTTTCGACAGTTTAAGGATATTGCGGATTCCTTGCATATCAGCAACAACTTGATGTTTCTTCAAGGTCATTCCGCTCTTAGGATCGCCGCAATGGAAGGCAATCCCAATAGAAAGGCGGATAGCAGGGAAATAGCCAGGATGCGGAAAATGCTCGATGACTCTCTCTCGGAAGGCGCCATAGGTTTTTCAACCGGATTGTATTATGCCCCTTGCGTATTTGCCGATGACAAGGAGATTCTTGCGCTTCTGGAGGTTGTTCGCGAGCATGACGCTCTTTTTGCCATTCATAGGCGCGAGGAGGGCAACGATGGATTGAATGCGACTGCTGAAGCCATTTCCTATGCGGGGAAGGCCAAGGTGCGTCTGCAGATTTCGCACCTTAAAGCCATAGGCGATTCGAATCAGAATCAGATCGGAGGCATTCTTGATATGATCGAGAAAGCCCACTCCGACGGGATTGACATCGCTTTTGATCAATATCCGTATGAGTATGGCAGCACAAGCTTGGCCTCTCTTCTCCCCCCTAGGGTTTTGCAGGATGGAGAACAGACGTATAAGCGCAGGCTTATTGAGGATCGCGCATATAGGGAAGAGGCAAAGCGCCTCATGATGAATCCGTCAGGATTTGAAAGCATAGCCCAGTTGGTCAGTCATGATAAGATATTCATACAGTATTCCGATTCTTTTGATGATCTGATTGGAAAGAGCATTGAGCAGATAGCTTCGATGTGGAATGTTGAGACTTTGGATGTGATACTGGATATTGTTGCTCGCGAAACCGGAATATGCACTATGCGAGATGTGACTCAGAGCGAAGAGAATCTGATAAGGATAATGTCTCATCCGCTTTCTATTTTCGGTACGGATGCGCTTTTTGCGGGAAAATTGTGGCATGATCGCAGCCGCAATGCCTCAAGACATATGCTGAGGAGATATTCGGATGCGGTGGGCATTGAGAATCTGGTGAGGAGATCCACTTCGCAGAGCGCGGATCGTCTTGGATTGAAAGATCGCAGAATAGTGAAGGAAGGCGTGAAAGTCCGTTTGGTCAGGTTCGGACTCTAAGGTTTAAAAGGGTCCTCAGGATGATTCGCTAATCAGGTTGATTTCTGAAAAGGATTTTGGTGACAAAAAGCCATTTCGAAAGCATATTTATAGCGAAGACCGTTGATTTGGTCTGACAGGAGTTTTATTGTGGCGGAGAAAAAGGATAAAAGCGATATAAGCAGGATCAAAAGCGAAAAGGAGATGCTTTTGGAGGAAGCCAGACTGAAAATTGAGAAGCAATTCGGAAAAGGCAGTCTCATGAAGCTGGGTGAGAATCCTAAGATGGATATAAAGGTCATTCCGTCTGGGTGTATTCTTCTTGATGATGCTTTGGGTGTTGGCGGATATCCTCAAGGGAGAATCATAGAAATATACGGTCCGGAATCATCGGGAAAAACCACGCTTGCATTGCAGGCTGTCGCCCAATCGCAGAAAATGGGAGGCGTTGCGGCATTCATAGATGCGGAGCATGCGCTCGATCCGATTTATGCCAAGAAGATAGGCGTTGATATAAATGAGTTGTGGATATCTCAGCCTGATAGCGGGGAACAGGCCCTTGAGCTTGCCGAATCGCTGATAAAGACAGGCGCCATAGATATAATGGTCATAGATAGCGTTGCCGCTCTTACGCCTATTGCGGAAATCGAAGGGGATATGGGCGATCAGCATGTCGGACTTCAGGCAAGGCTGATGAGTCAGGCTTTGAGGAAGCTGACATCGCTATTGTCAAAAAGCAATACCACTTTGATATTCATCAATCAGATAAGGATGAAGATAGGCGTCATGTTCGGAAATCCTGAAACGACTACGGGTGGAAATGCGCTGAAATTCTATTCGTCGGTGAGGATAGAAGTTAGAAAGGGTGAAGCCATAACAAAGGGTGATGAGGCGATAGGAAACAAGGTCAAGATAAAAATCGTCAAAAACAAGGTGGCTCCGCCATTTAGGAAATTCGAAGCTGATTTGTATTTTGGCGAGGGTTTGTCCGAGGAGGCTGCCCTTTCGGATGCCGCTGTCAGACTTGATGTTCTTCAAAAGAGCGGAAGCTGGTATGCCTACAAGGAGGAGAAGATAGCTCAAGGGCGTGAGAATCTCATACTTTACTTGAAAGCCAATCCTCAAGTCAAGGAAGAGATTGATCATGCCGTACGAGAGCTGATATTTTCTGATAAGTCAGGAACTGATAAGGCCGTATTGCCATCAGGCTCGGACCAGTAATCGGTTTTGGGCGCTTTTTGGCAGCAGTTCATTAAGGGCGCTTCTAAAAACCTCAGAGTCCGAACCTGCCAGACGCCTTTCCGTCCATAAAACCGGCAAAAAGCCTCGAGAACGGTCAGTATTCCTGTTTCCCTTTTTTCTCGGAAAGGAAATTGCCGTTTTCCTGTCTCGAAAATCCGCAGATATTCTCAAATGACAGGTTTTTAGAAGCGCTCTTAAAAGCGCCGTGGAATCATCAATCAGATGATTGTGCTGAATATGCTGTCTATCATCTTTTCGTTTCCTGTCGCGGCAGCATAGCTGAACACGCTGTTGCCGTACAGGTCTCTTGCTTTCGTATCGGCGCCTGATTGCACTAGAAGGCTTGCGATTTCGCAGTCACCGCTATCAATCGCATACATGAGGGCGCTTTTTCCAGTTATGTCTTTTGCATTCGCATTTGCTTTGGCTTTGAGAAGAGCCTTGATGATTTCAAGCTGGTTTGCTTTCGTTTGGGAAATGGCGACTATAAGGGCTGTTCTTCCGTAGTCATCAATCGAGTCCGGATTGCAATGAAGATCGATCAGCGCTTTGACGGATTCCGGATTCCCTTTTCGTACTGCGATTATCAGAGCATTGCCATTGGAGTTGTCCGTATCACTCATGTCTGCGCCTGATCTCGCAAGAAGCCTTATCATTCTTCCTGAAAGCGGCGACTCCGATCCGGCGGCGTGCAATATGGCCGAAAGCCCGTCCTTGTCCTTGGCTTTCAGATTCGCTCCGGCTTTGATGAGGATTTCCGCAACTTGCGGATTCGCATTTTGAACTGCTTTTATCAAAGGTGTGGTTCCGCTCGCGCCGCGGTTCACCATTGCTCCGGAATCGCACAAAGCCTTGATTTTGTTCGGATCCGCATTTTTGACGCATACGGCATAGTGGAGCGGTGTCAGTCCATCTTCGGATATTTCATTTGCGTTGCATCCAAGAGATGCGAGCAGCCGTATGGTTTCCGCATTGCCGTGCGCCGCAGCGAAATGCATGGGGGACCATCCGTTGTTGCTCCTGGCGTTGAGATCCGCTCCTCTGCTGGCGAGGAGTCTGATGACTTCATCGTTGGAATAGCATGCGGCATACATTATTGGAGTCCATCCTGCCGAATCCTTCGCATTGATTTGCGCATGATTATCCAGAAGCAGCCTGACTATGGACGCATCGCATTTTCCCGCCGCGATCATCAGCGGCGTAGCATCCATATCGGACTTGGAATTCGGATTGGCGCCGTGCCTTAGCAGAACGGATACATCCTCAAGAGCGGGACTATCGCAATCGCGCAGGTACTGATGCAGGTTCTTATCCATGGCCGTATGATCAAACCCCGGACCATGCTTGAGCGGGAGGATTTCAGGTGCTGAAAAGCCGAAGACGCATGACATTGCCAATATAGCAAGGAGAAGTACTTTTTTCATTTTGCGTTCCTTTGTTGGAGGGCGCTTCCGAAAACCTGCTGTTCAGAAGAATCGCCTGCAGGTGTTTCAGATGCGGAAAACCGCATGGCGTCATCGTATTCTGCCGCTTTCGGATGATTTTTCAAATCTGAAAGCTGTCGGCGAAATCAGACTTTGCCCGAGGTTCTCAGGAATGACCTAAAATTACCATAAATTCCCTTTTTTTTCAATCGTTGGGCGGAATCGCTCAGCTATTGGGTAGCGGTATGCGCCCGTTTCTTGCGCTGATGCGATGTCTGATTTGATGGTCGGCAAGATACTTCAATTGATCAATTGAAGTCCACTGTGTTGTGCTCTGCAAATGAATAGTAGTTTCCTCTGCCGAATATGATGTGGTCAATGACCTTTATTCCTATTATCCTGCCGGCTTTCTGGAGCGTTTTCGTTGTGTCGATGTCCGCTTTGGACGGATGGACATCCCCCGTGGGGTGGTTGTGCGCGATGATTATGCTTATCGCTCTTGCTTCTATTGCTTTTGAGAACACTTCGCGCGGATGAATCAGCGTTTGGTTTGCCAAGCCTATGCTTATGACATTCACGCTTGTCGCCTCGTTTGCGGCATTCAACGCTATCATGATGAAGTGCTCTTGCGTTTCTTCTTCATATGCTTCCAGAATCCTATGGCAGTCGGATGGGCTTTTTATCCTGTTTTTTGTCATGTGCTTTCTTCTGAAAAGCTCAAAACCGGCTATTATGCCGGATGCTTTTGCCGTTTTTATTCCGCGGACCGCCTTCAAATCGGCGAATATCCTGTCGAGGCTTTCGTTTTGCGATAGCGCTCTGCTCACTTCATTGATGAGAGTGAGGTTTCTCGCGTTATCGTTGCATATTCCCAACATGAGTTTTATCAGCACTGTATCCGATAGCGAGGCCAATCCGTCGGATTCCAGCTTTTCCCTCGGCAGCTTCGCGTCTGTTTCGCCGAGCGTGTTCGCGGTTTCCATTTGCTTGTCATCATATTCGATCATAATGCTTATATTTGCTTTGAAAACCGCAAATTGTCTCATGGGGTTGGTGATTTTGCGTCCTGGAAATTCGCATGAACCCCCAAGCGGCATCTTTTTTGGAAGCGTCCTTTTGAAAAATCTCGCAAAAAAAACGGAAATGTTGTATCATATGGCGCTATTATGAAACGAGTTCAAAATACAATTTTTGCAATGCAATCCGTCAAGGATTTCGCTTCCTTGTGTTTTACCGATAATGTTATTCGCGAGCTCATAGACGCTGAGCATTTCTCCGAGCTTGTGAGGGTCAGGAGCGGCAGGGGCGGAATGTCTAAGGATCTTCTTTCGGTAATGAGCAGGGCGCTCAGGGATTGGGCGCTTAAGATGGGGGCGACGCATTACATGCATTGGTTCCAGCCGTTGACTATGCATGTTGCGGGGAAGCAGAATAGCCTGATTAAGATCTCGCGCGATAACGCCGTATATGATTTGTCGGCCGATGATCTTCTTTTTGGCGAGAGCGATGCGTCTTCCTTGCCTTCCGGAGGACTCAGGAGCACTTTTGAGGCGAGAGGAGTTTTGGAATGGGATCTTACCTCATTTGCGTTCATAAAGGAATACAGGGGCGGGAGAATATTGTATATTCCGACCAAATTCACCACATTCGGCAATCAGGCGCTTGATTTGAAATCACCTCTTTTGTCATCCATATCAAGTCTGCGCAAGAATGCGATTCCCCTTGTCAATCTCGTGAATTCCGCTTTGGGATTGAAGGAAACGCATGGCATGAGGGTTATGGTTGGACCGGAACAGGAGTTTTTTCTGGTTGATAGGGGGTATTATGAAAAGCGTCCCGATCTTGCTCTTACCGGCAAGACCGTTTTGGGCTCTGTTGGAACGATAGGCGAGTATTCCGTAGAGCACTATTTCGGAGGCTTGTCCGAGCGTGTGCAGTGCTTTCTTCAGGATTTGAACAAGAGCCTTTTCAAAATAGGCATCATTCCTTCGACTCAGCACAGGGAAGCCGCGCCCAATCAGTTTGAAGTGGCCCTTCATTATGATGAGTGCAACATCATTAGCGATAAGAATCTGATAATGCAGGAGATGATGGCGGACATAGCCAGTCATTACGGGCTTGTCGTTCTTTTCGACGAGAAGCCTTATGCAGGTGTGAACGGATCCGGAAAACACACCAATTGGTCTGTGGGAATCGACGGCGGCGCGAATCTTTTCTCTCCGGGCGAGACGAGGGAGGAGATGATAAGGTTTCTTTTCTTTGTAAGCGTTTTCGTTGCGGCTGTGGATGAGTACCAGGATCTTCTCAGGTGTTCGGTGGCTTCGTATTCGAATGATGCCAGGCTTTCAAAGAAAGAGGCGCCTCCTTGCGTCATGTCCGTGTATCTCGGCGACAATGTGAATGGAATACTGGATTCCGGTTTCGCTGGAATACGCAATGCCAGCATATCCAAGAGAAATGGAATCAATTCGGATAGGAACAGGACATCACCTATTGCATTCACCGGAAACAAGTTTGAATTCAGAGCCACTGGAAGCAGCCAGTCGATTTCAACGGTATGCGCTTTCATAAATGCGGCTTTTTCTTCCGTTTGCAAACGCGTTTACGACGAGATGAGCAAGGACGAGGTCAATGCCGACGAGATATGCATTTTCGCGGAGAAGCTGTATAAATCGCATTCCAGAATCGTGTATAATGACAATTGCTACTCTCCCGCATGGCTTGAGGAGGCTGCAAGACGCGGGCTTGAGAAACTCGATACGGCTTTGCAGGCCATACCTGCGTTGACTAGGGATAAGAACGTGCGAATGTTCGAATCGCTTGGCATATTCACAAAGCCAGAGCTTGAAAGCCGCCGCAATGTGATGGTCTCGGCATATATAAGGGATGTGAGGCTGGAGGCTACCGTAATGGTGGAAATGGTCAACAGGAGCATCATACCTGCAGTTAGGGATGAGATCAGGAGAAACAGCGAGTGTCTGCAAGTCTCCGATATCGGACCTGTCGGGCAGTTTGATGCCATTAGGAGCGGTTTTGCGGCTCTGGCGTCTGCGGTTTGCGATTTGGAGAAGGCGCTTCGCAGCCTGGATGGAATTGATGAGTTCAGCTTGGATGACGCTTTGCTTGCTCAGAGCAGGCTGGTTCCGCTGCTGGACCGGACAAGAGCCATTGCGAACGATCTGGAGAGGCATGTCGATAAGAGGGCCTGGCCGTTTCCATCATATGATGCGCTGCTGTATAAGATATGACATATGAGCAGACTGGGGTTGTTCTTGCGTCTGTCTTCGAAGCTTGCCTTGAGGGGCAGGCTTTCTCTTTCCCTGCTTCTCGCTTCGGTATGCCTTCTCAGTTTCATATTTGTCGTTTCGCTCTCAATGCTTTTGAGTTTGCAGAAAGATCAGATTGATGTTATAAGGGATGTTTTGGATTTTGATTTTCAGGTCTCCAAGACGGATGAGGCCGAGCGGGTATTGCGGGATTTGAAGGGCGTTGGCGGAATATATTTGTGTTGCGATATTGCCGTTTTCGGCGGCGACTCGGATTCTTTTTTGAACAAGAGGTTTTGTCCTGCCGAGCTTTTTGACAATAGCAGGTTCCGAAGCAAATTCGATCGTCTTCCCTATGCCTGTCCGACGTCTTCGTTCTCATTCGTGTCGTCTTTTCTGCCGGCATTGAAACATGGCGATTCGTTTTATGTGGCAAAAGGCGCGAACGGGCGAGCCAATATATTCAAAGATGATTTCAGTCGCGCCAATCTTTTCTTGTCTTCTTATGCGATGCTTGATGGCATGGCATTTGAGAACATATTCGTTTCCGATGGCGCAAACGGGACTTCATCTCCTCCCGAAAACGCCTTGAAGGTCGATTCCTTCGGTTCGGAGAGGTTTTTGAATCCGAAGATAAGGTCGGCTGGCGATTTGTTCTATGGAATATATGCGGATGATTTCAACCGCGTAGCGAGACAGCTGAGGAGCTCCGGCATTGAATACAGGACCTATATGGGTATAAGCAGGAGCATATGTTCCGCCCTGATGATCGAGCGGGTGCTGTTCTTTTTCATATTGCTGTTTCTGCTTGTGATATTGGTCGCGCTGATCTACAGGCTGTTCATCAGGTTTCTCGCAGAAGACAGGAGAAAGGCCGCTATTCTGATGATCTTGGGAATGGATAGGCGGCAGTCGCTTGGTGTTTTTTCGGTGCCTTGCGCCGCGCTCACGTTCGTTTCTATTGTTTTTGGCAGTTTGATGGGCTGTCTGTTCATTACGCGAGATGGAATAAGAAAGTCCGTATTCGATTTTTTGTTCAAATCCATGTCCGGAATGGGATTTCGCGTTTCATATCCTTTTGTTTGCGTGTTTGTTTTGGTTTCGTCATGCATTGTGCTGGCGATGCATTATGCCATTTTCGCGAAGATGAGCAAGACGGATGTGATTGGAATTGTGAAAAGCAGGGGGGAATGAGAATGGAATCCGAATGCATTGCGGATTTTGAGCCGGTGTTGAGTTGCAGGGGCGTGTTCAAATCCTTTGATGACGGCTCAGGGAACAGGATAAGCATATTGGAGGATGTTGATTTGGATGTTGCTCCTGGAGATTTGATATCCATTTGCGGCAAGTCCGGCAGCGGGAAGTCGACGCTTCTTCATATCATATCATCGCTTTTGAAACCGGATTCGGGATGCGTTTTGCTTGATGGAAAGGATGTGTATGCGATGCGTGATAAGGAAATCATGCGGTTGCGGCGGAATGCGCTCGGCTTTGTTTTTCAGGACAATATGCTTCTTGAGGATATCACTGTTGAAGAGAACATCATCCTTCCGGCTCAGATTGCCGGTGTTCTGACACCGGATGTGAGAGCCAGGATCGCCGATCTTGCAAAGGAGATGGGAATAGACGGGATCATGGCAAGACGCGCCGGCCTGATATCATCCGGGGAGAAAAGCAGGGTTTCGCTTCTTAGAGCCATATCCGTTGGAAAGAGGATCATCTTCCTTGATGAGCCGACCGGAGCTCTTGATAGTGAAAACGCCAGGGCCGTTGAAGAGCTGATCATAAGCCTTGCCGGAAGTCTTGGCATGGCTTTCGTGTATGTTACGCATGATGATGCGTTTGCGAAACGCGCCGGAAAGCGGTTTGCGATATCCGAAAAGCGCTTGATAAGAAGAGGCTGATGATTCATGGTTAGGAGTTTTCTCAAATCCCTTGTGTTCAAAAGGGCTATTTACGCGGATTCGTGGATCATGCTCCTTTCGTCATTTGTCTTGTCGTTCGTAATGGCGTTTTCGTTCTCGATGGCTTACTCGCTGATAAGGATAAACCGCTTGTTCCTTTATCAGGACATGATTGTGGAAAGCGATTTGGATTCCGAACAGAAGGAATATCTTGACAGACTGGCTGATGAGGGCAGGGTCGGGGAATGCAATCTCGTGGGCAATCTCTATGGCGTTCTCGAGACGAAGGCCGATTTCGGATTCGCGCGTCTTAAGGAAGTTGATTCCGATTATTTTTCAAAGGAGAAGCTCTCGTTGCTTCATCTTGCGCAAGCGCCGCGTGACAAGCAGGGTTTTGTGATTTCCTCCATCCTGGCGGACCGGCTTCATGTGGCGGAAGGCGATAGGCTGGCCTTTGTGGATTCCTCAAGCGGCAGGGCAATCGTATATGAGGTCATATCGGTTTTCGAGACAGGCCTGAGCGCTTTTGACGAGAAATCGGCGTTTCTTGTAAGATCGAAGGAGCTGAGAAACGGTTTGGGGCAGGATAGGATATATTCCGGCTCGCGAAGCTATGAGGTTGTGTTTCCGAATAGCGTATCCATCAGGATGTTCGGAAGATCCGCTTATGACGGATATGACCCTGCTCTGATTCGGGATATATATTCCAGTCCGATTTCGGATAAGGCGGCTATGCCGCGACAATCGCAGGCGCAGATAATCAATTCCGTAGACAGCATACGCTTTGTTCTGCTTTTGTTCGTTGCGCTCTCGGTTTGCTACGTGTTCGCTTTCATAAGGAACTTCCAGCGGCGATCCGAAAGCGTTGTGAGGACATATCGGCTTTTGGGATGCGGCCGGATCGGACTGCTTGAGGGCATATCGCTGCTGTGCATATCGTCAGCGTCCATGCTTACTGGGATGATATCGGGCATGTTGTTCTGCTGGCTGTTGAAAAGCGTTTTGTCTATGCTTGGGGATTGGGGCATCGTATCGCTGGATTATTATGTTTTGAAATTTCCAATCCGCATTCCGTTTGGCGATTTGATGATATGTTTTTCCCTTGTCATTGGTGCTTTGGCATTGGCTCGTTTTATTGATTTTTGCATAAAAAAGCTAAAAGGAGTATCATAATAGGGTTATCATGGATGACATGTTCCCGTAGCTCAGCTGGATAGAGCATTTCCCTCCTAAGGAAAGGGTCAGGCGTTCGAATCGCCTCGGGGACATTTTTCTTTTTGGGCGCCTGTTGGTGGGCGCTTCCAAAAACCTGCTGTTCAAATGCCCTTAAAGCTTCTCTTTTCAGGCTGCAGCGCTAATACATACTGGCTATTGAGGTGTGAGACATATGAGCAAGGTTGTGGTTATCCGCGGAGCAGGTGATCTGGCGAGCGCTGTTGCATTGAGATTGAAAAGGTCCGGATTCGATGTCCTTATGTGTGAGATCGAGAAGCCGACTAGCATCAGAAGAACAGTTTGCTATTCCGAATGCATATATCAAGGTGAAATGGAAATAGAGGGCGTGAAAGCCGTTCGGGTTGATGGAATACCGCAGGCTAGCGATGCTTTCAGATCCGGAATGATAGCTGTCATGGCCGATCCTGCGGCTTCATGTCTGGCTGGCATTGATTGTCTGGCATTGGTGGATGCGATCCTTGCGAAGAGGAATACTGGAACGAAAAGGAGCATGGCTCCGCTGACTATCGCGCTCGGTCCGGGATTTGTAGCGGGAAAGGATGTTCATGCTGTGATCGAGACCAAGCGCGGCCATTATTTGGGAATGGTGTATTATAGCGGATCGGCGTTGAAGAATACAGGCATACCCGGTGATATTATGGGCTTTTCAGCTGAAAGGGTGATGCATACTCCAGCTGCCGGAGTGTTTCGGAGCGATTTGAGCATAGGTGATTTTGTTCATAAGGGCGATGTCATAGCCACAATCGGAGGACAGCCTGTTCTCGCCAAGATAACCGGTGTTCTCAGGGGGTTGCTCAGAAGCGGTCTGGAGGTTCCTGAGGGTTTCAAATGCGCTGATATCGACCCGCGGAAGGACGCGGCCGGATATATAAATACCGTTTCGGATAAGGCGAGAGCCATATCGGGAAGCGTTCTGGAATGCATTTTGGAATATGTTTCCCTAAAGCGAGCGAAAGCTGCTGCCGCATCATCCGGGAACGCGGCTGTCGGGAGAATCGCATCGGACCAGGATTGCGTTGACATTTATGTTGATGGCTCATGCAATGCTGATGCGTCCGCAATAGGATATGGGGTTGTCATAATAAGGGATAATCGTGTATACGAGTTTTCGGGAGAGGTCACGGATCCCTCTTATCGTGAATTCAGGAACATAGCAGGAGAGATAGAGGCCAGCATGTTTGCTATGAGGTATTGCTTGGACAATGGCATAGGTGGCGTCAGGCTCCATTTCGATTATTCCGGACTTCGCGATTGGTGTACGGGCGCGTGGAAATGCAGGAATGTTCTCACACAAGGGTATAAGGAATTTTATGATGGCATAAAGGACCGGTTGAGCGTGATTTGGGTGAAAGTCGAGGCTCATACGGGCAACAGGTATAACGAATTGGCTGACAAGCTTGCCAAAAAGTGCTTTTCGGATCATGTCGGAGATAGCAAACAAGAGCAGTGAGAAATCGGATGATGAGATTCTTTTCGAACTGGAGCATGCCCATAGCAGGCAGGAGGCCAGGGAGATAAGGAGGAAATATGCTGCCAGCAGGATTACTGGCAGGCAATCCATCAGGCTGCTGTCATCGCTCGAGCGTTTGGGGATGTATTTTCAGATTCTTGTTTTCGCTGTTTATATGTTCGCCGGATATGTTTCGTATTCCGAGAGGATAGTTTATGGCCTGTATGACTTGAGCATTGTTTCGGGCGTGTTCATCCTTTTGTTTTCGCTTGTGGGGATAGCGTATGCGATTTTCAAATCCGTAAAATCGAAGGCAAGCCCTGTCGGGTTCATATTGTTGTCATTGGTTCGGATTGCGGTTATGCTTGCGCTTGTGAGCATAGAGACCGCTTTGAAGCTTTTATCAAATGGAGGTTTGTTCAGTGTTTGAGTCATTAGGCAGAAAAATATCGGGAATCTTCAAGTCGCTTTCGGGCAAAGGCAGAATTTCCGAAAGGAATATCGAGGAGGCGGTAGAGGAAATCAAGATAGCGCTTCTTGATGCGGATGTGAATTTGCGTGTCGTGAGGAGATTCATCAATTCCACGATAGAGGAGGCGAAGGGCAAAAAGGTCATAGAAAGCGTGAATCCCCAGCAGATGTTCACGAAAATCGTTCGCGATAAGATAGAGGAGCTTCTCAAGAGCGGAGGCGAGACCTCTTTGTCGTTGCGAGATCCGTCTCAGACATCGGTTGTTCTTCTTATGGGATTGCAGGGAAACGGAAAGACCACTACGGCTTCCAAGCTTGCATTCAAGTTGAAATCCGAAGGGAGGAGGCCATTGCTTCTTGCTTGCGATTTGCAGCGCCCGGCGGCTATAGATCAGCTTGAGACGCTATCGAAGCAGATAGACGTGCCGATTTTCCTTGATAGGAATGAGAAGGATCCTGTGGCGCTTTCCAAACGTGGTTTGGATTATGCGAAAAAGAATCTCTATGATGTGCTGATAATAGACACGGCAGGCCGCTTGAGCATTGATGAGGCGCTCATGAACCAGATAAGGGAGATAAAGGATGCGGTATCCCCATGTGAGAGCCTGTTTGTCGTTGATTCCATGCTTGGCCAGATAGCTTGCGATGTCTCCAAGGCATTTAATGATAACGTGCCTATTACGGGTATAGTTCTGACTAAATTCGATAGCGACAGCAGAGGCGGAGTTGCAATGAGTCTCGCTGGCGTCGTTGGAAAGCCGATCAAATTCATAGGAACCGGTGAGAAGCCTCAGGATCTTGATGAATTTCATCCTGATAGGGTTGCTAACAGGATACTCGGAATGGGTGATGTTGTCAGTCTTGTTGAGAAAGCAGAGAAGGAGATATCCGAGAAAGAGGCGGATAGGCTTGCTAGGAATCTTAAAAGCGGGACATATACAATATCTGATTACCTTCAGCAGCTTGATATGCAGGATAAGATGGGTGGCGCCGGAAAGATACTTTCCATGTTGGGAATGGGTGCTGTTCTTGATTCCAAAAAACTTGAGCAGGTTAAAAGCGAATTGAAAAGGGAGCGCGCCATAATAGGATCCATGACTGCTGCCGAAAAGGAGAACTACAAGATAATAGGGCCGCCGAGAAGAAAGCGCATAGCGAACGGATCGGGGACCACTCAAGCTGATGTTGAGCGCTTCATACGCAAGTTTGAGAAAACCAAGATGATGATGCAGAAAGTCACGAAAAGCAAGAGGATGCAGGCCGAGCTTGAGAAGCAGTTCGGAAATGCTGATCTTCCGGAATGATTCGTCTGTGAAGATTGCAAGCCAAAAAAAAAAGACCGCCGTTTGTTCGGCGGTTTTTTTTTGCCCTTTGCAGATATTATTCCATCAGCTTATGCTTATTCCCTCGATTTTTCCTATTGTGAAAGCGTAATGCGTGTCATTCAGCTCAAACTCGAGTCTTTCGCCACTAGTGTGCCCGTACAGCTTTCTGCCGAGAGGCGAGTTGAACGATATTATGTCTCTGTCGGCATCGCTTTCCCATGGGCCGAGTATGGTGAACGTAAGAACGCTTCCATCATCATTGTTGAGTTCTACTTTGCATCCGAATGATATGCTGGACGGATCTATATCCTCCTGTCTGACGACGAAAGCCTTGGAGATTTCATCTTCAAGGGTGCTTACATTGGCGTTCAGGACTTTCTGCCTGTCCTTGGCGTATTGGTACTCGCTGTTTTCCCTCAGGTCGCCGAGCTCTCTTGCCTTCGCTATGTCCGCCGCATTTTTGGGAAGCTCAATCTTGAGGAGATTCTCATATTCCTTCTGTTTTTTGGAATATGAGGCGAAAGTGCACAGGAGTTTTTTCGGAAGCGTATCCTGCTGGGCATTGGATTCGCTGTTTTCAACATCCGGACATTTTGCGGATATTGCCTTCTTAAGCTTTACTTTCGTTATATCATCTATGCTTTGGTTTCTGTCTATCGACCAATACAGCACGGTGAGGATCGTATTGTCATCGCATTTGCTTATGAAATCGGCAAGCTTGCCGTTGTCTATCAGGTTCTGGCTGATGTACTTGGCGCTTGGCGATTTTGTGAACGTATGGATTACGTCCAGCTGTATGGATATCAGATCGAATTCGTTCTGAGAAACTCTGCTCCAGTTTTTCGGATCCGGATACATCTTCATGAAATACGTGAAAAGATCCGGATTCTGCTTGGAGAGGAAGATGGATTTCTTCATCATTCTCTCTTCAAATGTGGAGTCTCCGTTTTTAGTGAAAATCCTTGTTATGTACGTCATGGGCTGCTTGGTGTAGAAGTCCTCAAGCTCTTCTTCCCATTTCTCATCGTATTTTCTTATTCCGTCGACGTAATCCTTTTTGATTTCGGCATCCTGAATGTCCATATAGTATTCGGTCTTCGCATCGTCCGGTATGCTTGCGAACACTTCCTTCTCGGTGTGGTACAGGTGCTTCTGTATCCTTTCGATCCTGTATTTTCCTTTAAGCAGCTCCTCCAGGAAAAGATATGATACGACATAGTTCTTGCTTATATCATGCGCTTTCAGGAAATTCGTGAAGTATTGGAGCATGCTCTGGAAGCTTTCGGATTCCTGATCGCCTTCCGTTTGCAGGAAGAGCCGCGTCGTCTTTATCTTGTTGTAGATGCTGCTCTCGTTTCTGAATTGCCGATATATCTTTTCCTCGTAGGCGATAGGGGTGTCTCTGACTTCATATTCGTCGTTTTTGTTCTGAACGGTGGATATGTAGTTGTCATCCTTTATTATTTTCTTTATCTCGTCTTGGAACTTGCTGAATTCGTTTGCTTTGAGCACGCTTGGGACAAGTTCCGCCTTCATCAGCTTTATCGTGTTGACATCGCTTTTGATGAGCGTGACAAGACCCCATCTCGGATCGTCAATGAATTTCTGCCTGAGCTTTTCCCTATTGGCGAACTCCTTGAGAACCATTATGTGCCCTTTGTCCAGAATCGAAAGGCTCTTGTTTGCCATTTCAATTGACATCTTATGTCCGCGCTTCTCTACGAAATCTATGGTTACAAACTGGTTGCTGACACTCGTTATCCTTCCCAATCCGAAGGTCGAGTGGCTTACGAACGCCTTTTCCTCGATTTGAACAAACTTCTCGAATTTGTCTATGGCTTGCAGGACATTGGTTTTGCCCTCATCGAGCAGACCGGAGGATTCGAGGCAGGATTCGCATCTTTCCGATTTCCCGTACAGGACCCTGTATTGGTCGACGAGATTCGCCTTGACTTTGGAATTGGCGCCGTCTGGATCGTTCTTCAGCATTTCCTTGAGAAGGGAAACGGAATATGCCACATTGTCGTGGTTTCTTTTCTCCAATTCCGCGAGAATGAGGTTGATCTTGTCCTTTTCTATGGTCTTCATCGCTCTTGAGAGCGTGTTGATCATGTATTTCTTGTCGCCGTCGCCGATGATCTCGTCCAACGATATGGAGCAGATCTTCAGCTCCTGGGGGTTGTTTTTGCGTATGGATCTCTGCACGGCTTTCTTCAGGTCTATTATCGCGCTGTCCCTTTTTCCTTCGCTCAAATGGATTTTTGACAGCTCCTGAAGATGATGCGTATCCAAAAGGTCCTGGTCGAGGTATTTTTCTATCGCATCCTTTTGCAGCGAGATGTCAGCATCCATCTTTTTCAGAACATTGCATATCAGGCTGAGCGAATTCAGGTTCTGGTTGTCATAATCGGCTATTGTTTTGGCGAAGAAAAGGGCATGTTCGAACTTATTGGCCTTCATTGACTTGTCAACAAGCGACATCATTGCCCTGTCATCGGATTTATTTCTTATCAAGTCGATATCCGCTTTGACGAACTTTGCGAGCGGCTTGTCCAGGTTCTTGGTTTTTTTCTCGAGATTCTGCAGCTCCTTTCCTGATACGTCCAGTTCGATGACCGAATTGTGCAGCTGTTCATATTCGGATACTTCATACGAAAACAGAGTCGTCTGAGCAATCGCTTCAGAGTCGAGCTTCTCATTAATTTGTTCTATGTTCATAGCGACCTCGTTAAATTCCGCATTTAGGGCGGTTCCAATAACCCGGGAATCCGGATCCGCCGGACGCAAAACCGGAAAAAGCCTTGAAACTCATCAGCATATCCGCATTCTACGCTGGTTTTTCATTTTGAAAACCCATCAGCATATCCGAACGGCAGGTTTTTTGGAAGTCCCCTTTAATTTTTCATCCGCCAGCCTAACATCGTCTTTTCGCCAGTCTGATGCTTGCTCTTGACAAAAAAGCCGACATGTTATTAACATTTAACGCCAAAAAATTATCTGTTCATAATATCATTTTTTTCCAATAATTTCAAAACATGCCCGTATTCGATCCATATTTGACATGAAATTGACATTAGATGATTCAATGAATATAATATGACAACGATTGCGATGCTTTTTGGGCATCGGGGGTGCTTCAGACTCATTGCAGAAGCCGAATTCTTCGGTTTTGAAGAGATGTTTCCGTAAAAAATCCAGAAGCTGTTCGCGGCTTTAGCAGATCAGGCGTCAGAGCGTTTTCGTTCTTTCGACGCGCTTTTGCTTTTTCACCCTTGTGCAATCATTTACAGGAAAATCCTGGTTCTGTCCGAACAGGCTGCTGATGCGGCAGAGCCGCAGAGCCGAGCGTGCGCCGGAAAGGCTGATGCCGGATAAGGCTTCGCGCTTATTCGAATGGCTTTCGCTGCAAGATGCGCATATGCGTCGCATGCCCGGTGATTGGGTATGGCTGAATAGGTGATTGTTCATTTATTCTGACATAGCCGATGGCGTTTTCAAAAAAAAGAACTGCTATTCGAAAATGCCTGCGGTTTTTTCAAGTGGTTTCCCGTCCTTGAGGTTTGCATGCGTCTTCCGGGCGCAAGGTGTTTGACGGTAATTCTTGGAACGCGCATATCAGACAACCGGACACGATGGAACGAATTATCATTCGTTCGGACATGGCCAAATCTTTCACATTAAGGATATACGAGAATACGAATATGGAAAATGAAGAGAAGAAGAGCGTTAGGAGACGTGTGGTGCTGTCGAGCCGCAAGAGAAGCAATGCGGCTTCAGCCGCCGTTGTCGCATCCGATGATTCGGATGCTTTGGGAGTTGGAAACGAATCGAACTGCGGTTCGGACGGCACGGTATTTTCCGGAATCCCCGAAAATGGCGTTCAGAGGGAAACGGCAGGCAATTCGGATGCTGTCGCCTCTGCGGACGAGATGAGTCTGTTCGGGGAAGCTTCCGAGAGGGAGAGCGATGGCGATGAGGTTCGTTTTGATTCGCGTGCCTCGGTCGAATCTCCGGAGTCTTCGTCTGACGATGACTCTCAAATGCAAAAGCCGGAAATCGCGCCTGCATATCCTCGTCGCAGGGTGTCGTCCAGATTGTCGGAGCGCTATCAGTCCGATGAGCAGTCGCCCCGATTGAAGGGTTATGCGAAGAGGACATTCGCTGACAGGCCGAAGAGGGGAAGAGCGAATGTGAGGAATTCCAAGGATATAATGAGGTCGGATTCCGATTTCCAGTTCGAGTCGGACGAGGGGCTTGATTTCAATAGCATATCGCCTGATAAGATAGTGTTCGTGAACGATTATATAAGCATGCAGATTCCTCAGTTGCGCGAGGTCGCTTGCGAGTTAGGACTGGATAGGGATCGGATTTTCGAATTGAAGAAGCAGGAGCTTGTTACTGAGATATTGAAGTGCAAGGCATACGCGGGTTTCAATATCAGGTCGGTCGGAACGCTGGAGATACTTCCCGAAGGCAGCTTCGGATTCCTCAGAAGCGAAATAAACAGCTATCTGCCTGGTCCTGAGGATGTTTTCGTTTCTCCGCAATTGATAAAGTCATATGCGCTTAAGACCGGAGATGTGGTTTCATGCATGCTTCGCAATCCTCAGGCCAGTGAAAGGTTTTTCGCAGTGCAGAAGATACTGAGCGTGAACGATTGCGATCCTGCTCTTGCCAGGGGCAGGGTTCCGTTTGACAGCCTTACGCCTCTTTATCCGGATTCGATTCTGAATTTGGAAGGGATGAAGAATGATATCTCCATGAGGATAGTCAATCTGTTCGCTCCGATAGGAAAGGGCCAGCGCGCATTGATAACCGCTCCGCCGCGAACCGGAAAGACCATTTTGCTTCAGAAGATCGCGAATGCGATAACGGATAATTATCCGGATATAAAGCTTCTTGTTCTTTTGGTTGATGAACGACCCGAGGAAGTGACGGATATGAGGAGGAATGTCAAAGGCGAGGTTATAGCGTCTACATTTGATGAGCAGGCCCAGCGCCATGTGAGCGTTGCGGAAATGGTTATAGAGAAAGCCAAAAGGCAGGTTGAGTACGGCAAGGACGTGGTCATACTTCTTGATTCGATAACCAGATTGGCTAGAGCGTATAACCAAACCGCTCCGGCAAGCGGAAAAGTCCTTTCCGGCGGCGTGGACTCCAATGCGCTTCATAAGCCTAAGAGGTTTTTCGGCGCGGCAAGGAACATTGAGAACGGCGGATCGCTTACCATAATCGCCTCCGCGCTGATAGAAACCGGAAGCAGAATGGATGAGGTCATATTTGAGGAATTCAAGGGAACTGGAAACTGTGAAATAGTTCTTGACAGGAGGATTTCCGATAAGCGCGTGTATCCTGCTATAAACCTCAAGAAAAGCGGAACGAGGAAAGAGGAGCTTCTGATAAATCAGGATGACCTTGCCAAGATATGGCTTTTGAGAAATGCGATAAACTCAATGGACGATGTGGATATGACCGAATTTGTCATAGAAAAAATGAGGAGATACGAATCGAACCAGATTTTCCTCGGTTCGATGATGAACAGCAAGTGAGACTTGGAGCGCCTTTTCAAAGGCGCTCTTTCAGTTTATCTATTGTTTCCTCCCAGTCTTTTTTCCACTCGGATACGAGCAGATCAGGCTCGAGCGGCACAACATCCGCTCCGAATGTTTTGAGCCAATAGAGGATCTGCTCGAATTGAACTGAGGTGAATTCCAAGGTGGTGCAATCGCGCGCATCGTCTTTCTCGAGTATTTGATCATCGGAGTATCGGCTTTGCCTGATGATTTCCCTTGCCCAATGGGAGTAGAATTCTATTTTGTATTTGAGCCTCCCTTTTTTCGATACGAACGCTCCGAATCTTCCATTCCCGCTCAGATTCTTATAGCTGAAGTCGTTCGGGAGACTGAACGGCTCATCTGTTAGAACAGCGTTTCTTATCCTGTGTATTGCAAATAGCTTCGTTATGTCGTTCGTGCCTATTCAAATGGCTTTGCGACCCAAAGCGCGCATATGCGTCGCATATCCGGCGATTGGATATGGCAGAATAAATGTATTCGGACATAGCCAAAACATACGTCTTTCCGCCATCGAAGGTGATCTGATAGGGTTGGATTCTGTGCCGCTTCGACTTTTTCATTGTAGAATAGCCGCTCATAGTCGAATTCTATTGCCATGTTCCGTTTGATTCCGGCTATGACCGCTTGCCAGATATCCTGATTTGCTTCGGCGTATTTTTTGATGTCTAGGTCTCTGGATATCGTCGGCCGGCTGGTTTCGGGTTTTTCAATGAAGTCGCTTTGGTTCGGGTATTTTCCGTCTTCTATCATTTCATGCTCAATGCTTATGCGATAGAGCATCGGTCGTGTGAGGCTTTTCATGCCTGGCATTGCGGTTTTTGCCTGCAATTTTAGTCAAAATATTTTTTTTATTCAAGTGGCATTTGCTGGTGAAACAGGTTGTTGGATTATGTTTGCATAACTTGAATTTATTTATTATTTAATTGAAAAATAAGCAAATAACATATGTTGTATATTAAATTATATTCATGTGGATATTTCTTTTGATTTTGTTTTTACTGCATGATGCCATATGGGGTTCGGACTTGCTGAAGCAAGCGTCGGTTACTTGCTTATGCATTTCGGCTTTGACAATTTTAGTTTAAATCACTATAAAGATATGTGAATACGGGGGTGTACTTGGTTTCGACGGGGATTCATGTGCATATTCTGGCAGGCAGAGCTGGGCTAACTCTTTAAACTGGTTCGAAACTCTAAATGCAAAGAAGAAAGAAGACGAGTACGTCGACGAAGCAGAGTTCGCTCTTGCGGCTTAATTGAAAGCTCGACAAAGCGGACCGTTTGCGCATCCGTGTGGCTATGTGACTAATGCGCAGGCGAGAGAACATCTGTAGCTTTTCATGGCGCTTTTGCGGTTCGGGCGACATGAGAAACCAAGGGCTGCAGGGAAGGGCATGGATGAAGAGGTTTTCCGACATCCCCTTTCTTCAAATCGGGAAACTAAGCTTGTAGAGGGGGTATGGCAGGGTTTTCGGACGGGGGTTCGACTCCCCCCATCTCCATTTTCCGTATTCTGACTCGCTGATTTTGTTGTTTTCGGACGCCCGGCAGCCAGCATAGGCTAGCCGTCCATCTTCATTCTGGAGCTCAGCTTCGCCAGAAAGCGGAAAACCGGCATGCGCGTATGTTGCAGACTTCAATGGATTCCGGAGGTTTTTTCAAAACGCATTTGATGCTTCACAAAACTCATTTTAGTGGTCTCAAATAACATGGCTTGAAGATTTGATTTATTAGTTATAATGTGTTACAATTTCAGCGGAAAATATGGAACTGAGGCAAAAAATGAAAAATTAAGAGTGCCGCCTGGCAGCGTTTGAAAATTTGTTGGGCGGTGTTTGCAGAACATTTCCAAAACCGGCTTTTCGCTGCTTGGCGTGGCCGGAAAACTGATGAGGCCTGTGCCTATCCGAGTGAAAAGGGAAGCGGAAGCGCTTTCGAGACGTATACTGTAAAAATAAGGGAAGCGTATCAATTGCATGGCGGTTTTCAAACCAAAGGCATGTGATTATGCTGTTTTTGGGTAGGTAGGAAAGAAGAAGGAATAGGAAGAACTAAAGAACCGTAAATCTTTTGAATTTAAATACGGGGCCCTTGCGCGGGGTTATGGTGAGTCCGAGCAGGATTTGTTTTCGCGCATATCGGGTTCCGAGGGGTTACAGAAATGAAAAACCTTGGCTATGTCCGAATACATTTATTCTGCCATATCCAATCGCCGGATATGTGCCGCACATGTGCGCTTTGGGTCGCAAAGCCATTTGGATAGGCACGAAGCCTTATCCTGCATTAGGCTTTTCGCCCCAAAGCGCGCCTCTCCGGCACCTCTCCGGCTCTGCGGCTCTGTCCTATCAGTCAAACTTTCGGACATAGCCAA
>CADBSO010000028.1 GCA_902797395.1 uncultured Spirochaetales bacterium
ATGGCTTTGCGACCCAAAGCGCGCATATGCGGCGCATATCCGGCGATTGGATATGGCAGAATAAATGTATTCGGACATAGCCTATTTTTTTTAATATGGAGGAAGATTATTATGGTTGAAATTAAAGAACAATTTAAAAACAGGCTTCACGAGGCGACAGGCGCTTATATTTTCGTTCACACCTGTCCCGACTTCGATTGCGTTTCCAGTGCGGTTGCGATGAGCTATGCGTTGGGAAAGCTTGGAAAGAAATCTGTTATTAATACTGATGACATTAAGAAAACAAAGAAGTGGTTCGATAAGACCTGTTCTGTCATAGCCGACGGAACCGAACCGGGAATTATTGATGTTAATGATTTTGCTGATGATTTGGAATCGGTTTCGGATCGGATTTTCGCATCAGACGTATTACGTGATTATGAATTTCTTGGCAACGATCCTATACTTATATTCTGCGACTGCAAGCCGACTAGGGCGGGCAAGTTTGCGGAACAAATACCGTATTCTCCAATCAGTGATTATTTTACAGATGGAAATGTGCTCGTCATTGATCATCATCCTGCCGAAGGTCAGGAATGTGGAACTTTTTTGATTGATGAGGACATGTCTTCGGCGTCTGAGATGTGCGCTTATGTGATCAGGGATGTTCTCGGCGTCCCTTTCGACAGGTTCCTGTCGCAATTCCTTTTCATGGGCATCGCATCGGATTCCGGATTCTTCCAGCATGCTGAGACCTCCAATGCGGCTGATACGTTCGCTTTGTCAGCGGAGCTTATAAGGAACGGCGCTGTGCCGAATATGAGCTATGCGGCGATGAACTATGGCAGGGAGGCCAATCACAATTTGTATTTGGCGGAGCTGCTTAGGAATGTCAGGTATGATAAGGAAAGGAAAATCGCGCTTGTTCTTGATGATCTCGGGTTGTATTTCGATTGCGGACCGGGTAATAGGCCTGCGGATGTTTTGTTTGAGATCTTGCGCAGCACGAGAAATGTTGATGTTGTGGTATTTGTAAAGTATGGATACGAGGAGGGGCGCATAGATTGTTCCGTGAGAACCGGTGTCTATTCTGATTTCGACGCTGGAGAGTTCTGCAGGAAATTCAATGACGGCGGCGGTCATAAGCATGCGGCTTCGTTCCGCGTTTGGGGAGAATTCGATGATGTTGTTGACAGGGTCATCGAATTGACAGGCTTTGAGGGGGTGCCTAAGAGATTGAGAAAATGTTCATGATCATCACCAGCTGATCGCATTGGTTTGGAAGCGCGTTTTGTTTTGCGGCGGGATGCTTTTGGTTTCGCCGCATTTGTTCCGGAGGTTTTTCCAAAACTCATTTCAAGATGATGCGAAGCTTATTTTGAATCAGGGCATTCTTCGAGAAAACCGCGAATACAGCGTTTTGCCTTTTCTCAAGACAAAACGTTGGGGTTTTTGAGAAGAATCCGTTGGCATTTTTTCTGGAGAAGAGAAAAAATGAAGCTCTGATTCAAAAGAGCGAGTAGCATGAAGGAAGAAGTTTTGAAAAAACCTCTTTGTTTTGATCGCCTCTGAAATTATTGTTTTCGGAGGTACTCTTGTCATGATGGGGGATATTTATGACTGATAAGATGGTTTCATTCAAGAGCATTGGCGGTTATGAGAGTCAGAAGGCTGCGGCGAAGCGGATTTCCGATTTCTTCAGGAATTACGACAAATATGTTTCCCGCGGCGCTGAGCTTCCGAGCGGCATACTCTTTTACGGCATGCCTGGAACTGGCAAGACCATGCTCGCGAACGCTATTGCAAACGAATCGGGTGTTCCCGCATACAGGTTGGAGGCGGACGAGGCTGCACGTAAAGGCAATGTTGCAGCTGCGATCAAGTCGCTGTTTGAAAAGGCGATTGCCAATGCGCCGTCGATTCTGATAGTCGACGAGCTGGAAAGGGTGGTGAATTGCGATGATCCGTATAGGAAGCATGAAAGCGACAGACAGATGGAGGCCCTGCGCGCATTTCTTACGGAGATAGACAATGCAAAAGGCAAGGGGGTGCTTCTGATTGCGACTTCCAATGTCGACATCAGCCAGATTCCGTCAGCTCTCATCAGGGCGGGCAGGATAGGAAAGCATGTCTGGGTGGATGCGCCTTCGAATGAGGACAGGAAGAAAATCATTTCCCTGCATTTTGGCGCAAACAAATGCTTTGATGGGATTTCGGTCGATGATCTCGCTTCCTATATGCCCGGGTTCACCGGATCCGATATAGCTTCGATTGTCAACGAGGTTCTGATCGCTTGCGTGGAAGAGGGCAGGAATGCTTGTTTCAGCGACTTTCTCGATCCGATAGAGGCTGTTAAGTTTGGTACGGCGAGCCAGGAGTCTGACGATGTGGATGATAGCGTCATTTATCATGAGATAGGTCATTTCGTGGCGGATTATGTTCTGAACGGGAAGATCGGAATGCTCGACATTGTGAGGCATGGGGATATATTGGGCATGTATTCCACATTGGATGATCCGATGCCGCATGTGAAAAAAGATGAGGACAAGGGCTCTTATCGCAAGTCATGGAACAATTGCGTGGTAGCGGTCTCCGGCGCTATTGCCGCCGAGGAGATGCTTGGCGAGAAGTTCTTGGGTGCCGCAAGCGATTATGCGAAAGTCGCCAATACATACAGGGCGCTATTGAGTTCCGGCATCGGCGATTCGTACGATGTCGCTGTTGAGGTCATGGCGCAATCGTTTCCGCATTTTCCTGGCACGACTCGTCCGGATTCCTTTATTGAGGGCTTTGAGAAATTTCTGAATGGCGTTGCGGAGGAATCCAGAAGGATAATATCCGCAAACAAGGAGCTGATCAGCGTGCTGTTCGAGCCGCTCAAGCGCAAGAAGATTCTCATGAAGGAGGAGATTTCCGACATCGTCCGCCAGTTTGATGATGGCGCGAAGAGAAAGGCGAGCTGAAGTGTCCTGAAATTGAAGATGGCTTTGAAATCATTTACAATATAATGGCACTGTTATGGCGCTTCCGAGAGCCTGGTGACCGAAAATGCCTGTTGGGTTTTCCAATTGGAAAAGAATCGGGCATGATTCGGAATCCAAGGTTTTTGGGAGCGTTTTCAGATGCGCCTTTTGATTAAGGAGGTGATTCATATGCCTATCGCAGCCGCATTTATGGTTCCGCATCCGCCGATGATTGTGCCGGAAGTCGGACATGGAAGGGAAAAGCAGATTGAAAAGACCATAAGGGCTTATGAAATGGTTGCCGATGAGATTGCAAGCCTCAAGCCGCAGACCATTGTCATATCCAGTCCGCATAGCGTGATGTACTCGGATTATTTCCATATCTCGCCGGGGATCGGGGCATCGGGTTCTTTTGCCGATTTCGGAGCGCCTCAGGTCGGATTCGATATCAGGTATGATGAGGAGTTGGCAAGCTTGCTGGCTGCAAAAGCTGATGCTTCGGGTTTTCCGGCGGGAACTTCCGGCGAAAGGAAAAGGGATCTGGATCATGGAGTCATGGTTCCGCTTTGGTTTATTCTTAGAAAATACAAAGACTTCAAACTGGTGCGCATAGGGCTTTCAGGTCGTGATCTTTTGAAGCATTACGAGTTGGGGATGATGATAAGGGATGCTGTTGAGGAATTGGACAGGAATGTCGTTTATGTGGCAAGCGGGGATTTGTCCCACAAGCTTCAGGACTATGGCCCGTATGGTTTTGCAAAAGAGGGTCCGGATTACGACAAGAGGATTGCGGACATATGTTCCGAAGCCAGTTTCGGAGAGCTTTTTGACTTCGATGAAAGCTTTCTTGAAAAGGCGGCGGAGTGCGGCCACAGGTCGTTTGTGATGATGGCGGGCGCTCTTGACGGCAAGGCGGTTGAGGCAAACTGGCTTTCGCACGAGGATGTGACTGGCGTCGGGTATGGGATATGTTCTTTCGTCCCCAAAGGCGATGATGAGTCGAGGCGCTTTCTTGAAGCGAGGCTAAAAGGAGTCAGGGAGAAAATCGAGCGTAAAAGGCTTGAATCGGATGCTTATGTGCGACTTGCCAGGGAGTCAGCGGAGCATTTCGTACGCAGTGGCAAGGTCATGCCGTTGCCGGATTGGGTGCCTGATGAGCTGTTGAGCAGAAAAGCTGGCGCATTCGTCTCAATACATGAGTTCGGAGCGCTGCGAGGGTGCATAGGAACCATTTCCTCTGTTAGGGAAAACATCGCTATGGAAATAATCCATAATGCGGTAAGCGCGGTTTCCTCGGATCCGCGCTTCGAGCCTGTAAGGGAGGAAGAACTTGACTACCTCGATATCAGCGTCGATGTTTTGGGTGCGCCAGAGAAGGTGGGTTCCGAAGCGGAACTTGATGTCAAAAAGTATGGAGTGATTGTGCAGAGCGGACGCAAGAGAGGGCTTTTGCTTCCTGATCTTGACGGTGTGGATACCGTTCGCCAGCAAATCGAAATTGCAAAAAGAAAGGGAGGAATCGCGCCTGACGACAAGGCTGATTTGTTTCGCTTTGAAGTCGTGCGCCATCATTAGGAGGTGTGAGTATGCCGACATGCGACGTATGTTTCAGGCATTGCAAAATAGATGAGGGATCGACAGGCTTTTGCGGCGCTCGTGTTTGCAGAGGCGGACAGATATCGGCAGGCAATTACGGGAAGCTGACATCCATCATGCTTGATCCTATCGAGAAGAAGCCGCTTAGAATGTTTCGGCCGGGCACGAAGATATTGTCCGTTGGGTCATACGGCTGCAACTTGCGTTGCCCTTTCTGCCAGAACAGCAGCATTTCGTGGTCTGAGGAGGCTTTCAAATGCAAGGATACGGCGAAATACTACCCTCCGGATGATGTGGTCGGAGGTGCATTGGAGCTTCGCGAATACGGGAACATCGGAATCGCATTTACTTATAATGAACCGCTTATAGGATATGAATTCGTTCGTGATGTTGCCGAGCTGTCCAAAAAGGCAGGATTGGAGAATGTTCTTGTGACAAACGGAACGGCTACGCATAAGGTGCTTGAGAGCGTTGCGCCTTTCATTGATGCCATGAACATAGACATCAAAGCGTTTTCCGACGAGTTCTACAGGGATTTCATTGGCGGTGACCTTCAAATGACGCGGGATTTCATCGAGGAGGCGGTTCGGCTTTGCCATGTGGAGCTTACCGCTTTGATAATTCCCGGCAAAAACGATAGTGATGCGCAGATGCGCGATTTGTCACGCTGGATTTCGGGTTTGGAAACCGAATGCGGCAAGAGGATTCCGCTTCATATCACGAGATTCTTCCCCGCTTTCAAGCTCATCGACAGCGACTCCACTCCGGTTGATACGGTATTGAGGCTTGTGGATGTTGCCAAAAAGAATCTGGAATTTGTTTTTCCCGGGAATATATAGGGGCGAGGTTTTTTCAAAATTATTGGCTATGTCCGAATACATTTATTCTGCCATATCCAACACAATCAAAGAATGGATTTCCATATTGGAGCAATCATATATCGTTTTTTGCTTCCCGCCTGGTATGAAAGCAGGACGAAAAGGCTTGTAAAATCCAAAAAGGCGTATTTTTACACCGGACTCGCCTGCAGCATATTAGGATTGACGAAATCGGAACAACTGAAAAGGGAGCGGCTTAGAGGCGTTTTGTTTGAGAATCTTTGAAAGGCCTCATTAGCTTCAGATCCGATTGCTGTGATAAGGCGAGAGAGATGTCGGTGGTGTATGTCGGAGATCATGAAGGACGTGTTAAGGATTGCCGTATCGTAAACTATATGAACATGGCATGGCTGGCAATGGCAAGCGTATTATAGCATCTTGCTGATATTCTCTTTGACCAACTTCATCAGCGCGCCTTTTTCCGGCTTTTCCGGAAAGTTTCTCCATACGATGACATGCGATCCAGGTGTCAGATCTTCGATGTTTTTTATAACGGGGTTATGGATATTGTCGATTATTATCGGATATTTGTTTCTGGCTATCATCTCGATTTGGCCGGATGTCAGAGGGCCCGGACCGAATGTGCCGGCGATATTCAGTCCCAGGTCCTCAGCGAGTGGAACCTGGTTCACGTTGACAAGCGCAGGAAGCCTGTCCAGTTTTTTTGCTCTGATTTTGCCTCGCCCTTCCTCGATCATTTTTTTGTATTCCTCGAGATTTCGCATTGCGGTTTCTTCGGTTTTCGTTATTGCGATTATATTTCTGATATTATCTTCAAGAACACTTATTTTGTTTTGCGTGCGGACTTTGATGCTCCTTTCTTTCGGAAGCTCAAGCGAACTCTTAATCGTTTCCATCATTTTTTCATAACCCGCATGAAAGAAAATTTCTGATGCTGAGATTTTGGCGATGTCGCTGGCGGTGATTTCGTATTCGGGCGGATGTGTCAGGTCAGGCGGCGCTATGATGGTGATATCCTCGATTCCCGCCATGTCTGCGATTGCAGCGACCCAACTTGTTGAGGCGACATATTTGCTTGTGCTTGCATTCGCTTTTTTTCTGCAGCTCGAAAGCGCAAACGGGAGGAATGCCATTGCCAGGACAGCAAGCGAAACCATTATCGAATGCGTTATTGCTTTGCGTTTTGAGTATGAATTTGCCATGTCTTCATTATATAATGTTATTGAGGTTTTTCCAAAACTCCTTCCTCTATGCTGCTTGCTCTTTTGAACCGGGGCGCAAATCCGACGGATTCTTCGAGAAATGTTTTTTCTCGAAAAGAAAAAACACTAATACATGCGGTATTTGCGGTTTTCTCGAAGAACGCCCTGGTTTGAAATAGGCTTCGCATTATTTTGAAATGAGTTTTGAAAAACCTCTATTGCGATGTTACCAAAGGCAGTTCAATAGCAGTGGAACTGAGAGATTGTGAGGTGGTGTTTGTGATTGAAAGCGCAGTGGCAATACGGGTAAGGGGCTTGTCGTTTTCCTATGGCGGCTCCAAATGCGTCCTGTCTGATTTCGATTATGATTTCCTTGAAGGCGGAAAATATTTGATTACAGGCGGCAATGGAGAGGGCAAGACAACGCTTCTCAAGTGCATCATAGGCAGCCTTAAGCCGCAAAGAGGCAATATTGAAACCTGCGGAATTAGCAAATCGGGGCTGGCGTATTGCGGGCAGGAGAAGGCAAAGAAATCCTTTCCGGTGTCGGTTCGTGAGGTTCTGAGCATCTGCATGCGCGATGCCGGAAAACGCAGGGCGCGGAACGAAGGTGAAAACCATGGCGATTTCGGACGGCTGAAGTGCTTTGAATCGCTTTTGGTTTGGGTTGAGCCATTCCTTGGCAGGAATTTCTATGATTTATCGGGCGGTGAGAAGCAGAAGGTCTCACTTCTTAGGTGTCTTATGCAGCGTCCGGAAGCTATGCTTCTTGATGAGCCGACATCCTTTTTGGATAGCGAATCGCAGCGTGTCATATTTTCGGCTTTGGAGGAGCTGACTATGATGCCTGTGACGATTTTGGCGACTTCGCATGATGGCGAGCTGTTGGATAGGCTGACTGGAATCGGCTGGATAAGCGTCAGGTTGGGGGGTGGAAAAATTGTTTTTTGACAGATTGCTGTTTGTGTTTGCTCTGAAACCGATATTGATGGGTTTCGCAGGAATGGCCGTGGCAGGCCTCTCGTTTCCGCTGGCGGGTGTCATAGTGCTTAGGAATGGTCTTATTCCGCTTCGTTTCATGTTGATGCATGGCGTTCTTCTAGCTGGAGTGCTTTCGGTGGCATTCGGTTTCCCCATGTTGCTGTCGGCGATATTGATAAATCTCGTGTTGGTTGTGTTGATAGTCGCGTTTAAAAAGCAGGCGAGAAATCTGGGCGCGTCGAGTTCCGCTGTAATGGTTCTGACCATGGCAGGAGCTTCGCTGCTTGCGCACGCTTTGGATGTGCCGGCGAAAGATACGCTTGATTTGCTTTGGGGTAGTCCTTTTGCCATGTCGTTTTCGGATCTGGCGGTTCTTTTTGCGGTTTCCGCCATTCTGGTTTTGTATTGTCTCACGCAATATCGGAAAATTACGGCAGTATTCTTTGATTCGGATGTTGCGCTTTCGATTGGTGTGAACATTCGCTTGCACCATATTGCCATGATTGCCCTTACTGCTCTTGTCATAGCCGTCTCAATGAGGATCATGGGCGCGCTTTTATTGGATTCGCTTCTCATATTGCCCGTATTGTCGGTGAGCGGATCATCTTGCTCCGTGAGGTCGTTGTTCGTCCGGAGCGCAGCTTGCGGATTCGCCATTTCACTGGCGGGGTATCCGATAGCCGTTATGGCGGACTTGCCCGTGAGCGGGGTTGTTTCCGCATTGGCTGTTCTGGTTTATTCGGTTTTCAGACTGGCGAAAGCGCGTCAGGTCGCACATCAGGTTCGTGTCCGCCGCTGATGGATTTCACATTGTTTGTGCCTATCCAAATGGCTTTGCGACCCAAAGCGCGCATATGCGGCGCATATCCGGCGATTGGATATGGCAGAATAAATGTATTC
>CADBSO010000029.1 GCA_902797395.1 uncultured Spirochaetales bacterium
AGGCTTTTCGCCCCAAAGCGCGCCTCTCCAGCACCTCTCCGGCTCTGCGGCTCTGTCCTATCAGTCAAACTTTCGGACATAGCCATTTGTTTTGACCACCCATTACAGGCAAACGCCACAAATTCCAATATGCCGCAACCAGCCATATCTTTTCGCATCACAACCAGCACGACCAGAAATCAAAACTCAGTTGACCAATCCAGCCATCCATCATATCCAAACAACTGCGACATGCGCTCAAGGATGCTTTCCTGTGTTTCTACGGTTTTCAAATACACGCTATAAACGCGCGGTGCAATGCTTACAGATCCATCATCGTTCTGCATAACCGTTCTGCCATTAACAAGCCATCCTCCATCAAACCTAATAATCTTATCATCAGCCTCCACCCCTCCAACGCCATAAACGCTACCTATAGCACCATCATACCACGAGCATTTCCCACTAATAGAATACCCTTCCCTAGATGTCGCAGTGAAAATGTTCGTGTCCGGATCTACAGTTCCGGTAACAATTTCATTGCGGTAAACCTTTCCCGCAATATTTCCTTCCGTGTCGACCGCGAACTCAAATGCTTCGAAAACCGCCTGCTGCTCTTCAGGAAGCAAATCGCGAAAATACCGATTACAACGTTCACAGTATGAATGCAGATCCGAATCAGATGGCTGGATAATCGAATAAGATCCATTGGCATTTCTTTTACCGAATGTTATGGAACAATTGCCTTCCCCATCATCAATTTTAACAATGTTCCCTGTGATTTGATCGCCAGAAACCGTAGCTATAGTGAAATCATACCAATTAGATTGCTCAGCAGAGTCCTCAAGTTCTATCGGGGAATTCCAATCTACCGTTCCAGTGAAATCATCCTCAACGATGAAATAGGCAGGCACCGATATCCCACGATCATCAGCACTGTTGCGCGGATGACTATAAAGCACGTTTCCATTCGTGTCTTTGTAAACCAATGGAATTATGTCTGAATTGCGATAACCGTCATTATAAGTATACCAAAAGCCATTGTTAGCCTTACAGTAATAGTAGCGAGCATATCCCAATTCGAAATACTCAATCCTGACAGGACCACTTTCATCCAACTCTATGCGAACCGGAGAGCCACCATAATATCCTCTTAATCTTAAGTCGGCCCAAACCTCATATCCATATCTAAGTCCCAATTCTGTTGTCGAATTATTAACATCCATTTTACTTCTATTTAAAACATAAGAATTCGTTGCATTTTCATCATCATAAAGAAACACATACTTAACACCCTCATTATAGCGGCTGCTATCGTACATCGTAATCTCAAGCATCACTATTCTTCCCGTCGCATCATAACGCTTGTGATACAATCTGCAATAATACAGGTCCTCACTTGCGCCCCACCCCGGATCATCAAGCCACCACCTATCGCTGATCTTGCCATTATCATGGAATGCCATGACGGTCTTGAACCGGTCCTTGCAATCGCCATGCTCCTCGAACGCAGTGTATGGATAGCTGGAACAACATGAAGTATGATCATATTTGACAACCTTCTTCAACTTGTCTCCGGAGTAATAGAACTTATAATAAGTGTAAAAATACTGGTTGAGTATGTTGCCGGCATACTCCTTCACATCATATTCCATGTCATCCGAAGTTTCGATGCTTTCATTCACCAAAATGAATCCGGTCACATCAGGAACTTCGACATCCTCAGGGGCATCAGGAACATCAATAAGATTCGTGGATTCAGTCAAAGTGAAAGTCCTGTTCAAAATGTCATAAGACGAACCGGAATTCACCTTGTAGACTATGCCTTTAACAGGTGCCGATATTACGATTCTCATGCCTTCGCCATATATTTCACCATTGCAGAAAACGCAAAGATAAAAAATGAAATCAGTTCCAACTTCAAGCGTCCTGCTACCAGAAACCTCCTCGCCCGTACCATCAGCACTCATCATAAACTTCGCCGTCCAAATATCAGAATCGGCTGCTTCCCCATTATATAGCAAACTAATGGCCGCAAGCGAAACGGAAGCATCAAAACGAGGAGCCTCTTCCGATTGGGGCTCCACAATACATGTAAGAATACCGTTCTCAAAAGATATGCCATCTCCGATTACCGCATTAGCGCTTACAACAACTGTCGTGCTGAGGCTTGCCACAGAAGACTGCATTGCCTCATCAGCATATCCTATCAAACTTATGTCCCACTCTCCGTAAGACAATTCGATTTGCGTGGAATTAAGGCTTATGACAGCGCTATTCATTTCGCCCGACTTAGCGCTATCCCCGATTTTGGAATATTTAGGTCCCGATGAACCAGCGGATGGATCCGCAATGAATTTCCACTTGCTAATCCCCGTCAGATCAAGAGAACCGGACAAATTCACCGATTTTGATCCAAGCGCTTGCGCAGCAATAGAACGCCCTCTTGATACAAGCATCTTCAACGTGCCACGATCCGTTGACACTACGCGTTGCAAACATCCAACCAAAACACCTATTGCACATGCAACCAAAACCAGTGCTGCAGCAAACCTTTTCATCAAATACGCCTCCGCAAAATCAAAATCTCACCACTAAAGAAGCCCACCCACCGCCATCAACGTTATTATAGGCGGCGGAAACATCATAGATTCCGCCTTCAACAAAATCATAGTTCAAAGCCACACAATCATCACAGCAATTATCATGCTGCGTTTGAAAGCCGTTCACGTACCACACCACAGCCACGCCGCTGGAATATGGATTTCTTCTCACCAGAAACACCTTCTGCAAACCAGCATCATTATAAATTTCCAAAGCATAAGAGGGAATTCTGCTGGCAACGCCAATTCCGCCAAAACCATCGCCACCATGCTGTCCGGACTCTCCGTTTCCGCTATCGGCATATCCGCAAACCTCACAAACCCTCTCGGCATTCCACATATGATTCTGACGATCAAACTCCTGGCCACAACCCTCGCAAATCTTATAATGCCAAAGCGCATCATACATCCACGCCTCACTAGAATGTGAAGCAACAGCAAGATCGCTGATCTTCTCTATGTCACCGCAAACCCGACAAATATGATAAGTGTAGCCAGCCTCAACACAAGTAGACTGATGCGTCATAGCTTCACCCCAAACATGCGCATGAACCGCCGGAACGACAAGGTTCCCATCGCAGGATATGAGAAGGCAAAACAGTACAATAATAGAACCACAATACAATGTCTTGCAGAAAAATTCCATCACAAAGCAAATGCTCAATAAGTTATCGTTCCGTCACTGCAGACAACCTCTGTTATGACATATTCGCCATTAGTTGTTCCACGCCACCAATCTGCGCTTTCCGGATTGGAAGCATCCCAACTGCTCCTAGTTCCTTGAAATTTTACAGAAGTCAACTTCGGACAATTCATAAATATGTTATAACCTTTGCTATGCAAATTATCAGATATCTCAACATCACAAAGCTCAAGGCATCCGGAAAACGCTCCAGCCGAAAGCTCTTCCGTATCTATTTTCACGCTATGCAACAAAGCATTATTAAAAGCTGAACTAGAAACACGCCAAACCTGAAAAGGAAATTCATAACTTACACCGGTCTTGCCAGCAGGATATGCCACCAACCACTTGCCTTCATAGGATTGCGTGCCCAAGCCCTTATTACTGAAAAGTACCCCATCGTTATCAAAAAAAGCCTGATTTTCGGCATCAACCTTTATTTCGGTTATCTTCTCGCAATTTGCAAACGAATCGCTATTCATGTCACTAACCGATTCTGGAATTGAAACCGAACCTGATAAACCAGCGGGACAGCATAATAATTTTGTCTTGCCCTTATTGTACAATAACCCTTGGTTATCAGCAGAGTAATATTGATTTTCAGTATCAACCTTTATTTCGGTTATCTTCTTGCAATTTGCAAACGAATCGCTATTCATGTCACTAACCGATTCGGGAACAACAACAGACCCAGACAGCCCTGCAGGACAACATAGCAACTTTGTTTTATTTTTATTGTATAATAGCCCCCTGTCATCGGTGGAATAATACGGACTGTCAGACTTGACAATAATATCCGTCAATTCAGTCAACGACGAAAATCGATTCCATTGCATATCGTTTTCCGATATGCTGTTCGGAACTACAATTTTCTTCACATTTGAAAACATAAATGCACTTGATACAGAAGTATTCCCTTCAGCAAATTCCAATTCTTCTGCGAGAGGAAAGCGATCCAAATTGATATGCACATCAGCAAGCAGATACACCTTAGTTATAGGACAATCCTGAAATACACTATTGGGTTGACCTGGACCTATAATAGCATTCTTAAGCTTAGAGCAGCCCTTAAAAGCTTCACTACCGGCTCCGGTGACTCTAAGATCATTGTAATCTATTTCTTCTATATTCGGACATTCGCTGAAACCATACAGAGTTATGCTTATCACTCCATCCGGAATCTTGTAAAACTCATCTTCTCTGCCTTTAGGGTAACGAACCAATTTCGTCTTATCCTTCGAAAAAATAACGCCATTATCAGACAAATACTTGGTATTTGCTGGACTTACAGTTATATTTTTCAGATTATGCATGGAAAAAACCGACATCCGACCATCAATCTCCTGCTGGAAAGTGCTCGGAATAACAATTTCCTCCAAACTTGTAAAATCATCCCAATTTGTTCTTTCTGCCTGCCCATAAAGTGAACATACAGAGGAAGAAATAGATTCGAAGCCTTCATCAAAAGTGATTTTTCTTATGCTCGACAAAGATGAAGAGAACAGGCGATTAATGCTATTATCGTTTCGATTATTGTCATTCCTACCTACCGTACCAACACAATTTGGTATTGATAACTCTTCTATTCCGGAACAACCATCAAATGCATTATTAGCAATAGTGGTGACTGCAGATGGGATATTTAAAACTCTCAAACAACCATTGCTGCAAAAAGCGTACGGACCTATTTCTATCACACTCGAATAAAAACTGAAGGAATCACGATTCTTTTGAGGAAAACTTATAAGCTTTTTCCCATCCTTACTAAACAAAATCCCATCTATGCTCCTAAATGTTGCATTTTCTGAATTCACATATATTCCTTCCAAAGAAGAACACTTGACAAACGCAAGCGGATCTATTGAATCAACACCTGAGGGGATAGATACGGATCTCAACTGACGGCAATCTAAAAATGCATGCGAAGCTATCTCAGACAACTGCGATGTTTGAGGTATTGTTATTTGCTGCATTGCCGTGCAACCACTGAAAACATTTTGCGCTAGCCTATTAACGCCTGACGGAAGTGTAATCTCATGAATCGCATCGCAATTGCTGAAGGCAGCGGACCCGATCCCTTCAACCGAATCGGGAATACTTATTTGCGTCAACCTATGACAACCCGAAAAAGCATTGGCCGAAATTTCTCGCACCGTATCAGGCACAGAATAAGAGCCGTACCTTCCTGGCGGACAAGCAACCAGAACAGTCATATCGGAATTGAGAATGACGCCATCGTTCATAACAAAATTATCATTTTCGGAATCTATTTTTATCTCAGTCAACGAATCACAGCCCGAAAATGGAGATGTTATGCTTGTTATAGAAGACGGCAACGATATGGACTTCAAAGCGGCACACCCAGAAAACTGAGCGCCGTATAAAGATTCAGAACCTTGCAAGATAACGATTTCCTCAATTGTTTCATAGCTATCAGGAAACAATGTCCTGACGCTCCTTATATCAGAGCAAGAAGGCACACTAGCGCTTTTTATAGAAGCACAATCCTTGAACGCATTAGCTCCGACTTTTCTTACGCTTAGCGGGATTTCCACTTTTTTAAGCAGGCTGCAACCGGAAAACGCCTCAGACGCAATTTCTTCAACCGGATACATTCCATTAATCCCGTCATCGTAATCACTTCTCATAAATGGATTTTCAACTTCATTGTTATCACATCCGGATATGATATACCTTTTCGTTTCCGAATTAAAAACATATGAAATAGAATACTTCGTCCATCTTGCAGTCAATACCATGTCCTTCTGAGGTAAGAAATCCGATTCGGATATCTTATTCCCATCTTGATCGAACCACCCCTTGAACTCTACCCCCTCTTCACTATCCTCATCATCAACAACTACGGCAGTCTGATCCCCCCATTTAGCTTTAGCGCTGGCAGACGAAGCGAGAGCAATTGGAATGCCATTTTCATCCACACACATCCTGCCATTCGAATCAACATAACATTTTTCCCCAACAAAAAAACCAAGAAACTCGCATCTGGATGTTTGACTTTCAGGATTTGATTTGCCATCAAGATTCATATCGAAAGAAACAGCATATTCTTTTAATGGTTTCAACTCAGCTGTCAGCTTTTGCGTTATTGATGCATCAGAATACCACCCTACTTCACCATTGGCATCGTTCGAATTATAATAGATTTCACTCAAAACCGCATCGGTCGCCCCATTCCCGTCAAGAGCCAACACATTAACACCCGACTTCAAAGCATTCACATCGTGTTCGGAATCATTCGACTTGACTATTTCACCATGTTCCGCCCATTCGCTACTAGTCGTGTTTTTAGTGAGATAATAAAAAGCATCACCTCTTTTTTCAATCCTGATCAGATTAGCCTCTAAATCATCAGAATTTTCCTTTTCAAACTTGAAAATAAATTCCGATTCGTTCTGCGATACGATTGTCACCCTGTCACGCTCGCCATTGCCTACATCAACCCATTCGCCCCATATAAAGATTATGCCGTCATATTCAAGCCTATCCGGCTTTATCTCAAAAATAGTCTTGCCTACCGAATCCTTCCATTTAGAGCAAAAATCAGCAATAGCGGAATCATTCTGACTGGTTTCAGTCACTCCACTCGACGGAGAGTGGCCGCATGAAATAAATAAACAAGTGAAAAACAAGCAAGCAAAAACAACAAATACGCCTTTTGCCAGCCATTTTAAACGAATTAATTTTTCACGAGAGAGAGAGAGAGAGAGAGAGAAATTTAAATCCTCTTTGGTCGATTCGACGCTTTTATCAATACCCATATTCATTGTAATCGCCTCCAAATAATCGCATGTGCCCGCATGCAAACATAGTGGAACAACATAATCAGTAACAATCTATTATATTAAATCCACACAACTTCATCAATTGTTCAGAATTATACTACAATAACCGTGCTCGCTGGCCAATCACGCCTTTCCAGCAGCCCTACGCCTTCTCCATGACGCACTCGTGCCTCTTGGTCTTCTTGTCGTAGCTGACGCCTATCAGGAGCGTGTCGCCCTGGAACTTGTCGAGGCCGGCGAAGTAGCGCCTCTCCCTTATCTGGTCGAGCGCCGTGCCGGCGGTCCCCTTCGTCTTGAGTTCGACGAGCATGGCGGGGACGTTGGGCTTGTACGGGATGAATGCTATGTCGGCGTAGCCCTTGCCGGCGGGGTATTCCATGACGATGGTGTAGTAGCAGTCGGCGTAGAAGAACGCGAGGCGTATGGCGGACTGCAGCGACTGCTCGTTGTTGTAGGAGAGATTGCTGGTCAGGCGCTCGTGCGACTTCCCGACGGCTTCGGCAAGGCGCGGAGCGTCCATGGCCCATGCGGACTTCAAAATCGATTTGGAGCTCCTGATCATATCCACTATCGGAGCATAATCCGCATCATCCTCTATGGCGTTCACCCATTCGCCCCTCACCTCATTGTTCGGAATGCGGCATGTCCCGGTTTCCGAATCGTAGGAAAGATATCCCAAATGGCACAAATAAGTGAACACGTCATCCTTGGAGCAAATGCGGGCAGGCGTATTATCAAACTTTGAAATGTTCACCAAGACGCTTCCGCCGGCAACCATTTCCCCCACATCGTCCTTCATGCCGGAGAAGTTGAGATCAATCAAATCCTTGACCGCCCTATAAGAAGAAGTGCGGTTCCAATATGACCGATACTCCCCCTCTTGCATGGCACACACAACGGAACGAGGTGCATATATGTCCAGACCCTTTATCCTATAGCCATCATACCAGCTCCGGCATTCGGCAAAATCCATATTGAAGTCCTTGCACAGCGATTGGACTTCTTCAGTAGTGAAGCCTGTGAATGCAACATGCCTGCCAGGCTCAAGAAAAGTAATCTCCTTGAAATTATTCAGCTTGCTCTGCGCCTTCTCGCGGATTATCGGAAGAATGCCAGTGATGTATGCGAGGGCGATGCAGGACGACATGGACGAGCTCTTGAAAAGCGCATTAAGGAATTTAAGATAGTCACCCTCCAAACAGAAGGCCTCATCATCCCTGAATATCACATCATATTCGTCCAGAATCACTACAAAAGGGATTTTGGTATGCTCATATGCCAGCCGCATGCATCTCTCTATCGTCGGCGATTTCGAAAAGGCGACATCGGGAAATTCCTTTTCAAACTCCTCGGCGACCTCCCTGCGCATGACCGACAATGCCTTCCTGCCATTTTCAGACCAAAAACTGTTTATATCGAGATGAAGGACGTTGTATTTGTTCAGATGCTCCGAAAAACTCGGATCACCGGCTATTTTAAGGCCTTTAAACAACTCAATGGAGCCACAACCTTTGGAATAATAAGCCGCCATCATGGATTCGGCCATCGTCTTTCCGAAACGCCTGGGGCGCGAAACGGCAAGGAAACGGTCTTCCGTCCCCAGCCTCTTG
>CADBSO010000030.1 GCA_902797395.1 uncultured Spirochaetales bacterium
AAATGGCTTTGCGACCCAAAGCGCGCATATGCGGCGCATATCCGGCGATTGGATATGGCAGAATAAATGTATTCGGACATAGCCAATTTTTTTTGAATGTGCTATCATACTGGGGTTTTATACGTCTGTGCTGTGAAATCCGCAGCGTTGCGTTGGATTAGAGGAGGAAGAGATGAAAAATCTTAGGCGATGCGCGGCGCTCATTGCGGCTGCTGCGATTTTTGCATTTGTCTTTGCGTCATGTAATCATGGATCGGGCGCCAACGGTGACCCTCAGAAGACAACTTACACTGTGACTGTCACTAACGGAACGGCAACTCCCGCAACTGCGGCTGCAGGCACGAATGTCGCAATCAAGGCGAATGCCCCTGCTGAAGGCAAAGTTTTTGATAAATGGACGACAACGACTGAGGGTGTTGTTTTTGGAAGCGAGACATTGGCTGAAACGACATTTGAGATGCCGGCGAGAAATGTTGTGATTGCGGCAACGTACAAGGATGTTGAAGCCGTTTCTTTGGCCACTCCGCTTACTCTTGAAGCAATTGAAGCCGGTACGATTACGGTTTCAAATGCATGGCCGACACTCAAGTACACGCTGAACGGTGGTGAACTTACAGCCTATAGCGAAGCAATTAATGCTGCGGCTGGTGATAAAATCTGCTTCTATGCTGAAAGTTCAGGAAATAGCGGTTCAGATGACGATGATATGAATATTACCTGCTCGGCAGGTTGCTACGTGTATGGCAATATCATGAGCCTGGTTACGCTTGGAACGGAAGCTACTAGCGCAAGCCAATGGGATCCGGAGGCAACGGCTCTGACGACGGCATATGCATTCAATAGGCTGTTTGGGTATAGCACTCTAAACAATAACATAAAGAGTCTTGCTTCCAAGAAGCTTTACCTGCCTGCAACAACACTTACAAACCACTGCTATAGGCTTATGTTCGCAAACTGCGCAGCCCTGATGACTGCTCCGGAGCTGCCTGCAACAACACTTGCAGACCGCTGCTATGAATTTATGTTCCTAAACTGCGCAGCCCTGACGACTGCTCCGGAGCTGCCTGCGGCAACTCTTACGGAGGGCTGTTACCACGGCATGTTCGCGAATTGTGAAAGCCTCAACTATATCAAGTGTCTTGCAACTGATGTTTCTGCAGAAGATTGCACTGTATCCTGGGTGAGTGGCGTCGCAGAAACCGGCATTTTCGTAAGGGTTAGCGGCGCAAACTGGTCAAATGATGAATTCGGCATTCCGTCCGGCTGGACTGTTCCGGAGCGGGAAACACCTTGGGTCGCCGCTAAGTTGCCGACAGAAGACAGACCGGATAGTATAGCCATCACAGGTTCATTTGGCGATGTCGTTATGGAGCTCCTTGATACCGGTTGGCATCTAGCGTATAATGCGGATGACTTCAAGGCTTATGAATATGATGCATTCACATTCTGCGATTCTTCCAACAATAGCAAGGTGCTTTGCAAGGCTAATGGTACCGTATGGGAACCAGCGGTCTTCGTATTCGGTGAGCTATGGGTAGATAGTACCTATAAAGGCGACCCTGTCAAGGAGATTGATGAACTCGATCTTTCGGATGCGGATACGTATGCCTGGAGGGTGATGAATTAAAGTTGCGACAATATTTAGACTGTCGTTATGACGTGGATGTCAAGGGACACGTCTAGAAAAAGCCAGTTCTTGTCTGTATGACGGGGACTGGTTTTTTTATTGAGGGCGCTTCTAAAAATTTCCTTTATGCTCCAGCTATATTTGAGTTGGATTCGGATTGAGTTGCTTCGCAGTTCATTTATGTTGGCTTGTGTTGGCTATGATTCATTTTGAAAAACCATAACGCATGCTGTATTATAAAAACGCATATGAATGGATTTTCTTTTTTTCGCAAAGCAGCATCTTCGCTGGCGTTTGTTTTGTGCGTATTTGCGATCAGCTCGTGTTTTTCCTTGGCTGATTATCTGACTAATAGGTATTTGAGTTCGCATGATGTGTCGGGGTATGATCTCTCAGGCGCGGATAAGGATTTGGAATCCGATTCCAGACCTGACTTGGATGTCTGCTTCAATTTCGACTTCGATTCCGATTCCGATTCGGGCGAGATCGCTGATCTCAGAAAGAAGGCATGGATTGATTATGTGTCAGCCGGGAGAAAGGACAAAACGCGCAGGGATGAGTTTGCGAACAAGTCCATATCGGCGAACGGCTATGTCATGAACTATGGCTTGCGCGTCAAAGGCGATATAAAAGGCAAAAAGGTTCCTGTTTATATTGCTCTGCACGGCGGCGGCGCCACATCGTTCAACTCGTTTCAATGGCAGGATATGGCCGATTATTATTACGATAGTATCGGCGATGGCATATATGTTTATCCGAGAGCGATAGAGGATACCTATGACTGCCATTGGCGTCCTGCTTCGTTTCCGATGTATGATGAATTGATTTCCAATCTTAAGCTGTTTGAGAACAGATTCGACGCCAGCATCGACTTGAACAGGGTGTATCTCCTGGGGTTTTCCGCAGGAGGGGACGGAGTGTACAGAATATCTCCGGTGATGGCGGATCGGTTTGCGGCGGTGAACATGTCGGCCGGACACCCCAATGGCGTTGATTTCTCTAATATGCGCAATCTTCCGATATTGCTTCAAGTCGGCCAGAACGATTCGGCATACAATCGGAATAAGGTTGTTGCGCAATATGATTTGAAGCTTCGCGAGCTTGCGCAAAAGTATGGCGGCGGGTATGTTCATGAGGCTTACATACACAAGGGCATGCCGCATAATTTCAATGACAGCAGCGCGGGCGGTGATGCGGTTGAAACCGTGATAGCGGATCCTGTGGCATGGCTTGAAAGCGATTACGCGAGATGTGAATACAAGAAAGTTGATTCGAGTGCTGGGGCTTGGGTTGCAAAGTATGAGAGGAACCCTCTTCCGGAGAAAATAGTCTGGAATTTGAAGAAAAATGATTCCAGATTCACATCGAGATCGGTGCAGAGCTTCTATTGGCTTTGCGCGGACAACTCGGTTGTTGGCGGCACGATAGTAGCCAGCTATTCCAAAGCATCCAATTCTGTTGTCGTGGAGAGCAATACCGTTCAAGGCGATGTGAGCATACTGTTGAACGACAGGATGATGGATTTCTCAAAGCCCATCACCATAATGACGGAGAAGGGAACTTTTGAGGTGGAACCCTATATCGATCTTGAGGTTTTGGCCGAGACAACAGCCGAGAGGGGTGATCCGGACTACCAGTTCCTTATGAGAGTAAGCCTTGCCGAGCTTGAGGCTGGCGCGGCTTCCGGCGCTTGAGTTGCATGGGAGGTTTTTTAAAACTCATTTAAGATGATGCGAAGCCTATTTTGAATCAGGGCATGAATTTGATTGATTTTTCGAAAAACGTTTTTTCTTGAGATGAAAAAATACTGATGCATACAGCATTGCATGGCAATCGTTGAATAATTGCTGTGCGCAGCATATAATTTCCGCATGGAAAGGCAGGCTATTTCTTTAAGTGAATCAACTCACTTGAATTTTGATGATAAGATTAATTTTGGAAGCTTTTATACCCCATTGAAATATGTGCATATGGCTGGGGAATGGATGGTACGGCATGGAATTGGCAGTGAATATGTTATTTTCGATCCGAGTTGCGGATATGGATCGTTTTTCAGGTTGAGAATCCTTTTTTTTAAAAACAGGTTTGTTGGAAATGACATAGATAGCAAGGCTTGTTTCAAGGCCAAAGGTTTTTTCCCTAGATGCGAGATGCATAATAATAATATTTTCATGAGGCATTCGCGGAAAGATTATTCCATATCGGACGATGAAAAGTTGATAATAGTCGGCAATCCTCCTTATAACGATACAACTTCTCAAATCAGGCAGGAGCTGAAGTCGAAATCGAAGATCGACATGAGTGATGATGTTCGAAGCAATGATCTTGGCGTGGCTTCTTTGCTTTGCTACAACTGGATGAGGGCGGATTATGTGTTGGTTCTTCATCCGCTTTCATATCTTATAAAGCGCACGAATTTTGGCAGGGCAAGGAATTTCTTTTCGAATTACAAGATGGTAGAGCATATTGTTTTTTCGAGCCAGGAATTTGCAGGCACAAGCAAATCCATGGGCTTTCCGATTGTTTTGGCTATGTATGAAAGGCATGAAGGCGGTGGTATGCAATATGACGATGTATTTTGCATGCGTTTCAATACAGTTGAGGGCAAATGTTTTGCATTGAACGAAAGAAGATACATTTCAGAATATATTAGCAAATATCCAGGAAAATTCAGATTTGATCCTGAGATTCTGTTTTATACCATGCGTGATGTTAATGCGTTAAAGCGTTCGAGGACATTCATCTCAAGTCGTGAAGCGAATGCGGTCGATGTTGATCCGTCAAAAATCGTATTTTACTGCTATGCGGATTGCTTTAAGAGGTTCGCAAGTGCGCCGTATTATATGGGAAATTTTGATATCCCTTTGATTGTTGAGGATATTAATAGGTATGCAAGTGACATAATAGCGGTTTCAAAATATATGAATAAGGACATTTTTGCAAGATTCGGAGATGTAGCCAAGGCGTCTGATGCGCAAATTGAAAATGTCCGCAGATGCGTGGCGAGAGCGATTGACTATAAAGGAGAAGTGGAAAATGGGAAATGAGAATGCCAGGTTTTGCAAAGACAACAACAGGATATTTGTCAGGTTGCCGCTGACTCAGGCCACAGGCAAAATCAGAATCAAGGAAAGGAATTCGTTTTCTGAGTATGGCGTTCCTGTTGCAACACGAAGAATCCCGCTTTCCTTGAGGCATTATGTGGAATGGATGATAGGCTATGATATTCCTCTTAAGGTTTTTAATGAGGACAAGTCAAGAACATTGTTGGGCGATTTTGTTTTTGCAAATTATAAGAACGAGAAGAAAGTTCCGTATGAGCTGGCGGAAATAGCCTATTATTCGCTGCAAATGAATTTGATTGGAGTTGAGGATATAAAAAAAGCAGCTGATAGGATCAGATCTGATTCAAGAACATTGGATGCTATGGATGAAATGCAGATTTCAAGAACCAATCCCATGCCGGTGAGATACCATGATGTCGATTTCTATCAGATGAAGGTGTCATATCCTTTGGCTGTTCATAAATTTGGAAAGTATGATATATACGCTGAAATAATAAATAGGGAGAATCAGAAGGCGGCTGGGGTTCAGCCATTATTATGCGTGTGTTTGCCAATAACATCTATGGAGTTTTCGGAGAATCCATTGGGAAGAGTATTGGCTTCCAAGGAGTGCGCCAATTGGATTATAGACAAAGATGAGGCGATGCTTTCATTGGAATTGATCAGAATATTCGGAATGTTATCTGAGAAGCACAGGTTTGATATGTTGGCCATTTTGCATGTTTTGTTTGGGGTTTAGATTGAAGGGCGCTTCTAAAAACCTGCTGTCTGGAGAGCGCCTGTGGATTTCAGAGATGGAAAGCCGCCTGATTTCCCTTTTCAAGAAAAAAGGAAACGCAATACTGTCGTATTTTGCCGCTTTTGTTCGCCATGGTGCGTTTCATGGGTGCTCATCTTTGCCGGAGCTTGCAAAACTTTAGGCTTCGTGCCTATCCAAATGGCTTTGCGACCCAAAGCGCGCATATGCGGCGCATATCCAAACTTTAATAGGCAAATAGTCATTTCAAGAGAGGGGTGTTTATGGAAAAAACGACATGAACAACCCCCCCCTGAATAGCCGTATTTTGAATCAGGATGTTCCTTGAAAAAAAACCGCCCCGAAAAAGGGCGGTTTTTTCATATTTTTCATATCAAGACTCTATGCCTTTAAACGCATTATCCGAGCGTCATGCCTTGCAGATTTCCACAACCCAGCCTTCCGGAGCTTTGACGGTTCCCTTCTGCATGCCGGTGAGCGTGTTGTAGAGCTTTCTTGTGACAGGACCCATTTCGTTGTCGCTAGTGTCGAATGTGATTTCCTTTCCGTGGTCGGTGACCATTCTGACAGGCGATATGACCGCTGCGGTTCCGCAGAGGAAGCATTCCTTGAAATTCGATATCTCCTTGATTTCGACAGGCCTCTCTTCGACTTCGATTCCCAGCTCTTCGCGGGCGATCTGTATTATGGAGCGCTTTGTGATGGAGGGCAGGATGGAATCCGACTTGGGAGTTACGACCTTTCCATCATTGGTTACGAACATGACATTCGTTCCGCCGGTTTCCTCGACGTATTTCCTTGAAGCCGGATCAAGATACAGGTTCTCATTGAATCCCGCCTTTTTGGCTTCCATGGTGGGGTAGAGGCTCATTGCATAGTTGAGTCCGGCCTTGATGTTGCCCGTTCCATGCGGTGCGGCTCTGTCATAGTCCGACACGCAGAGCGAAAGGGCTTTTTTGAAGTAGGATCCCACGGGGAGGGTGAAGATTCTGAATTCGAATTCGTTGGCTGAGACAACATTGATGATCGGGTCCTTTCCGTACATGAACGGGCGGACATACAAAGCGCCGCCGCTGCTGTATTCGGGAACGAAGTCCTTGTTTGCCTTGACGACATCCTTGACGGCCTGAACGAATTTGTCTTTCGGAAATTCCGGCATGTTCATTCTCTTGCATGATGACACCATGCGCTCCGCATTGAGGTCGGGTCTGAAGCAGACGATCCTGCCATCTGCGGTTTCGTACGCCTTGAGGCCCTCGAAGCATGTTTGCGCATATTGCAGGACGCAAGCGCACTCGTTCATTCTGATGTACGGGTCATCAGTCATTCTGCCCTCATCCCATTTGCCGTTCTTGTATTCGGCGACATAGCGCATATCCGTTTGCGTGTAATTGAAGCTCAAATTCTTGCTGTCTACTTTCTTCATATGATAAATCTCCTGTACGGCAAAGGCGATTCGAACTTTGCCTGTATGATGCTTTTTTGCGGGCTTCCAATGTTTTTCTTGCTTGAAAAGCCCTTTGAAAATCATAGTTCAAAATGTCTTATTTTGCAATGGCCGATTCGAGGGATGCTTTCAAGAGCCTCATATCCGAATATCAATTCTCTTGAGGTTTTTTCAAAACTCCTCTTGCATATCACAGCTCTCGTCGGCTTGCGCATCGATTTGAGCCTCTTCCTGCTCAATGGTAGTGAATTTGAATGATATCGGTTTCTTTAGCAGAAGGAAGTCGAGCAGTCTGAAGCTTGTTGTGAGCAGTCCGTCCTCATTCTCTGACAAGCCTTCGTATGATTTGAATCCGCTGCCGCAGGCGAAAGCAATGCTTATGACGGATGACTTGAGATCCGCCGCCGCTTTTTCGCCGAATACGAAATCTATCATTTCCAGATATTCGTCTTCGCTCATGTCGCGGTTGTAGTCGGCAAGATACGTTTCCACTTTTTCGTTTCCCAGCGCGGGAAAGATTTCCTCGAGATTCCCGTAGTTGTCTATGTTTATGTGAAAGTCGTATGTTTTTTCGGTCTTGGAATTGTTTTCGCTTATTGTGATTATGTTTTTTAGCTTTTCATCGCCTGCCATGTCGTCAAGCCTGTTCGTATCGAAGGAGAAGAAGCCGTATTTCTCTTTTTCCATGTCAATTTCGTTGTCCAGAACGGATTCGAGGCTTTCCTTGAATTCGCTTACTGATGGGAGAAAGTCGTTGTTGGTCACGGCTTCGATTTTTCCGCCGCCTACTTCCGCTGTGATGCTGGAAACGCATGAGGTGGGGAGCATTGCGGATGCTGCGGCCAGCGCGATCGCTGCAAGAGGCGCGGCTTTGGATTTGATTCTTGGAAGAGGTTTTAAAATAGGATTCGAATCGTTTTGAAACGGGTTTTGAAGGAATCTCGAAAAGAATTCTGAAATGTAATGCATCAGCTTGATACCCTTGAGGCCCCTATGAGCGCCACTGCCAATATTCCGACAATTGGAACGGTTACCGCCGCGAACGGGGCGATCAGTCCCTGTTTTGCCATGAGCGTGAAAGCCATATCCAATGAATAATACACCACGCCCAGCGCCAGTGAACTTATGATTGAGAACATGAGCGCGTTCTTTTTGTTCTTTAGGTTCGACGCGAGCGAAATCAGTATCATTATGAGTGCGGTGAAGGGGTTGAATATGCGCTTGTAGAAATCCGTTGACTTCTGAGCGTGCATTTGCGATGAGATGTGCTTTATTGTTTTCAAATAGCTTATCGCATTGCGGATTCCCATTGTTTTCACATCTTCGCCCTCAGCCCTGAAGAATCTTGGTTCCAGAATGAACGAGTCTATCTCGTAGGTGTCGTGGTGCGTTGCGGAATGTACGGGCGAGTCGATGTCGAACTTATGCACAATCGCATTTTTCAGAATCCATTTCCCGCTTTTATTGTCGTATTCGGCGCTGTCCGCCATGATTTTCTCATCCAACGTGTTTTCCGGCGTGAAAGTCGCTATATCGAGTTTTTCCAGCCTTTGCCTGTTGTCCACATATCTTGACGCGCGTATGGTGATGTTGTTCTCTCTGTCGGATAGTGATACGTTCCTGTTGTCTTTGGAGAATGAACTGGAGGCGTTTGTGAATTCGATTTTCTTCTGATCGTACTTCAAATCGAACGGAATCTTCACTTTTTCATTGAACAGGAAGAATCCGGCGGTGAATCCGATTGCGATTATTATTATCGGAAGTATTATCCTCTTGTATGATATTCCTGCGGACAGAAAGCATATGAATTCGTTGTTTGAGTATAGCGAGGATATGAAATATGTCGTCGCGAACAGCAGTGAGGGGCCGACTACCAGGCTTATGGAATTCGGAAAGTGCAGAAGCATCAGCATCAGCATCTGCACGGCTTTCATATGCGAGTACATTTGGAAGCTGATGAACATTTCGATTATCATCATCATGAATGATGTCAGCAGGGTGGTGTAAAGGCTCAGCCTTATGAAATTCCTTGAAATGTATTTGTCCAGAAGGATCATGTCTTGTTCTGCCTCCATAGCAGAATCGCAGCAACGACCAGGAAAAGCGCATCAGGGAAAAAGAGCTTCCACATGAAAGGCTTCTCATAATTCGTTAGCGATGAGAATTGCGCGAAGAAAAGCATGCTCCAATAGGCTACGGATATGACCATGGAGATGGCGAATCCGATAAGCTTGCCGTGTTTGACTTTGAAGAACGAAAGCGGGAACGCCAGCAGAGCGAGAACCATGCATGCGATTGAAAGCGAGATTCTCTTGTAAAGTTCGGTTTCGTTGTAGACGCGTCTGAATGTTATCGTATTCTTTCTGCCCGTCTTCATGTATTTGCTGTAGTTGTCGGACACTTTTCCGATATTCTGGAAGATGTTGTTGGAATTCGTCATCTTGTAGATATCGCTGATGCTGCTTGTAGCGGTTACGGCCGCATCGTACATCTCTTTGCTTTTCGCAATCGCATTGTTCGCTTCCGTTTTCTTTTCGCTGCTTATGACCTTTAGAAGCTCCTTGGTCTTGACCTGAGTGCTGTTCGGTTCTCCGAATGAAGGGAGCAGCGATGTCATATCTATCGAATACACCATGTCTTTTGAGCTCGCGAGGGTGTATTTCCTGTCATCCTGAGTCGATGTGAACATTATCTGAGGTTCGAACAATACGAGCTGATATACGTAGCTGTCTTTGCTTCTCTGCTGTATTTTTCCGGATTTGGCGACTACAAGCCTTGCCTGTTCCGGGTTTGAGGAGTCGATTATGCGTATGTCATCGATGTTCTCGCCGCGGACCTGGCCTACCGAGACGCTTACCGATCCTATGGTGGATACACTGTTCGGCTTCAATGCTATCGTAGGCATGTTCCTTATTACCCTGGCATAGACTATCTTGTATTGATCGGCTGCCCAGGGGTTTACCGTATCGGCTATCCAATATGTTCCCAATCCGGTCAGAATTGACATGAACAGCAGGGGCTTGAATATCGATCTGAGGCTCATTCCCAGCGAACGCATGGCCAGTATCTCGTTTTTGCTGGCCAGGTCTCCGGTCAGCATTGCGACTGAAGTGAGGGTGCTGAACGGAAAGGTGAATATCAGGAATTGCGGCGTGGACAGCAGCACCAGTTCGATTATGATTCTTATCGAGAGGTTCTTCACTTCGTCACGCTGCAATATCAGCAGAATCTGGTTTATGAAATATATGAAGAAGAAGAACATGAATGACAGGGTGAAGTTTATTATGAACTCCTTGCACAAGTATGTGAAAAGAAGCTTCGGCCTCATGCTCATGTTCAGCTTAAATGCGCTCATTCTTTGAATTATATCAAAAAGGCGAATAATATGTAATGTCGTTTGCAATTGACAATTTGATTGCATTCTATTAGAATACACTAGTTAAATCGCTTTGAAGGGCGTTTGCAATGGATGAAGCGTGTCATATGGCATTTTTTCATCTGGCAAGCGCGCTTGAATGGGCAATTAGGGGTGCTTATGGCAAAAACACACAGGGGCACGGGGCTTGCCGAGCTGACGAAGAAGGGCAGAGGCGAGTGTCCGAGCTGCAAAAGGACTGGAATCAAGCTTCTTTATGAAGTCGGGGATGATGCGAACAAGATGAATGTTTGCAAAGAGTGCAACAAGAAGCTGAGCAAGAAGAAATGAGAATCGCGATTTCCGGGCTTTCCGGTTGCGGGAATACCACAGTGTCTGGTCTCGTTGCCGGAAAACTGGGATTTGAGGTCATAAACTATACGTTCAGGAATATGGCGGAGGAGAGGGGCATTTCCTTTTCGAAGATGTGCGCTTTGGCCAGAGGCGATGATGGTTATGACCTTGAGCTTGATGCGAAGCAGGTGAGCCTTGCAATGGCGCGTGACAATTGCGTTTTGGCTTCGCGGCTTGCGATATGGATGCTTAAAGAGGCTGATTTCAAGTTTTATATCAATGTCAGCGCGCAGTAGAGATCCAGGCGCATCCACAAGCGCGAAGGCGGCAGTCTTGAGGATAGGATTGCGGAGACCAAGGCTCGCGATAGTTCGGATACCGAGAGGTATAAGAGGATTTACGGCATAGACAACACCAAGCCGGAGGAAGTCGCCGATTATGTGATAAGCGACGATGGAATGTCCGCCGAACAGATTGCTGATTTCATAGTATCGCATGTCAGAACCGGCAGGTGAGGTTTCAGGCTGGTCGCATCATGTTTTATCGGTTGCGAGCCGTATGGAGGGCGAATGGATTACAGAATTCCGTTGGATGAGATCATCGATTACAAGGGAAATATGTATAAGCTGTCTGCTTTGGCTATAAAAGAGGCCATCAGGCTGTCAAATGAGGATCCGGAGGATTTGAAGAAGGAATACGGTGATTCCAAGATCGCTGCGATTGCTCTCTCGAAGGCCTTTTCCGGCGATATAAAATACACGGACAATTGCGAGAAGCTTCAAGCGGAAGCCAGGAAGAAGTAATACGCAAGGCAAAAAGACTGTCTACCTCGTTTTCGGCCCGACTGCTGTCGGCAAAAGCGAGGTCATATCCTTTTTAGCGGAAAGAAGGGACATTTCCCTGATAAGCGCGGATAGCGTTCAGGTATTCAAGGGTCTTGATATAGCGAGCGCCAAGCCGTCCAGAGAGGAAATGAGCAAATATCCGCATTATCTTATAGACATCAGGTCTCCTTTCGAGAACTTCAATGTGTCGGATTTCATAAAATGCGCAGATGAGGCTGTGGATGATTGTCTCAGCAAGGGAAGAATTCCAGTCGTCTCCGGCGGCTCCGCATATTATTTCAAGCATTTCGTCTATGGTTTGAGCGATGCTCCCGCATGTAATCCGGAAGTCAGGAGTGAGGTGGAGCACATGCTTGAGGACAAGGGGCTTGATTATCTGTACAGCGAGCTCGAGCGGGTGGATTCGGTTTCTGCGCAAAGAATCGGACGCAATAACACGAACAGGATCAAAAGGGCATTGGAAGTCCATATGCAATCGGGTCGTCCGCTTTCCAGCTTCAGGATTCCGGATATCCCGAGGGACAAGTATGATTTCAAGGCATTCGCATTGTTTAGGGATAGGGATGAGCTTGTAGGGAGAATAAGAAGCCGTCTTGATGCCATGTTTGACAACGGAATCATTGAGGAAATTGACACATTGAAGCGAATAGGACTGACGCTTGAGAATCAGAGCATGAATAGCATAGGCTACAAGGAGTTTTTCCTGTATGATGATTTGAATGTGATCAGACAGGCTATCGCTATGAACACGATCCACTATTCCAAAAGGCAGATGACATTCTTCAGATCGCTGCAATCGAAGCGCTTGCCGATCAAGTGGATTCGTTTGGGGAGCAACAGAAGCTATGACAGAATTTGATATTGTTGCAAATGCATTGCCGGAAAGCGATACGGATGCGGCTTTTAAAAAAGGCCTTTCTGAAATCCAGTCCGACAACAATATGACGCCTGGGTACCATGTGACCATAAAGAGCGGAATCATAAAGGAAATTCCGCTTTTCATGAAGTTGCTTTTCTCAAAGGAAAAGATAATGATCATTTCCGATGATACGGTTGCGGGCTTGTATTCCAATGGTGTTCGAAAGGGTCTGGCCGAAGCGGGTTTCGATGCATATGTCTGGACTTTCGCCGCTGGGGAGAAAAGCAAGACCATGCCGAAGCTTGTCGAGTTTCTCCAGTTCATGTCGGAAAAGGAATTTACCAGATCGGATGTGATTCTCAGTATAGGCGGCGGGGTTGTTGCTGACATGGCAGGCTTGGCGGCTTCGCTGTACATGAGGGGTGTGAAGTTTGTTCATGTTCCTACTAATTTGCTATCGGCATGCGATTCGTGCATTTGCGGCCGCAATTATGTGAATCTTGCGGATAGCGGCAATTCCTGCGGCTCTGTGTATTTTCCGACGGCTGTTTATATAGATACTGATGTTATCGCCAAACTGAAGAGCGATATTTTCAATCAAGGCATGGTTGAGGTTATAAAATCGGCGATTCTTGATGGCGAGGAGTTCTTCAAGCTGGTGGAGGATGGGGACATATCCGGAAGAATCGAGGAAATCATCACAAGATGCATGAATGTCAAGAATTCGTTTTTGAGCAAATCCGAAACGGAAAGCAATGAGAGGCGCGTTTTGAATATCGGCAGGATATTTGCTCGAGCGGTTGAGCGCGTTGCCGGATCGTCAGTCGGGTATGCGAAGTCCATCGGGACTGGTTTGGCCATGACTATTCGCGCCGGCTATTCCATGGGCTATTGTGATAAGTCAATGCTGGATCGGGTGGTTGCGCTGCTTAGGCGATATGACTTGCTGCTTGACGCTGAGCTTTCTTTTTCCGATATCAAGAATGCGGTCTTGAATGAGAACAGGATCGGAAAGGGATATTTGAATCTGGTGGTTCCTTATTCCATAGGCGACTGTCGTTTGGTTAAAGTCGAAGTCGGTGAGATTGATTCCTGGTTGCGCGGGGCGGTTGAGCATGCTGATGAGGCTGTTGCGATGCTGGCCGTTAATTGATCCTAAGGGGTTTTCGGAGAGTTTTGGGAAAACTTCAGGAGACAAAAGAGGGTTTTGCAGGCAATAATCAGCATGGAAATATATTCGATGCTGAGCAAAACCAAAACCGGAATGCTGATGAGAGTGGAAACCGCAAAGCGCGGCGGCTTTCCGAGATTTGAGATATATTACAGAAATTCCTGCTTTGATGCGAAGGAATGTGAGGCCAAGATAAAAAACGCGGCTGTTCTTAAGAGGATCCAATATCCGAAAGGCGTTGCCATAACTTTGGTGACCCCTAATGGAAACGTGGGCAATTGCGGAAATCTTGAGCTTGCGATTGCGATTTCGGTGCTTTGCAAGTCGCAGCGGAAGGAAAAGATTCTGATAGCGTCATCCATGAGCGCCGCAGGCGATTGCGTGGCTTCGGACATATTGCCTGCATCAGTCGTAAGGGCTTGTGAGCAGAACGGAATCGAGGATATCATTCTAAGTGAAAGCGCAAGGGGCGGAATAGAAGCGGAATTGGAAAAGAATCCGGATCGCAAGCCTTTGATGCGCTTGCATTACGCAAAGGATATTGTCGATGCTTATCAGATGTTTGCGAAAATAGAAGGTGAGCGCCGGAAAAATGAAATTTGCGCGCATGATGTTTCAGAGGAAACCAAAGCCTGTCCTGTGGCGGAAGCCGACCCGTTTTCAAATGTTGTCGGGCTTGATAATTGCAAGAGGCTGATCGCATTGGCTTTGGCTGGCAGGCATAGTCTGATGATATCCGGGCCAAGCGGTTCCGGAAAATCCCTTCTCTTGGATTGCATTGCCAGAATTCCGTTAGTTGTTCCTGAAAGGATCCGGCAGGATGCTCAGGAGAATCTGATGATTTTGAAATCGAATGGGTCTGACCTTGCGAATATGAATGTGGCTGGGGAAGGGGATTGGGATTGCTTTTCGGCTGTTTGCGATTATGATTTGAAGGAGCTTTCCAAATCGGGCAGAGGTGGTGTGCCGAGCATAATAGCGGAAACCGGAAAGGTTTTTCTTGCGGATGATATAACGGAATTATCGAAGTCGTCAATGTCGCTTCTGAAGGCTTGCATGAGCAGGAATGCGTATCTTTTCAGAAATGAATCGTATTCCTTGAGCGTTTCCGTCATAGCAACTGCAAGATTGTGCCGATGCGGAAAGTTCGGCAGCAGAAACCAATCGTGCGAGTGCGGCGATAGCGCGCGAAGGTCTTATCGGAGGAGGCTGGATGAGACGCTTGGCGAATGTTTTGATTTGACTTGTGACATTTCGGAGGAGGAATTGCCTGAAGAGGGCTTTCTTGCGGCAACGCAGGCGAATGATCATGGTCTGCTGACTGCGATCAGGACGGCTGAGAGCATGCAGGAGAAGAGGTATGGCGAATGTGATTTGATCCGTTTCAACTCCGATTTGGTCAAAAGCGCGGATCGGAACGTAAAGGCGGAAACCATGGAAAAAGCCGTAGGCCTGTTTGGTGGCAAGGCAAGTCTCAGGGAGATCCTTCGGGCGTATTCGATTGCAAGGACGATAGCGGATATGAATGGCCGGGAGAATATTGACGCTTCTGATGTTGAGCTTTCTTTGATTCTCGTCGGGAGACGGCGCTGATGCGCTTTCGGATGCGGCTTTTTGGATGTCGGCGACAAATGTATTATAATATCTTATTATGAGGATATCTTATTCTAACAATGGAAATTCATTCGATCCGTTTGCGAAGGAGCTTGAGTCGCAAGGTGTGGAGGGATCGACTCCGTATGTTCCTGCGCCGGCCGATCTTTCCGATATAGGATTGCCTGAGGGCATTAGCGGTCTTGTTGAGAAATTGGCTGAGAACGAACATGAGGTGTGGGCATCAGGAATGATAGGCGACGGTTGGACCCACGGCATGGTATTTGACGAATTCAAGAAGACTACGCCGCGGTTGGCAAGATACAGCGAATTGAGCGAAGAGGAAAGGGATATTGACAGAAAGGCTGTAGTGCAGACGCTTAAGATGATTTTGAAGCTGGGGTATGAAATAGTTGAGAAATCATAGTCCGGCATGGGCTATCTGCTACCCGTTTAGGGCGCTTCTTAAAGGGCATTTCCAAAAAATCTTACGGCTACATTCCGCTGGGCAAGTCCAGAAACACGCATTCCAATTCCGGAAATCTGTTTTTCAGCATTTCCGATGTGGCTTGAACTCCGAATACCTCCGATTTGTAGTGTCCGCCTAAAAGCATGTTGACTCCGTTTTCCTTGGCTGTGGAATATGCCGTATGGCTGTGCTCGCCGGATATGAACAGGTCTGCGCCTGCGCTTGCGGCCTGTGATACGTCGTCTGCGGCGCCGCCTGATACTATGGCGATTTTCCTGTTTTTCTTTTTTAGGAATTCATATGCTTTCATGTCGTTTTCCGCATTGAATCCGAGAAGCCGCGCGCACTCGTTGATTTCAAGTCCTTCCCGATGAGTTCCCATCCAGCCGATGTTTATTCCCTTGTACATTCCGAACTCCGTGATGTCCTCCAATCCGAGCTTTTTGGCCATGACTGAGTTATTTCCGACTTCCTTGTGCAGATCCAGAGGCAAATGAACGCCGAATAGGGCGATGTCATTTCTGATGAGCGCGGCGATCCGGTTGTAGTGGTTGCCTGTTATCGTCAGCGAATGTGACCAGAACATGCCATGGTGAACGAACAGCATATCGGCTTTTTGGGAAGCTGCGGCGCATATTGTCTCCAGATTGGCGTCAACGGCGAATGCGATTTTGCGGATTTCACTTTTGCTCGAATCCACTTGCAGTCCGTTTTGGCTAACATCGCTTATGTTTCCGATATTAAAATAATCGTAGAGAAAACTTATCAAAAATTCCTTCTTCATAGTCCGCAACCTCTTTGAGAATTTGTTTTTTTTCGGGGCTGATATCCGATTTGATCAGCCTATTGTAGTCGGCAACGAAAGCATCCTTTTGCTCCATGAGCCTGGTTTTCACCTGCTCGTGCCATTTGGCTAGCGTCTTTTGGCTGTATAATTCCGGAAAGTTCCTGGCAACCATATGCGTGAACAGCGTTTTTACGCGCATTGAGTAGTTTTTGTTTTTCAAATCCCGCAATGCTCTCTCGATGTCGCTGACATTTCCGTTTTCGGCTATATCCATTAGCTCGCCGGCTTCGTTGTTGAGGAATCCGTCAAGAAGCGTTTCCTCGACTAAAAGGGGCTTGCCGCTATCGGATGTTTCATCGTTTTTGCCGGATGCCGCAGCCTTTTTGCCTCTGAAGCTGTTGATTGGCGTGTATTCCGCAGTCCTTACGGAGTTGAGCTTTTCGAGTCTGGATTGGAGAAGCTTTCTTTCGCCCTCGTCCCCGTTTTCCTTGAAGTAATTTTCCGGATAATCGGCGTAGGGCCCTTCATTGGCTTTTATCGTATGGCAGAATTTGAACATGCTGCCGACATAATCGCATTCGCTGCTTTTCTGCGCTTCGCCTAATTTTGCGAGGTTCTCCTCGAAGGCTTTATCGTTGCACAGCAGATCGAATGCGTAAAAGGAATTCGCATCGCTTCCCAGTATCATAGCGAGGGTGGTGAAGTCGAAATTGTCGCGAGGCGATCTGGTGACTATCATGACCGGCATTTTCGATTTGGCCGAGCTTTCGAGAAATCTCGCCGGGTTGTCCTTTCTGGAATAAGACAGGTATTTGGCGAAAATTCCGTCGCACGATTTTTTTATGAGCGAGAATAATCCTGCTGTGGCTTCGACATCGCTCAGCGCATCATGCGCTTTGGTATGCGTCAGACTATTCACGCGTGACAGATGCTCCAGCTTCAAACTATCGCGCATGGTTCCGTCATCTTTTGCGACTTGAACGTATTTCAGGGAATCCCGGCTCATGTGGTGCACGGCTTTTGTTATGGTGAAGCAATCCAGCGATCTGTTTCTGAACGGTTCGTAGGGCTGCATGAGATTCCTGAAGAACAGGAAATTCATAACCCAATTGTCGAATGTGGTGTTGTTGTATCCTGATATTATCGTTTTTCCCGGTTTCGTCATGAGCACCGATTTGGCTTTTCTTGCGAACTCGAGCTCATTGTCTCCGTGCTCGTTTGCGAATTGCGGAGTTATTCCCGTGAGTATGCAAGCCTCCAGAGACGGCATATGGTCCTCAGGCAGCTTGCAGTAGAGTATCGTTCCGTCATCAATCGGTTCGAAATCCGAGGAATACCTCCTCGCTGCGAATTGGGAAACGCATGTGTATTTCGGTCTTATGTCGAAGGTTTCCAGATCATAGATCAGAAAATCGCTGTTTTCAATGTTTGCCATCGGTTTTCCTTACATTGGAGTCGTTGTCCAAAAGCACCGATGTCCTATCCATGAGCAGTTTCACGATGCCTTCCAGGTTCTTGTTCGGAATGTTGAAATGCCTGAATATGACTTTTAGGGTAGTGAACAGATCCCTTTTTATGACATCTCTGTTTTCGCGGCTGCGCACGTTGATCTTATTGTAGACATGGGCGATCATGGAATAGGCGCCCAGTTCTATGATCTTGTTTCTTGTGACTGGAAAATTGCTTATCACAGTATCGAAGTATTTCAGATTCGCGGTCAGCACCGGATTTCCGATTTTGATGTCATATGATATCTTCGGGAGTATGTAGTTGAGTATTCCGACTTTCTGCAATTCCTTGAGTATTTCCAGGGATTGGCCTGATTGTAGGATCTTTATCAGCTCCTCGAATAATCTGCTGGTCGAGACATCCTCTATCATTGCGGCGTCCTCTTCCATCTTGGCGCGTAATTCCCTGCCTATGGACAGTCCGTCCTTGATCGAGTATTTGATGCCTCTGATTATGCGGACGGGATCCTCCTTGAATATCTTTTCCCTGTCGATTATCTCAACTAGGCGCTTATTCTCGATCAGATCCTCATATCCGCCGACGTAGTCGTATATTTTCTGCGAGCCCGGATCGTAATACAGCGCATTTATCGTGAAATCCCTGCGATAGGCGTCTTCTTCGATGGAGCCGTATATGTTCACGTTGCTTTTGGATTCAAGAGCTCTGAATGTGGCGACCTCTATTATCTTGTTGTTCTGAAAATAGAAGTGGGCGAGCTTGAATCTGTGGCCTATTATGCGCACGTTTCTGAAGTGGGATTTGAGCTGGCTAGGGGTCATTGACGTGACAATGTCGAAATCCTTGGGTTTCTTGCCTAGGATCAGATCCCTTACCGCGCCGCCGACTATGAATGCATCTCCGCCGAAATATTTTATCTTGTTGACGATTTTAACCGCATCCTCATCCAAAAGGCTGGCGCTTATCTTGTGCTCTTTCTTCTCATAGACGCACGCTACGATGTTGGCATTTCCTTTGCTTATTACTTTTTTCAGCATATTGGAATCAAGCGGCTGGCGTCCGAATCATCGGTTCGCCTGCCGGAATCATTTTTTAGTCAGACCGTATGTTTTTCCGCCTGACAGCAGCGAATACGATCCGTCGTTTCCTTTTGCTATGGTGAAGTCAACTGTTTTTGAGGTTGAGGCTCCCATGATTTCCGTTTTCGCGGTTATTGAGAAACCGAACTCCGTCGCAGTTGATTTTGTGATTTTGGCGTTGGCGTCTATCTGGATTCCCGCAACCGTTTTGATTTGCGTATCTTTTCCCCAGCTCATTTTGGAATCCATTCCGAACTCATCTATGGAAACGTCATTGGAAGATATCTCGAAAGATGCGATTCCCGCGCTCCATTTTCCGATAGCCCAATCGGGCACTTTGCTGCTCTTGCAGCCTATTGCTGAAAGGATGATTAATGCCAGAACGCATATGCATGCCAATTGTTTTTTCATCGTGACCTCCTGTTTGCTGTGTCTTTTGCTGGCTTTAGGGTGCTTCCGAAAATCCTGGAATCGGATCATGTCCGTGTTTTGGACCTGAAAATCACAGGCGCTCTCTGGACAGAAGGTTTTTGGAAGCGCCCTTAAAATCCAGATTGCTGGAATATTATACTATTATATATCATTCGCTGGCAAAATGCACTATTTTGCAAATATGCTTGTCCTTTGATAACATTAGAAAGAGATTTTTTCAAAATTCATTACTTCGTGTTGCTTGCTCATTCGAATCGGCGGACGTTTTCCTTCTTTGGAAAAAAAAACGCCTCGGATTCCATGTGAAAACGCCATGTTTCACCTTGGGTGAAGGCAGAACGCCGGATCCGCGTTTTTTCGGAGAATATTTCGGTTCGCAATAGCCATCGCATCATTTTGAAATGCGTTTTGAGAAAAGGGCGCTCTTGAAAATCCGCCGTTTGGCGATAGCCTGTGGACTTCAGACCCGAAAGGCATAGGCGGAATCGGACTCCGAGGCTTTCGGGAGCGTTCGAAATTTTGAAGCGGGGTATGGCAAGATGATTTTGCCATGTGTTTGGAAGCGACCGGAGGGGTAGTCAATGGCCAGATCAAAACAGATGCTCAAAAGCATGATAAGGGCGGCGATGCTGCAGGAAAGGTGTGATATCGTCATCAGGAATTCGAGAATAGTCGATGTATGCAATCATCAGATAGTATCGGGAAAGTCCATATTGATAAAAGGGGGATGCATAGTCGGCTTTGCGGATAATGACTATCAGGATGCGAACCAGATCATAGACGCCAGAGGGCAGTTCGCTATGCCGGGATTCATAAACGCTCATGTTCATATAGAATCATCTCATCTTTCCATGGATCAGTTCGCCAAGGCTGTGATTCCGTTCGGGACCACTACGGTCATCGCGGATCCTCATGAGATATGCAACGTATGCGGTTTGGATGGCTTGGATTATTTGTATGAGGCATCCGAGAAAACGCCGCTTTCGGTGTTTTTCATGATACCGTCCTGTGTTCCTGCAACTCGTTTCGAGCATTCCGGAGCCGAGATAAAAGCCGCGGACATAGAATCGAGAATGAATCTCGAGCGCGTGCTCGGACTTGGAGAGCTGATGGATTACGTAGGCGTGATAAATGCTAGCGACGATATCCTTGACAAGATCGCGGTTGCTGAAAAGCACAACAAGGTCATAGACGGCCACTCGCCGCTGCTCAAGGACAACTCTCTTGATGCTTATATCGTCTCCGGAGCCATGACCGATCATGAATGCGCTACCCCCGAGGAGCTTCGGGAAAGAACCTCAAAAGGCATGTATGTTCTTTTGAGGCAGGGATCCGCATGCCATGACACCGCAAAGCTCAGCAAGGGCGTGGACGAGTATAATTCGAGGTTCTGCCTTTTCTGCACTGATGATCGCCAGCCGGGCAGCATTTTCGCCGAAGGGGATATCAACAACAATGTCAGGATAGCGATTGAAAACGGAATCAACCCCATAACTGCGATACAGATGGCATCTCTCAATGCGGCAACTGCCCACAACCTGCGGGACAGGGGCAGCATCACGCCGGGCAAGAGGGCTGACATAATACTCTCCAAGAGCATTTCCAAACCGGTTCCATCATGCGTTCTCATTGGCGGGAAGGTGGTCGCAAGGGATGGCGAGTATCTTGTCGATACGGCTTCGGTAGAATCGGATAAGGTGATGGGAAAGGTGAACATAGGCCTTTTCAGGAAGTCTGACATCGCGCTCAAGCTGAACAGCAAAAAAGTTCATGTCATAAAGGTGAATCCCGGTAGCGTTGTGACGGATGATGTCATAGAGGAGGTCGAAACGGATGAAAAGGGGCGTTTCGTATGCTCGCAGGACAAGGATATAGTCAAGATCGCGGTGATAGAGCGTCATAAGGGAACTGGAAACGTCGGAGTCGGATTGCTGACAGGATACGGATTGAAGCGCGGCGCGATCGCTCTGTCGATAGCTCACGATTCGCATAACCTCATAGTTGTCGGCCGCAATGATGATGACATGTTCGCAGCGATAAAGGAGCTTGAGAACATCCGTGGCGGAATAGCTCTGGTGAATGAGGGGCGGGTCATCAAGTCTCTTCCGCATGAGATAGCAGGTCTTATGACCGCCAAGAGGGGACTTCTGGATTTGTCGCACGAGCTTGATGAGATAAACAGGATTGCCATTGATGAGCTTGGCGTTTCGCCTGAGGTGGAGCCGGTGATGACGCTTTGCTTCATGGCGCTGCCTGTCATACCGTCATTGAAAATCACTGATAACGGCTTGTTCGATGTTATCAGGTTCAAGCCCATACCGGTGGAAGCTTGATCCCCGAGAGCGCGCTGAAAGGCGCTGGATTCTGCATTTTCGATTTGGACGGAACGTTGGCGGATACCGAGCCGCTTCATTGGAAAGCCTATGGCGTTCTGCTTGAAAGGCTGTATGGGGTGAGGCTTGACGGGGATCATATCCGCAAATACATAGGCTTGACGGAAGATGTCATATACAGGATGATTGAGTCCGATTATGGCATCTCCATAAATGATGACCAATTCCTCCACGACAGATTGGAGGCCTATTTGCGTTTGGTTGAGGACTGCGATTTGAATGCGAACGCATGGGTTGGGGAGTTTTTTTCCGCTCATCCCGATACCGTGAACATGCTTCTGACATCGCAGGTTCCGCATATCGCCAACAGGATGCTGAGGCATCTGGGTTTGGATGGCAGATTCGACGAGAGGCTCAGGATAAGCGCATACAAGTCAGCATTGTCCAAATCTGATGTTCTTCATAACCCGATTCTGCATTTCAGGGCCGTTTGTCCGGACTTGAAGCCAGAGGATGTTCCGCCCGGCAGCATTGTCGTGTTCGAGGATGCGCAGCGGTATTGCCGGATAGCCAAGGAATGCGGCTGGACAGCGATCGGCATAAGCCATTCTCTTAATAGGGGGACCCTGACCTGTTGTGACGCCGTGATTGAGATCGGCTGATGGGTGATGGCGCGCTTAGATCTCTTTGAACATAGCGCTTGAAAATAACTGGGAATAAAAAAGCCCGTCAACACGGGCTGTGATTTCGGTAAAACCTTATTTGAACTCGTTAAGGTATGGTTTTATAATAATATCGTGTACTGCTTTTGTCAAATCGTAAATACATATAGTGGAGGCAATATATGAACAAACTTCTTGTCGGACTGGATATCGGAACAAATAGCGTGGGCTGGTGCGCAACGGATGAGAATGGAAAAATCATTAGAAAAAACGGAAAGAGGCTTTGGGGCTATTTGGGATTTGATGAGGCCAAGGACGCTTCCGAAAGGAGAATGTACAGGTGTCAGCGAAGAAGATTGAACAGGCGGAGGCAGAGGGTAGAGCTTCTTAGGGGCATTTTTGAGAATGAGATATCAAAGATTGACAACTCGTTCTTCTACAGGCTGGATAATTCATTTCTGAGAAATGAAGATAGGTTTGATTCGCAAGGAAATCCGAAACCGTTCAAATGGACTTTATTTAACGACAGGTCTTTTACCGACAAGCAGTACTATGATAAGTTTCCCACTATTTTTCATCTGAGAAAATACCTTATGGAATCTGATGAGAAAGCGGATGTAAGGCTTTTGTATCTTGCTTTGCATCACATGATTAAATACAGGGGCAATTTTCTTAATAATTCCAAAGAGTTCAAGGTGATGGATAAGGATGAAATACTTGGTTTTCTGCAATCCATGAACGACTCGCTTGTTAATATGTCCGAACAAGACGATAGGTATTCGTTTTTGGAATATGATGATTCCAAGTTTGAGGACTTGAAGCGTTGCGCCGAAGAATCGCGAGGGATTAGCCGTTTTAAGGAGAGTTTCAATGCTCTGCTGAATCCGCAGAAAAATAAGTTCAACAGTGATGTTGTCATTGCGCTTATGGCTGGCGGAGAAGTCAATATTGAGAGGAAGATCTGTCCGGACGCAGAAGATTCCGGAGGCGATGCGCTTGATGGTTCGCTATGCGTCAGCAAAGAGGATTTCGAGGACAAGATAGATTTGCTTTTGAGCAGCGGAAACATAGACGAAGATATGGTTAATGTCCTTCTGGGGTGCAAGAGGGTTCATGATTATTTTCTGATAGGCAAGCTGATAGGGAAGAATCCATCGCTGTCGGCGGCTATGGTTTCAAGGTATGAGGAGCATAAGAGGCAGCTTGATGAATTGAAGGCATGGGTGAAAAAGAATCATCCGGAGAAGTATCATAGGATCTTCAGACTTGTGGATGCGGATAAGGATAAGCAGAAGGTAAGCAATTATCCTGCGTATATTGGTTCGAATAACGGAAATGGAACCAAAGAGCGCTTCAAGCATGCCGCATCGAGAGATGATTTTTACGACTTTCTCAAAAAAGAGCTGAATCTTAAAGGTAGTGAGGATGACTTTGCCAAAGAAGTCTGTTCGCTGATGGATAGGAATGAATATCTTTTGCGACAATGCTCCAACGAGAATGGAGTGTTTCCGTATCAGCTCCATAAATTGGAGATGCAGATCATTTTAGACAAGCAGAGCAAATTTTATCCGTTCTTGAACGATATGGATGATGGGCTGTCGAATAGGGACAAAGTTTTATCGCTACTAGAGTTCAGGATTCCGTATTACATAGGCCCTCTGACTCCACCGAGCGTAAAAGCTGAAGAAGCTCGAAAGTTCACATGGGCCGTCAGATCTGGCAATAGGATTTTGCCTTGGAATTTCGACAAGGAAGTGAATAAATCCGAAAGCGCTAGGAATTTCATACAGCGGATGCTCACCAAATGCTCGTATTTGAAGTCGGAATATTGTTTGCCTAAGAATTCGCTTTTGTTTTCCTATTTTAATACCCTGAACAATCTGAATAAGTTCATGCTGAATGGAACTTATCTTTCTTACGATCAGAAGATGGATTTGATTGCCAGCTTATTTAGGAGGAAGAGAAAAGTCAGCAAGAAAGACATATTAGGGTATTTTAAGTCAAAATACGGAGCAAATGATGTTTCTTTGTCTGAGAAAGGGGGCGTGGAAGGATTCAGCGAAAGATATGATATTAATTTCAACATGGCATCTTATGTGGATTTTGTCGGCATTTTCGGTGAGGGATTTGATAAGGATCCTGATAAGAGGGAATTGGTTGAGAATATCATAAAAGATATAGTGATATTTGAGGACAAGGACATTCTTGAGGAGAGACTTAAGAGTGAATATGGGATTGCTGATGCTAGCGTCATCAAGAAAATAAAGGCTTTGAACTATAGCAAATACGGAGCGCTGTCGGCAAAGCTTTTGTCCGGTTTGAAAGCGGAAGTGGTTGATGAGGATACGGGCGAGGTGAAAGAGCGTTCGATAATCCAAATCATGGAACTGAATAACCAGAATTTCATGGAGATCATAAACGATAGCAAATATGGGTTTCAGGATATTATTCACGATTATAATTATGAGCATGGAGTGGCGTTTAATGAATCAATAGAGGACTATGTTGCGAACCTCGGCTTTGTTTCTCCGATAATGAAGCGTCCGATGATTCAAGCATATAAGATTTGCGAGGAGATTGAGAAGATAACAGGGCATAGGATAGACGAATACTATGTCGAGTGCGCTCGGACGAATAAGGGCGAGAAAGGGAAAAAAGGCATGAAGTTCACCCGACAGGATCAGGTGAGGGGGATGCTCAAAGAGGCGAGGAAAACTGCTAATGATTTCATTTCGAAGTCCTTGATTGATAATATCGGGAAGCTTGCTGAGGAAGCTGATACCAACCGGTTCCGTTCTGATAGGTATTATTTGTATTTCACACAGCTTGGAAAATGCATGTATACGGGCGAGGATATAGATATAGCTGAGTTGGACGATGAAAGCAAATACGATATAGATCACATCTATCCTCAGTCGCTTGTCAAGGATGATTCCTTGAGCAACAGGGTTCTGGTTAAAAAAACCGCCAATATGCGCAAGCTTGATGAATATCCTATCAGGCGCGAGATATTGTGGCAGGGAAAGGGCGGCTCGCAGACGGCCGAAAAGTTTTATGATTATTTGTTTGAAGCCAAACTCATATCAGCGGAAAAGCATAAGAGGCTGATGAAACGTGAATTGACTGAGACCGATATGGAGTCGTTTGTTAATCGCCAGCTGGTTTCCACGAATCAGGCGGTCAAGTGCTTTATCAGCGCTGTAAAGGAGCTTAAAACCATTCCTGAGTCTGATTCTGATGCTGGGTTTACGCCGAAAGTTGTGTATTCCAAGGCGGAGAATGTGAGCGATTTCAGGAAAAAATACGATTTGCTGAAGTCCAGAACGGTCAATAATTTTCATCATGCGCATGATGCGTATTTGAACATAATGGTTGGCAGGGCTGTCGATGCTTATTTTTGTTTCTATGACAACAAATACAGAAGGGCTAACTATTATTTGGATATGCATCGTGAGGGCAAGACCACGAATGTCATGAAGATTTTTGATCAATTCAGGGATCCGTCGAAGCGCAAGGAGGATATCAAGACATCCGAGGGCTACATGGTGTGGTCGTTCGACGAGTCCCTTGCGGACATACGGGAAAACATATGCCGTCGTTTTGATATTTTCTCAACGGAAAGGACTTTTGTAGCGAATGATTTGCTTAAAAAGACGACTGTTTATCCTAAGAATGTGGGGAATATAGGTGTAAAATCCGTTGGGCTTTTGAGTTGTACTGAGAAATATGGCGGTTTTTTGGAATGTCGCTTTGGGTCGTTCTGTCTTATTAGAATGGCAAAAAAAGGATATATGATAAAACCCATCCCAACAATGTATCGCAATTGTCCGGAGAAATATCTGTCGGATAAGTGCGGTTCGTTCGAGGTAATTGTCCCTGTTTTGAATATTAATACTCTGATTGAAAAAGGTAATACGAGGTTTTCTATTACGGGTGTTGCGGGAGACGGTAGGTATTGGGTTAAGAATAGAAAGGAGCGTTTTTTTTCGTATGAGAATGTTTTGAAAATACGGAAGTGTGAGAAGTTGTTTGGTTTGATAGATGGAAAAGCAACAGGATTTGAGACGCTGGAAGAGATGCGTGGAAGAGGATTCCTGTTTAAGGATGATCGGACAATTATAGTTTCGCCTGCGAGTAACAAAGATAATTTCGAAATAACTTTGTCTGTTGGAGAGCTCGATTGCTTGTTTAATGCGTTCGTGGACATGCTGGGGAAAGATATTTATGCATTCAATCAAAGCCTGAACCTTAAGAGAAAACTTGAGGAAAACAAGTGTAAATTTGATGAGCTGTCCATATTTGGAAAATGTGTTCTCATCATGCGACTTTTGGACTATTTGAAATGTAATGAGAGAAAAGCAATAGATTTGTCAATAATCGGATTGGATAAGAACGGTTGCAGGATTGACTTTAACAGCAAATCGAAAGGATATAGAATTGTTTTTGAGTCAATCACGGGCTTTTACAGGAAAGTCGTTTTTGAGGTTCCTGAGGCCTAGTCTTATTCGGATTTTTTTGAGGTGATTCTTTTTTAGTGTTTTTGGATTTTGGATGAGTGTTTGGAAGAGGGGGTTTGTCATGTCTTTCAGAACCATTGTAGTCAAAAACAGGTGCAAGCTTGAGTATTCTCTGAATTATCTGATTTGCAGAGGCAATGATGATGAGAAGAGGATACTTTTGGATGAGATCGACTTCCTTATAATACAGAATACCGGGGTTTCCATCACTTGCGCTTTGATGTCGATGCTGGTGGAGAAGAAGATCAAGGTTCTTTTCTGCGATTCTAAGTCAAACCCTCAATTCGAACTCACGCCATACTACAATAATTTTGAAACTTATCGCAAGATAATGGAACAAGTATCCGTTGACAAGGATTTCAAAGGTGAATTGTGGAAAAGGATAGTGCATGAAAAAATCCGAAACGAGTGGAGGCTGTTGGTGAGGGTCGGTTCTGAAAACTCATCGAAATTGGAAGGGTATTTGAAAGAGATAGAGGCGGATGACAGCAGCAACAGGGAAGGGCATGCGGCAAAAGTCTATTTCAATTCAATTTTCGGTACCGGGTTTTCCAGGGGAAACGACGAGGATGAAAGAAATGCTTTTCTGAATTACGGATATTCCATTTTGGTTTCATTGATAAACAGGGAAATCAAAATGGCAGGTTATTTGACGGAGGTGGGCATACATCACCGAGGAGAGACCAATTCGTTTAATTTCAGCTATGATATAGTGGAGCCTTTGAGGACGTATGTGGATTCATTCGTAGTTTCCGGAAAGGCAAATGCGAGTAATTATAAAGGTTTTTTCATTTATATGCTTGAGAACAAGGTTTTTATAAATGACAAGCTGATGTATTTGAATAACGCTATTCATGTATATGTGCAATCGGTGATTTCCGCATTATCCAAAAAAGATGTGAATGAAGTGAAATTCATAGAGTACGAGTTATAGAAAGATGAGTTATAAACAGATGAGATTGGTATTGTTCTTTGATCTTCCAGTGGAAACGGTGTCTCAGCAAAGGGACTACAGGAATTTCATGAAAAAGATGAAATCGCAAGGATTCTATATGATTCAAAAGTCCGTGTATGTGAAAATGGGAATTGATCAGCAGGCGGCGGACTCGGCAATTGCCAAGGTCAGGACTGAACTGCCGAAGGATGGCAACATATTTGTTTTGAGGGTTACCGAAAAGCAGTTTGCAGCAATGGAATTTCTTCTTGGCGATTATTCAACGGATGTCATAAATGATGACAGAAGGATAATTGAATTATGAATTTGCTGAAGATAAGGCATTTTGACAAGGATTTCCTTGTTGATGCGGGCAAAATATATTCCATAAACTTAGAGAGCAGAAAGCTGTACTTGACTTTCATAAGCGCTCTTATGGATGGCGATAAGGATTATTTTATCTATAGCGAGGATTTTAAGCCTGTTGATTTTGACAAGAGATCCATTTGCATTACCGATGTGTTCGGGATTGATCCCAATAGCAGGAAAATTTTGAATTCCTTGTATAAGAGGATAGGAAACAACATGACTGATGCATCCGACAAAGAGAAGCTTGAAAGGATAAACGCTGAGATACTAGGCATGTTGGATAGGTTTTCCATGGATATGGGAGCGAAAATGCGTTTCGATATAGACTTGGATATAATCAAAATACTAGGACTCTATAAGTTTGAGTTTGAAAACGAAAACAAGGATCTTGTCGGAAAACTGGTGACTTATATAAAGGCTAACATGGAAATAATGGATTTGAAATTTGTGGTTTCCATTAATGTGCTGCCGCTGATTTGCGAAGATGAGTTTGATGTGTTTCAAAAAGAACTTGAGTTGTTGGGTTTGACGTTGATAAATGTGAATTATGTAAACAAATTCGTGAACAAAAAGATCGAATACATTACCGTGGATGAGGATTTGTGTGAATTCTGATTTGTGATTGTCACTGTTTGTGGAGTTTTGTTGAAAGATGAATTATTGTTTGATGCATAAGGATGATGTCGCATGTCATTTGGACATGGATATGCATACGGGGAATGTCATGGATATGAAAATCGAGAATCCTGAATTGATTCCGATATATGTTGATAGCAAACGCGCAATGGCAGACTGGTGGAGCATGAGAGCGATTCCGATGTCGATAAAGCGCGATTCAGACAGACAGTTCATGCGCGCTAACGATATCAGCACCAAGGAACAGTTTGCGCTCAAGAATCTTGGCCTCAGCCTTTCGGATTGCTATTGGATTTGTCCGGAAAAAAGCGAAACAAGATTCAAGGATGTGAATTTTTATGAAAATCCTTTTGATAAAATTGATTTGACAAGCCGGGCCAGTCTGACGCTTGCCAAGGGTCTTACGCCGTTGGCGACGACCACCGGACAGATGAGAAAATTCTGGCATATAAAGAACGGAAAACGCATATTGACTAAAGTCTCTGAGAAGAGGTTGGAGGGGCAGCTCCAATGTATAAATGAGGTATTCGGACATGAGTTGCATGCGAGACAGCAGAAATACGAAGCGGTTCCTTATTCTTTGGAATTCAACGCTGACAATAGCGTTCGGAGCGTTTCGTGTCCTGCTTTCACAAGCGTTGATGTGGAATATGTCCCGATGATAAACATGATTGAGGAAAAGCATGTTTATTTCACAAGAGGAACAAAATTGAAGAATGCCATTATTGACAATTGCGTTAAATCCGGAATGAAAAAGAGCAGTGTTATTGATTTTTTCGAATATTTGGCGGCAATGGATTTCATAATGTCAAACAAGGACAGGCATTTGAATAATTTTGGATTGCTGCGCGATTCGAATACGTTGGAATATATTGGTTTTGCTCCGATTTTCGATAGTGGAAACTCAATGCTTTATGATAATCCCTATGTTGCTGGGTCAGCAGAATTCAAATTGCTCAAAACGGAAATAGCCGGCATATATGATACGGATAAGAAGTTGTATTCATCGTTTAAGAAATGCCGCTCTTTGATTTCATATTCGAATTTGCCTGCACCTGATTTCGTTTGTGATTTTTACAGGAATAGTCTGTCAGTTTCTGATGACGGAATCTGCCGTAACATATCTCTTGGCTATGAAATAAAGCTTGAAATCCTGAAGCGTGAGCATCCGGAAATATTTGCGGATTTGCAAGATTGATTCTTTGATTTGCAAGGTAAAATATGGTATAATAAACATATGAACTGTTTGACTCGTAAAAAAACCAAATTACTGGAAAAGTGCTGGTAAAGCATGCTTTAGAGCCTCTAAAGTGTCCTGTTTTTACTCAAATTGCAGGATTTGAGGTTTGAGAGTTAAGGTATTTTGAGTGTAAGTCAGACATAACTTTTTTTCGCGCTGAAGTTATCAACGTTTGAGAGTTAAGGTATTTTGAGTGTAAGTCAGACTTGGCTTATGATGCTCGATTGCGGATTGATGTTTGAGAGTTAAGGTATTTTGAGTGTAAGTCAGACTAAGCCTGTTATATTAGGCACTGAGGTTCGGTTTGAGAGTTAAGGTATTTTGAGTGTAAGTCAGACGATCGGCTCCGGCATTTAGTTGGGATGTTGGGTTTGAGAGTTAAGGTATTTTGAGTGTAAGTCAGACTGAATACTATCTCGTGAAACTCCGGGAAAAGTTTGAGAGTTAAGGTATTTTGAGTGTAAGTCAGACTTTAGAGAGTGCAGGGCTAGAACTCTAAATGTTTGAGAGTTAAGGTATTTTGAGTGTAAGTCAGACTGGCGTTTCGGGCGGCGTCTCATCCTTCTTGTTTGAGAGTTAAGGTATTTTGAGTGTAAGTCAGACATCAAATTTTCGACGCCCCGTCTGAAATGAGTTTGGGAGTTAAGGTATTTTGAGTGTAAGTCAGACCGGCACGGCTCCCGGATTTTCCTGGGACGTGTTTGAGAGTTAAGGTATTTTGAGTGTAAGTCAGACAAAAAGAACAGGAAGAAAAAGATATAGAAAGTTTGAGAGTTAAGGTATTTTGAGTGTAAGTCAGACCGAGTTTTTCGCAACTCTACAGGGATTTGCGTTTGAGAGTTAAGGTATTTTGAGTGTAAGTCAGACTGTTGCTAGTGAGGTGTTGCAGACTAGCGAGTTTGAGAGTTAAGGTATTTTGAGTGTAAGTCAGACTGGCCGATTGTGTCGGTTTTCAACCGTTTTGTTTGAGAGTTAAGGTATTTTGAGTGTAAGTCAGACGACCGCCCCCCGTGCATGGGGGCAACGCAAGTTTGAGAGTTAAGGTATTTTGAGTGTAAGTCAGACGGACATACATCCGCTTGCCGTTTAAAACATGTTTGAGAGTTAAGGTATTTTGAGTGTAAGTCAGACCGTTGCGGAATAAGGGAGGAATGAGATGAACAAATCGGAAATGAGAATGAACAGGGGCGACTTGCGGATAGTGACCCGCAGGGAAGCCGAAATGCAGGCTCTGGAGGAGTTCAGGGCATTGGCGGAAAAGCACTCCATAACATGGGGAGGCTTATTGAAGAAGCTGATGGATTACGGAGCAAAGGAATTGGACAAGAGGTTTTCCGTATTGGAGAGCGATAGCGAAAGCGAATTGATAAGGTAGGAGGGGAAATGGGAATCATGCGCAACAGAGTGTTTGAGAGTTAAGGTATTTTGAGTGTAAGTCAGACGTTCCCAACCGCATATTGTGGTCGGATTGGGTTTGAGAGTTAAGGTATTTTGAGTGTAAGTCAGACCAAGGAGTCGGAGACGGCTCCGTCGCTAAAGTTTGAGAGTTAAGGTATTTTGAGTGTAAGTCAGACGCCGGTTATGAAATTTTCCCAATCCGACCAGTTTGAGAGTTAAGGTATTTTGAGTGTAAGTCAGACCTGGGACGAGCCGCCCGAGACATGGACGGAGTTTGAGAGTTAAGGTATTTTGAGTGTAAGTCAGACCAGCGCTCCTGCTTTTGCGTGGGATGTTGGGTTTGAGAGTTAAGGTATTTTGAGTGTAAGTCAGACTATGATTCTCAAGGTTTGGATAAGAGATGGGTTTGAGAGTTAAGGTATTTTGAGTGTAAGTCAGACTAATTATTACGACGCTCTTGCAGGCAGAGTGTTTGAGAGTTAAGGTATTTTGAGTGTAAGTCAGACGCCGCACCGCCGGAAATGATTGCTCAATACGTTTGAGAGTTAAGGTATTTTGAGTGTAAGTCAGACATATTGCCTGTCTCGGTATCAAATCCACCGGTTTGAGAGTTAAGGTATTTTGAGTGTAAGTCAGACAAACCATAACG
>CADBSO010000031.1 GCA_902797395.1 uncultured Spirochaetales bacterium
TTCTTCCTACACCATTCCGCCAGATAATAATCAAATTCAAAATCTTCAACAACCGGCTGATAGTAGTCTTCACATGTGCAATACCTTTCAAACCCATCATCAAGCCAATTAGTGTTGTTTTAGCTTTAAATTAGTTTTTCACCACATTCCGTACAATACTTGGCTTTGTCTGAAGATAGTTTTGTTCCACAAAATGGACAAAATTTATAGGAATATGTTTTTTCTTGAGAAGCAATCTTTGAACGTAAAAGGACCTCTTTCCTCGCTTTTCTTACAGTTGCATTAAAGGCATCATTGATTTGCTGTTCACGTTCCATTTTGTGTGTCATTTTAGGCTTAAGTCCAAGTCCTTCCCGCAACTCATTGCCCATTTCTGTAAATTCGTCCTCTAGTTCAGTCAAGCCTAACTCGTCCTTAATCTTTTCACCAATTCCCTTTGTGGCATTCCTTCGAATCTGCTTTTTAGCCGCCTTATTAACTCCCTTAACTAATCCAACCGGAGTAAGGTTACCAGATGTAAGGACAGATTTTGCAACATCTCCGACAAAACGGCTGTCTAACTGAAACCCTTTTTTATTGTCTGCCTCCTCATTTGTATCATCATCAAAATCATCATTAAGAATACGTTGATAATAATTATAATCATAATATTCTCGCTCTGGAGCAGACAAGTGATCCGTAATAGCCAGCGCCCATAACATGTATTCTCTTAAATCATCTGATTTAAAAATGAACTTCTCTGATCCTTTAGACAAGATTACCTCAAGAACTTTTTCACCATTATTCGTTTCCCCAACTCTAGCATGAGTTATCATTTCCAAGGGAAATCTCTTGTAATCTTTATAATTCCCAATCATTCCTCGGTGTTCAATTATAAGGGCTTGACTTGTAAGAATTAGATTATTTGTAAATGAGCTAAGTAATCCATGTTTGACTGAAGCATTTCTCAATATTAGTTTCTCTTCGGGCAGCAAATCATAGCCTTCTTTTGAAATTATTTTTTCCTTAATCATTGTCAATTCTTCTCCCTCAAATAACAATAATACTATTCTGTCGTAAGAATCACTGTAATATCATATCCTTCTGGCCATCTCTGAAACATACTCCCCAGAATCTTCCATGAGAGTATCATTCAGCTCTTCGCTGGAGGTCGTTACATACATCCGGTATTCATTTAGCCGCAGCTTTCTGATCAGATACTGTTTTTTGTCAAGTTTGAAATATTTTGTCATGTTTCTGAAACAACTTGCCCCCACGTAGTATATATTCAGGTATGGAAAGAACCACAACCCGATTATAATTCTTCTTCCAGGAACTGTTCGAACTCTGCCATTGTCATCAGGACCTGTCTGGCTGTTGTGCTGCTTTCTTCGCTCACGACACCGGCTTCCGCGAGCTGGTCCATAATCTTTGCCGCACGGTTGAAACCGATTTTGAACACACGCTGGAAAAGGCCAATGGACGCCTTATTTTTCTCTATAATGAACCTGCCGGCTTCCGCGAAGTATTCGTCCCTGGGCCCGTTAGTATTTATTTCTTCGCTCTCAGTTCTATGGTCTCCGTATAGCTGTATATACTCTAGCTGGCTTGCTACCTGGCGATGTAAATCATTATCAAACAAGTCCTCTGTATCGTGAGCTATAATATACTTCACAACACTGCTCACTTCTGAATCAGAGACAAAAGCCCCCTGTATACGGACAGGTTTATTATAGTCCCTGGGAAAGAAGAGCATATCACCGTTGCCCATGAGCTTTTCAGCTCCAGCCGTATTAAGGATCATCCTCAAATCAGTCTGACTGGGAACCGCAAACGCGATTCGGCTGAGCATATTTGCTTTGATCAGCCCTGTGATTACATTTCCTGATGGCCGCTGTGTTGAGATAATCAAATGGATGCCCACGATACGCCCCAGTCGGGTAAGGCGATAGATTGCTTCCTCGACTTCGCTCCTGGCAGCATGCATCAGATCAGCCAACTCGTTGATAATTATGACAAGCCTGGGGAGTGGATCATATTGTGATTCACCATCTTCGTTGAGAGAAGATGCACATGAAGCGAAAGAATTGAACCCGTCAATATCGCGAACGCCTGCCGCCGAGAAGAGTCTTAATCGCTTTTCCATTTCGGCGACCGCCCAATTCAGGGCTGCGGAAGACTTACGTGCATCCGTGATCACAGGCATAATCAGGTGGGGAATCCGTTTGTACACAGGAAGTTCAACCATTTGAGGATCTATCATCAGAAACTGCACTTCCTTCGGGGAATTAGTGTAAAGAAGACTCAGAATAACCGTATGGATAAATACGGATTTACCTGTTCCTGTTGCCCCGCCCAGCAAAAGATGCGGCGTACTTACAAGGTCGTATATTACGTTTCTGCCTTCAATATCCTTTCCCACTGCAAAAGGCAGTTTTCCTCTATACATGCGAAACTCCCGGGATTCTAAAAGCTCTCGCAGATGCAAAAGAGAGGGCGTTTTGTTTAGAACATCTATCCCAATAGTGCTTTTGCCTGGTATCGGTGCCTTGATCGATATTTCTTTGGCAGCAACCCGAAGTTTAATTTCATCCAGGAGATTCACAATCTCTCTTACCCTGACCTTGCGTCCCGGTTTGAGTTCGTAACGGGTATATACTGGGCCACGGTTGATATCTGTGATTATAGCATCCACACCAAAGGAAAGAAGGGTATCGGCAATCTTATCAGCAGTTGTCTTTATTTCATTTTCGTCTTCCTCACGAGTATACGACTTATCCAAGAGGGCAATCGGCGGTAATGGATAGCTTTCTTTAGTTCGGAACATATCTGTCATATTTGTTTTTGCCTATCATTATCTGGTTTTCTGTTTAAACGTAGAGAGAAAGCTCTAATCCTTGAAAAGTGTCCCTATCAA
>CADBSO010000032.1 GCA_902797395.1 uncultured Spirochaetales bacterium
TGGCAAATTGGAGCAACCATCTGATCCGACATTCGGCTTGCGATTGCGATATGGAACCGACATCAGGATTATGGAAACGATTGCGGGGAAATAAAACGTTATTATCCTCCAAAGCAGCATCATGATGTTTATCTTATCTCCGACCAGATCCGACAATATCCTGACATACGCATAATCGGCTATTCCCAAACCTCCCGGCACGGGAAGCACGCTCTGGACAACATACACGAACGAACACGCTGCTATCAGAACCGCAAAATCCGATCTTATCGGAATCCCCAGCGACTTCGCTATGAAGTACGACGACATGTATAGCGCAAACATCCTCACGAACCCCAGAATGAACGACACCATGCCGTCTGCCAGATGAAAAGGAAGATTCCGCATATTGTCCTTCAACGACATTATGCTGGAATCCGCTGATTCAAGAACCCTTTCCGGATTTCTTACAACCCTCAATGCGTTCCCTGCCTTCACAAGAAAGCGCACAACAGCTTTCAAAAAACCGCTCCATGTTCCCACAAAAGCATAGAACGCGCTAGTAAGAATATTTATCACCAACCCTACGGCAAACAAAATCAGCAGCAAACTACTGGCATGAACCGAAAAATACCCCCATGTGATCAGCATGAAGGACAGCGGAAAAGCCGCCACGGCCAGAAAACAGATCGCCTGTCTGTACAATATCAGGGATCCGGCATCACTGACTTTCATGCCCTGATCGCTCAGCATGGATGTCTCCACAGCCAGCCCCACTTGCAATGCCGGTGGAATCAGATTATTGGATGCAAATACGAAGAACACATTATAAAGCGACTTCAAATACCCGACTTTCTGATACTTTCTCCTGAGAATATGCATTATGAGCGCATCAATGGAGAATGACGCAACGCAAACAAACAGCGCCGCAGCAACATATTCGAAGCGAAGCATGCCAAACGCTTTGGCCACGTTATCATACCCTTCGGCAAAAAAAACGTATAAAACCAAAACGGCAATGGAAACAAGCAGCATCACATTCCTGAGAAGTTTCATCAAACCCCCTGCGCCTTTTTCCTCGCAACCCTTTCATAATTGCAGAATGTGGTGATATCCTCAAGAAAACACAAATCGCCCGCTCCGGTCTCGCCATTCCTCTGCTTGGCGATTATCGCCGTTATCCTCTTCATCTTCCTTTTTACGGATGTATCGTTATAGAATTCCTCGTACTCCCTCTCCGGATAATAGTTGAAATCATCCCTTTCGTCCTTTTCACCAGCTTCGGAATCAGACCTGGACAGTTTGGATTGGATTTGCGTCATCTGGCTATCCGATTGCTTCATCTTCAACGGGTCATTCAATATTATCACCGTGTCAGCATCCTGCTCAATAGCTCCGGAGTCCCTGATGTTTGCCAATGTCGGTGTTTCCGTCTCGGCCTCTCTATTCAGCTGCGCCAAAGCCACAATAGGAATCTGCAGCTCTCTTGCCAATGTTTTAAGACTTCTGGAAAAGTAAGCGACCTTCTCAAAAAACTGCATTCTGGATGACAGATTCTCTCCGCTTATAAGACCTATATAATCTATGAACATTATATCAAGGCCTTCCTTCTTCATCTTACGCGCTTGCGCCTTTATATCGGGTATGGTCATCCCAGCCGCCTCAACAAAGTAGAAATCATGCTCATTAAGCTTGTCGATAGCATACTTGAGATTCTCGTGTTCGCTGCTTCCAGGCTTGATGTTGTTGCGTATTATATCACTGCTTGAAACGTGGCTTACATTCGAGAGCAACCTGAAAAGTATTTCCTCTATGCCCATTTCATATGATAGGAACGCAGGCTTTATAAAGCGCGAAGTCTCAATCCATCCGCCTTCGCCGTCCTTGCTCTTCTCCACGAACTCCCTTCTCATCATGTTCATTATGCATGACAAAGCAAATGCGGTCTTTCCGGTTCCCGGCCTTCCGGAGACTATTATAAGCTGACCCGGTCTGAATCCATGCGTCTTGCTGTCAATAACCGGAAAACCCGTTTCGATTCCTATATTCGGAACCTGATTGGCAATCCTTTCCTCCAGCTTATCCTTATACTCAAAGGCGAAATCCCTTATATTTATCGGGGCATTCCTTCCAGTGGATTTGAGGCTCAGCTCCAACATTCTGGATGACGCATCATCGAGAATGTTATCGACATTATCGGAAAAATCAAACGAGCGGCTTATGATCCACCGGTTGTTTTCTATCATGTTTCGCCTAAGCGCATATTCCTTTATGATGCGTATGTAATTGCCGATATTAACCGCATCCGGAGAATTCTCGATTATGGCATTAATATAGCCGATTCCGCCACAAGCCTCAAGCTTTCCAGTCGCATTCAAATGATTTCTGAATGAGATTATGTCTACGGAAATTCCCACATTTCTTATGCTGAAATCATGCAAAGAGGAAAATATGTTCTTATGGACTGTTTCGTAAAAATCGCTTTCGCTGAGATCCTCGATAACCTCTTCAAATACGCTTTTGGAAAGAAAGACAGCTCCCAAAACAGCGCTTTCCATTTCCGCATCATGTGGAAGCGGATTGTTTTTAGGTACAACAGTATCACGAACCCCGACCTTTGAATCGATAATATCCATAACAGACCTCCAGACTATAATTGCAAATCATCAATTGCCAACGGCTCTATTATAGTGCAGCGACACTATCAAATAACGACACACCTTCTAAAATCACTTTCAAAAAAAAGCCAGCAAAATGATCAGAACAATCACTCCGCTGGCTAAAAAGCATCCGCTCGCTGCGGATGCCCAATCGCATCAATCGCATTATTCCTCGTCGGAAGCAGGTGCGGTTTCCGTCGCCTCAGCGGAATCACCGCTCTCCTGAGCATCAGAACCGGACTCGCCGTCTTCCTCCTTAGGCCTTCTGGGCTTTCTAAGCTCCTTCTCGGAAAGCTTGACCTCCTTCTTCTCCGCCTCAACAACAAGCTTGACGGTTTGAGTGTCCCCGCCATAAAGCGAAACCACGAACGAATAATTGCCCGCTGTCTTGATATCCTTGGAATTGACCTCGACTTTCTTTCTCTCGATTTCAATTCCTTCCTTGCCAAGATACTCGGCAATCATAGTCGGTGTCACCGAACCAAAAATCTTTCCGGTATCCGAAGCCGGCAGAACAAACTTCACTTCCATATCAGCGAGCTTGGCCTTCACGTCGCGGCTTCTCTGCCTCTTCTCCTCCTTCCTCTGCTCGATAGCCTTCATTCTGGAGGCGAAATATGCTCTGGCCTGAGGAGTGTCGAGCATGGCGATCCTCTTAGGAATCAAATAGTTTCTCGCATATCCGTCCTTGACGTCTATCCTATCGCCTTCTTCCCCAAGTCCGACGTAATCGACATTCAGTATAACTTTCATCTCACAACCTCCTGCTCAAAACTATTTCCTATCGAAAGGAAGATAAGCGAGGATTCTAGCCCTCTTTATTTCCCTAGCGACCAAGCGCTGGTGCTTGGCGCATGTTCCGGTAACCCTCATCGGAAGGATCTTGCCCCTTTCGGTGATGTACTTCTTCAAGCTCTCCGGATTCTTATAATCGGGAAGAACAGCATCAAAAGCGCAAAGCCTGCAAACCTTCTTCCTGTATACGCCAACAGTCCTGGACTGCCTCCTGTTGTTTTTCTTATCGTTTGGATATTTCATATCACCCATGATTCACCTCTCAAAATGGAACATCGTCATCATCGAAACTGTCCGGACCGATGTTGTCATCCGGAACAAACTGCCTTATGCCAGAGCCCTGTCCGCTATCATTCCTGACGCTATTCGCACCCGATCTGTCCTGTGCGGCGAATTGCGAGACGCCCGCATTCAACGTCCTGCTTTCCTTCATGCTCTTGCTTTCAATCAGATGGACATTATTGGCAAGCACTTCTATCCTGGAATTCCTGGTTCCATCCTGAGCTTCCCATCTCCTCTGATTCAGCTCACCCGTCACACCAACAAGAAGCCCTTTTTCAAGATACGCGCATATGTTCCGAGCGCTCTGTCCGAAATATGAAACCTCGACAAAAGTCGTTTCAGTGATGAATTCATCGCCGCTTTTCCTTCTTCTATCTATAGCGACTGAGAACCCAACAACCACGACACCGCTGTTCGTAGTCCTCATCTCGGCATCTCTTGTCAGCCTACCGACAAGCGTAACGCAGCTGAAACTATTCATCTATGCTATCGCTCCCGTTGCTTTCCTGCTGCGCTTCCTGCATTTCAGCTTCCTTGTCCTTATCGGGAACACTAGGCGCCGCAGGGGCTGAGCTTCTCGCCTTGAGCGCGAGGAAATCCCTCATCTTCCTCTCCCTTGTCTGCCTCTTCTCGATCTGTCCTGGCGTCGGATCATCCTTCTCGACGAACAAATACCTAAGCAACAGGTGAGACAGGTTCAGCTCATGTGTGATTTTCGATATCACGCTGCCATCGGCTTCTATGAAGTAGAATACATAGAAACCCCTCTGGCACTTCTGTATCTCGTAAGCGAATTTCTTGACTCCGAGCTCGTTCCTATTGAGGATCTTAGCCTCATGTTTCGCGAGGATGCCTTCGATAAATTCCACTCCAGCCTTCCTCTCCTCCTCGGCCTCCTTGTAGATGACCGTAAGTTCATACTTTTTTTTCATTAGCACTCCTTTGGCTTTTATTTGATGAAGAATAAAATCAGCAAGCCATACGCTGCTGAAAGAGCTTCAGCCACAGCATAAACAAAATAATTATAGCCGTTTCCGGATAAATATCAAATGCGTTGTTCCGCGCTATTGCATTTCCGCAAGAACATACCGCGAAAGAAAGCTATCATATTTGAGCTTGAATTCATCCGTGTTCTTAATGGCGCCCAATGTGGTATGGAGCAAAAGATTATTCTCCCTGCTGTCTATCATGCAGCCTGCGATATTGGAGCAATGGTCGGAAATCCTCTCAAGATTCGTCAGCAGGTCACCGAGCACAAACCCTTCGTTAACAGGACAGAGGCCCTGCTGCATTTTCTTGATATGCCTAATGCGGATTTCCTCCTTCAGCTTATCAATCACCTGCTCAAGGGGCTCGACATCATACGCTCTTGCGATATCATCATCCAGAAATACCTCCAAAGTGAGATCGCATATATCGGAAATAGCGCGAATGAGCACTTTTATGTCACCGTTCGTGGATTCCGGGAATACGATTTCCTTCTCCATGATCTCCTCGGCATTTCTGGCGATATTTATGGAATGGTCGGCCATCCTCTCGAAATCACCAATGCATTTAAGATATTCAGTGGCTTTCATGCTGTCGGAGGAATTGATCTTCCTAGATGAGAATTTTATGAGATACGTGCTCAGCATATCCTCATAATGATCGGTTTTATCCTCCATCTCTATCACTGTCCGTCTAGTAGCCTTATCGAACTCATCCAAAAGCCCAAAACTCAATTTTATAGCGCCGACGCTGGTTCTTGCCATCGCATTTATGACAGATCTGCACTGCTCAAGCGCGACAGCCGGGGTGATAAGAAGTCTCTCATCAAGCTCGACTTCATTATCCTTCTTGTCGTCGGGAATGATTTTTTCAGCAAGGCGAACCAACAGTTTCTGCGCAGGAAAAAGAAGAACAGCCGATACGACATTGAAAAGCGTATGCACAAAAGCTATGTTTGCGGCAGACATGGAATCGTATATGAAAGCGCGACGCATAGCGAACTTCACAACAAAAAACGCCGTAAGGAAAATCGCAGTTCCAAACAAATTGAAAAACAGATGCACAAAAGCGGCTCTTTTCGCATTTTTGTTCGTTCCAAACGATGAGATCAGGGAAATCACGCACTTCCCTATGTTCTGTCCTAATATTATAGGTATCCCGTTATCATACGTTATCCTGCCCGTCGAAGCCAAAGCCTGCAAAACTCCAACCGATGCCGAGCTGGACTGAATTATCGCAGTGAACACCATTCCGACCAGAACGCCAAGAATGGGATTGGAAAACAGAACAAGAGCATCAGTGAACTCCTTGACATCCTTCAATCCCGTAACAGCAGATGACATGGTCATCATTCCAAACATAAGCACGGAAAAACCCAATAGAATGCTTCCCGTTTCCTTTCTGCCGTCGCTCTTCCCGAACAGCATGACAACACCAGCAAAAGCCAAAATCGGCACAAACGTGGAAGGCTTCAAGAGAACGAAAATCAGATTCGTACCACTTATCTCGGACAAACTCAGAATCCATGATGTGATGGTAGTTCCGATATTCGCACCCATTATGACGCTTACGGATTGGCTTAATGTCATCAAACCGGAGTTGATGAATCCTATGACCATTATAGTAGTCGCAGCTGAACTTTGTATTATCGCTGTTACGACCGTCCCGACCGAAAGCCCTACGAAACTGTTTTTAGTAATGCTGTTGAACAGGCTCTTGAGTCTGCCGCCAGCCTTCCTCTCGAGACCATTGCCCATAATGTTCATTCCGAACAGAAACAGGCTTATGCCCCCGATCAAATCAAGTACATCCAACAAGTCCATTTCATCCCAAACGCGCAAGCTGAAAATTCATCATTATCCAAATGCCGCATGCCTGCGCCCTAATTGATTATAACCAACTATTGCGATAATTACAACGGATCCGCCGCATGCGGGTCCGAAGGCATTTGCGGCGCAGCCTAGGAGCCGGGCGGGGGCCAGCCTCCGTGGCTGCCCTCCGTCAGGCGACAACGGATCCGCCGCATGCGGGTCCGAAGGCATTTGCGGCGCAGCCTAGGAGCCGGGCGGGGGCCAGCCTCTGTGGCTGCCCTCCGTCAGGCGACAACGGATCCGCCGCAAAGGCCGAGGAAAACTACATTTCAGGAAGATATGGGAGCCCCATAATCCCCATTGCGTTCCTAACCGCGCCAAGCACCATAACCAAAAGTCCGAGTCTCTGTTTCCTGACATCATCATCGGCTTTCAGGATCGGCACATCGTGATAATATCTGGAAAAAATCTTGCACAAGCCATAAACATGGCTCACGAGCAGAGACGGATCAAAAGATGCGGCCGCCTTTCGAACATAATCCTGATATGACGACAAATACAGAACCAGCATTCTTTCCATGGGCAAAACAAGTGATTCGTAATCATCAGGAATCGCATTGCAAGCGGATTCCGGCCACTCGGGAAACTCCTTTTTCAAAATCGAGGAAATCCTGGCGGCGCAATATTGGATATACGGTCCGGTATTGCCGGAAAACGCAATGCTTTTGCTCTTATCGAAAATCATGTCCTTCCCCGGAGTGAAAGACAGAAGATAGTAATTCAACGCAGCCAAAGCGACATCATGCGCCACGGATTTCCTTTTGTCGGCCGAAATGTCATCGGACATGCTCTCCAAAGACATTCTCTCCAAATCAGCCAGCAAATCATCGGCATCAACAACGGTTCCTTCGCGGCTTTTCATCTTCCCGTCCGGAAGATTAACCATGCCATATGAAAGATGATACAACTTGTCGGCAAAAGGCGCCCCCAGCTTTCTCATCACCGCAAATAGAGTCTTGAAATGATCAATCTGCTCATTCCCGACGACATACACGCATTGTGTGTATTTATAATCCTCATAGCGTTTCAATGCCGTCCCTATGTCCTGAGTCAGATATATGGAAGTGCCATCACTGCGCAGAAGGACCTTGTTCTTGCCGTCCACCTCAACCATTACCGCACCGGTTTCATCCTTGAAGAATATGCCGTCAGCCAGCCCTTTAAGAACTTGGGCCTTCCCATCCTTGTAGAGCTCGCTCTCATAATATGTCTTATCAAATGAGATATTGGTGTTCCTATACGTCTCATTTATTCCGTCAAGAGCCCACTTGCGATTAAGAGCCCACAAGGCCCTGACCTCCTTGTCGCCATCCTCCCATTTGCGAAGCATATCCGATATGGTCGCTTTAGCTTCCTGTTCGTTATCCTTTTCATAATTGTTATACATCACATAACAATCAGCAACAAACTTATCGCTTTTGATATGTTCCGTTTCCGGCGTCTTTCCCTTCATGAATTTCTCATAGGCCAGCATGCTCTTGCAAATGTGGATTCCACGATCATTGACAAGATTCACCTTCATCACTTCCGCTCCGCTGGCTTTGAGAAGATTCGCAACACAACTTCCAAGGGCATCATTCCTCATATGGCCCAAATGCAGCGTCTTATTCGTGTTCGGACATGAAAACTCAACCATAATCTTCTCGCCCTTCATGGAATCATTTGAAAAAACGGCATCGGAATCCTTGCGATACATGCCAGCCATGGCAGCAAGCACCTTTCGCTGATCCAAATAAACGTTCAAATATCCGCCAGCGACCTCGCATCGCTGGAAAAACAGGTCAGCCGACATGCGCTTATCCGAATCGAATGCGCAATTGAGTTTCGATAGTATGTCAGAAGCTATCGCTGCGGGATTCCTTTTAAGAATTCCAGACAGCGAAAAGCACGGAATCGCCATATCACCTTTCGACTCATCAAACGGCAAATCAATTCTCACCATCTTGAAAATTTCATCAAATGCAATTGCGGCAGTCTCAGGCATGCCAGCAAGGATATCAGACACAGCCTTTCGGTATCCGTTCCTCAAATAATCAAAAAACATCATTACTCCACCTCCCAATCAGCGAATTCTCTTAAGATCATCTTTGGTGAAAGAACGAATATTAGTCATTCTGCCATCCGCGGAATTGACAACCGAAAGCTTTCCATCACGAACCGCTCTGACTACCGCATCATGATCCAGCCTGTTCCAATTTATTCCAACAAGCTTCCAATTTCCCTTTGCCGGAGGAGCGACAAACACCCCGTCAACAGATTTTTCCGCAACATATGCGCCGATCATCTCGCGGACACCGCCGATATCACCTCTGATATCTATTTCCTCGATCACCGGAATCTCATCATCAGGTCCGAAAATCCCGCCGTTTCTATTGCAGACCTGGGATGTGGCCCTATAGTTGTTGAGCGCAATCGTGTATTCCTCATCATCCCTAATCGGCTGCTTGTTCGAACTCAATACCAGATTTCTTATCCTGTTTCCGGCAGGCTGTGAAATATCAATATCATAATCAACGCCTGCGAACATATCGTAAAGATAACCGCGCATTTCCGGATTGAATGATACGGTCAGATCATCGGGACCAAGCTGATTGAAATAGCCAGCCGACCATTCCATGTACTTCTTCAACTGCCAGCCTTTTATCCTGACCTTATACAGAGTATTGGAGTGCAAATAGATATCGGCCAGATTCTTCTTCATAATCTTGCCGGTCCTCCAGTTGGACGTGTCCTTGAACAACGCGGCAGCAGATATCTGAGCGCCGGAATAATACAGCTGAACATCATTTATCAGATCCACAAGCCGCGTGCTCATTATCTTCGCGGATGTTATCCCTTTTATCTCATCTTCAGGAGAAAGCGGACCATCCTCCAGCCTGCCGATAACCGAATGCGATTCCTTTCTTGCGGCTTCATCATATTTCTCAAACATGCTCAAAAGCTTCTCATCCGGTTCGAAAGATGACGTCCTTATGCTCTTAGAAGTCTTGGAATCCACCCTTCCCGAATCCACATCATACACAATATCGATCACGCTCAAAGTCTGAGCATCGCTCATATTCTCAGTAACAAGAGCATTCGAGACCGACATACCTTCCACAAGACTGTGCTCATGAGAAGCCAAAGCTATGTCAAATTCCGGAAACGCATTTGCTATATCGGTCACACCGGAGCCTTTCACGCCATATTCGCTATTAATACCAGCATGAGCGGCAAGAACCAGAACATCATATTTGCCACGTATCTCATCCAGTATCAATGGAATCTCGTCAAGAGGGCTGGTAACCTTGCACTTTTCCAGATTTCTGGAATCCCAATGCATTATATTAGGCGTGACGATGCCGATTATGGCCACTCTGACTCCATTTGCCTCCTTTATCACATACGGTTTTCCTATCCTCTTTCCGCCCTCATCATAGACGTTCGCGCAAACTATGTCGCTTTTGAGCTGGGCCATGTAATTCCTCAATGCATTCATCCCGTAATTGAATTCATGATTTCCAGGAACCCAGGCATCATATCGGATGTAATTGGCAAAGTCAGCCATCGGAGATCGCATTTTCGGATCATCGCTTACAAACAGTTCCGCCAGATTTCCCTGAATCTCATCCCCCAAATCAATCACAAGCGTATTGTCATCCCTGACGGAACTGATCGCAGAAGACAATTGAACCAAGCTTCCGCTCTTGCTATCCGAATCCTGCGCATAATCATAGGGCATGAACTTCCCGTTCGTATCGGATATGGAGATGATCCTAACATTCCTTTTGCCGCCTGCGGACGCAAAAGACAACGATGTTTTGGCGGACGAACTCGCGCATCCTATCGAAACAACCAGCGCAAATGCTAAGGCAAACACCTTGAAACCACGCTTTTTCACAACTACCCCCACCTCCAGAACGCCAATTCATATGAAAACGATCAGCTATGCTCGGAAAACCGGCCATCAAGACGAAGCCGCAAATCCGAAAAAGCGGCAAAGGGATGCGTTTTAGCCGAAAAGCCCAATGCAAAAAACAAGGCTTGACACCTATCTAAATGGCTTTTAAGCCAAAAAACGCATACAAATGCGTATCCGCAGCGAAGCAAATGACTGATCATTTATCCCGACGCATTCAGACTATTCCAAATCAGAACGTTCAAAGAGTTTACCTACCCTATTATATCCACATATGGCGTTTTCTTCAAAATGCCACCCAGCTACGAGAGAATATCGCATGTCCATGGAGTTTGAGGAGACAATTGTTCATTTTTAAAAACATAGTAAATAGCGTCAGGGATCATTACAAAGGCCACACCCCGAGCAAAAGAGGCTATTTGAATGTATGATTACAGTTCGTTAGAGCAGGCTATCAACGAAATCGCATATGACTACAAAACACATGGAAGCGAAAAACAAAGCATTTCGGATGCAATCAAACCGATGCTTTTCAAATATTCGTATTTTATGATCATAGACAAGACCGGAGATGAGGATCTGGCATCATCCCTATTCATGGATGCGATAAGCGGCAAAGTGAAATCAATCCTGAATTCCTATGACAGCTCAAAAGGCACATTCATCATGTATTTCAGGAATCTCTGCTTCATGTACTACAGATACAAAAAGCTCGCAGCCTACAAGGAAGAATCCAGAAGCAGGATGGCAGACGGCCTTGCCGGAACAGAATTGGTCAAAACAGCATACGAGCGCGAATATGATTCCGAATCGCATGAAGGAATGATTGTAGGCGAGCCTGAAGGCTCATACGGAAAGCCCAGCAAAAGAAACACGATGCGAACTAGAGACCAAAGCAACAAAGCCCAAGCGGCCAGATCGCATATCGGGTTCCGAAAAGCCTGCTTGCTGACATATGTTCTGCGCAATGCGAATATGCTTGACAGCGAAATGATCGAAAAGATCACAGACTATCTGCATTTATCCGAAAACCAGATGTATGACCTTATAGGCAAAGCAAAACTCGCTTCAAAATCCAGAACGGATATGGCCGGCTTGCATATGGAAATGAGCGAAGGGTATTTCGCAAAAATGATGATGTTGGAAAAGCGAATGGAGCTGACAGGCGCAAGAAACGATGAAAAATTCAAAAGGAAAAGAAGCAAGTACTTCAAATTAAAAGGCATGCATGCCGAAAAAGCAAAATCGCTCTTAAAAGTCCGCCATGCCGATATCGCATCAATCCTCAACATAAGATACGATATGGTGCGCAGAATGATATATAAGGCCAAAAACATCCTTCAAGGCATGAAAAAGGAACGTACTGTCCGGCAGCTCCACAAAGGCAATACCACTTAAGGGCGCTTCTAAAAACCTGCTGTTTGAAGAGCGTTTGCGAATTTCAAAGGCGGAAAACCGATACTATCGCAAGTTACCGTTTTTCGGATGATTTTCAAACCTGAAAGGCATTGGCGAAACAGGACTCCAAGGTTTTTGAAGCGCCCTTAAGACTTGTGGCCGCCTATCTGACCATTCCTCTCCCTCGCGCGGGATTTTCCAAGATAGCTCGAAGCCTTTAGAAGTATGTTCTTCCCGTATCTTGCCTTCATCCTGTTTATCTCCCGATTAAGACGAATCTCACTATCCTCCTTTCTTATCGCATCATCATCCTTATCATCGAACAGAGTATAACTTTCAATTTTCCTCACCTCATCAAAAGTCTCCAATCCATCCAAGCATATCGTCAGCCGCCTGATCATCAATTTTCTATCAGCGCGCTCAAACAAATCCAGAAATTCGCCCTTTATTCGTCTCAGCGAATAATCGTATTTCCGAAGCTTATGGCTCATGTTAAAAGGCTTTGGAGCCATCCGTCCGTAATAATCCTTCACAGTGTCGCCGTCATACCCCTTCAGCGATGCCACATCATAGTCAAGCCGCAATGAAATCGCATTGCACATAAAACCCTTGCTGTTCATCTCCAAGACCAGATCCTCTACCATTTCCTCCAATATTATTCCGGCATCAAAATTAGCATACCCTTCCGGAAGGACCTGTGACGTGCTAAGACTCTTCCTCTCGCTCTCATACGACTTTATGTCCCTTATCGAACAAGGTTCCCACCCCCAGGCATGATCTATAAGAAATTCCGCATTCACACCGAATTCCGAGTACAAAACGCCTTCATGCTCCAGCGAGAACATACTGAGATCGCCCATGCATCTTATTCCATAATACGCAAGCCGTTGCGCCGTTCTGCTGCCTATCATCCAAAAATCCGAAATAGGCTGGTGCTCCCAAAGCTCCCTTCTGTATTTGGCAACATCAAGGCAAGCGACTCTGACGCCATCCTCATCCGGCTCAATCCTCTTAGCAAGAACATCCATAGCCACCTTAGCCAAAAAAAGATTTGGACCTATGCCGGCAGTCGCAGTTATTCCAGTGATTTTTAAAATCTCCTTCACAAGCATTCTGGCAAACTCGTCCGGGCATTTTCCATAATGCCTGAGATAAGAAGTCGCATCTATGAAAACCTCATCTATCGAATAAGCGAAAATATCGCATGGCGCCAGGTATTTCATGTAAACATTCTCATATATCATTCTGCTGACATCCATATACGCTTTCATATGCGGCGGAGCAATAATGAAAGCGAGCTCAAGCTTCGGGTCCGATGACAAAGCCGAATCAAGATAGGATTTGCCCGCAAGCTTTCCACCTGCAACTCTCCTGCGCTTATCATTTATCATCGAAACAGCCGATTCCACTTGAAACAATCTCGATCTGGATGATATGCCATACTTTCTCAAAGCAGGACTCACCGCCAGGCAAATAGTCTTGGATGTTCTCGACTTGTCTGCAACAACCAAATTCACATCAAGCGGATCAAAACCTCTGGAAACCGCTTCACAAGATGCAAAAAAGGATTTTAAATCAATAGCAATGCATACCCGATCCATGCTCACAAATCCAAAAAATCCTGATCCTTGTCAAAATCAAAGAACTTGAATGCGGACTTTCCGCTCTGGCGCAAGCCCATGATATCACCGCCTCCGCGCATATTCAGATCCATTTCCGCAATTTTAAATCCATCATTCTCATCTTTGATAGCTCTAAGCCTTTCCTTTCCGCCATCAGTTATGTTATCCCTGAAAACCAAAAAACACCAGGATGGCTTGTTGCTCCGGCCTACCCTTCCACGCAGCTGATGCAAAGCGGACAATCCAAATACGTCAGCATCCTCAATCACAATGCAAGTCGCGTTAGGATTGTCCATTCCGACTTCCACAACGCTAGTGGATATGATATACGAAATCTCACCGTTCAAAAATCTCTCAATATCGGATTTCCTGTCCTTATCCTTTGTTTTTGAGGTCATAACAGCATAACTTACACCAGGGAAGACTTTGGAAAGCGTTTTCTCAAGCGCTTTAACACTCTTAAATTCCGTATCCTCATCATCTATCCTAGGAACCACAAAATATGCGCAATTTCCTTTGTCAAATTCGCTTCTTATGCTCGAATACGCCTCAAGTCTTCTACTTTGGCTAACCAGCAAAGTCCTAACAAGACCGCTTGCTCGGAAGCCATCGAGGGAGCTAAGCTCATAACCCTGCGAAAGCACTTTCAATATGCTTCTCGGAATAGGTGTAGCGGACATGAAAACAACTTTCACATTCTCGCCCTTGCTGAGAACCATGCGTTTTTGCTCCACACCAAACCTCTGCTCCTCATCAATCGCAACAAAAGAAAGGTTTTTGAAATTCACATCCAGCGACAAAACAGAATGGGTTCCGATCACAAGATCAATATCTCCCTTCTTCAAGCCCTTCAGTACTTCATTTCTATCCGCTTTTTTAGTTTTCGACGCAATGAATCCTATTCTCACTCCGAATCCGGAAAACAACCTTTTAGCAGTAAGATAATGCTGATATGCAAGTATCTCTGTGGGGGCCAGCAACGCAGACTGCAAACCTTTTAGAAACTGATGATAACATGAAACAAGCACGCATATGGTCTTTCCGGAACCCACCTCTCCTTGCAACAGCCTAAAAACCGTGTGAGCGTTTTCAAGATCACTGAAAATATCAAAAATAGCACGTTCCTGTGTCTTTGTAAAACCATATGGCAACGAAGCAATGAAATCGGATTCCTCTTTTGAAAAGCGACTGACACGCTGCAATGCGCAATCCGATTTAAATCTGCCATCCCTAACGCTCAAGCACTCAATAAGCGACAATGTCCTTCTACCGCTTTCAAGCATAGCAGCATCCGCAGGAAAATGATAAAACTCAAATGAATCTTTCAATGACGGCAAACCAAAGCGATCCATAAGGCCATCGCTCAGCCCAAAATCCAAGTTGTCCCAATCCAGCAAATCAATTACTTGCCTTATCGCATTGGAAATCCTTGAATTCAGAGATGCATCGGAAACATAAACATTCCTGATAGCACCATAATTCTGCGCTGTAAAAAACGTATCGGATTGGTATGCGGGCTTTATATCAAATGATGACATCTGCAGCGAATTATCAAACTCAAATTTCCGAGTTGCCTTTCCATAAAGATAATACACCTCGCCTACACGCAGATATCCATTCAGATAATTTCTTCCAAAACACCAGATTATTCCCAATCTGAGCTTTTTAACATCACAATCATCGACAACATCCTCAACTAAAACCTTCAGCACATTGGACGGCAGCATGCTTTTTTTTACAACTTTTACAAAAGTATTCACTGTGCCGAAATCAGATATTTCAGAAAAACTCACAATACGATTACGATATTCTACCGAATGAGGCTTAAGCATTAGCAGATCAAGAGCAGTGAAAATATCTAAAGATGACAATTCAGCTGAAGTACGAACGCCTACACCTGGAATTGAGGATACGGATAAATCCAATCCAATACCAACAGTCATATTATAATGATACAAAAAAATGTCCGGAAAGGGAATATGCTGGAAAATGAAAAAACCGGCAGCGACCTACTTTCACGAGGGCAGAGCCTCACTATCATCGGCACCGAGGAGCTTGACTTCCGTGTTCGGGATGGGAA
>CADBSO010000033.1 GCA_902797395.1 uncultured Spirochaetales bacterium
TTCCCATCCCGAACACGGAAGTCAAGCTCCTCGGTGCCGATGATAGTGAGGCTCTGCCCTCGTGAAAGTAGGTCGCTGCCGGTTTTTCATTTTCCCGCATATTCCCTTTCCGGATATTTCTTACATAATTTCATCTTTTTGCGTTTGTTTGCATTGTTTCTTGTTGTTTTGCATAATTCATTTTAATTATATATAATTAAATCCTATTTTGTGAGGATTTTATTATGAATGTCGGCATTGTCGGTTTTGGCAAAATGGGCAAGCAGATCTATTCTTGCTGCATGTCGCGCGGCATAGCAGTCAAGGAAGTGTTTGATCCGATTTGCGCTGATTCGCAGGTTACTTCAAAGACGCTTGATAAGGACAAGGCGTTGTCATGTGATGTTCTTATTGATTTTTCGGTTCCATCAGGAATTATTGATAATATCAGGTTCTATTCCGATAATTCGATTCCAGCGGTAATAGGTACGACGGGCTGGTATGATAGGATATCGGAAGTAAGATCTTTCATGGGGTCTGAATCCAGAATTATTTATTCCGGAAATTTTTCCGTTGGTGTTGCTGTTTTTCTCAGGATTATCAGGAAAGCGGCGGAGATAATCGACAGGATTCCATCCTACGATATTGCTGTTCGTGAGGTTCATCACTCGGCTAAGGCTGATTCGCCTTCCGGAACCGCACGGATGATTTCGGATGTTTTGCTTTCAAACATCTCCAGAAAGGATGATGTGCTTATAGGAAATGCCGAAGGGAAGATTTCGGATAAGGCGATTCAAGTCGTTTCGCAGCGCGTAGGCAGAGAGCCTGGATTGCATGATGTCGTATTCGATAGTGAGGCTGATACGATAACCTTGTCGCATCATGCGCGCTCGAGGATGGGTTTTGCGCTTGGAGCCTTGGATGCTGCTGAATGGCTGATAAGGCAAAAACCGGGGTTGTATTCGATAGATGATTTCATAGATGAGCTGACAGGAGGAGTGTGATGAGGGAGTTCAAAGGTGTGTTTACGGCGATGATCACGCCGTTTACTGATATAGATACGGTTGATTATGCGTGTTTGGAGAGATTGGTTGAGTTTCAAATCGCGAATGGGGTTTCCGGTCTTGTTCCATGCGGTACTACGGGAGAGAGCCCTACGCTTTTGCATGAGGAACATAACAGGGTAATTGCTCAAACGGTGAAGTTTGCGAAAGGACGTGTTCCTGTGATTGCGGGAACAGGCTCCAATGCCACCCATGAGGCGATAAAGCTGTCGCAGCACGCTCAGGATGATGGGGTTGATGCGATACTGCTTGTGAACCCCTATTATAATAAGCCGACGCAGAAGGGCTTGTATCTTCATTTCAAGGCGATAGCTGATTCGGTTTCCATTCCATGCATATTGTATAACATCAAGGGAAGAACCGGAGTCAATTTGGAAACCGAGACCTTGGAGAGGCTTACCAGCGATTGCAAGAACATTGCAGCTGTCAAGGAGGCTTCCGGCGATCTCAAGCAGATGGGCGAGGTCATAAAAGGCAGACGAAATGGTTTTTCTGTTCTCTCGGGGGATGATAATCTTTCGCTTGATTTGATAAAAATGGGCGGAGATGGCGTGATTTCCGTTGCTTCGAATCTTTTTCCCAAGGAGATGTCTGAGATGATTTCAGCCGCGCTCGATAGGGATCTTGCTAAGGCTGAGAAGATCAATTCGTGGTTTTCGGAGTTCTTTAAGGTTTGTTTTATCGAAACGAATCCTATTCCGATTAAGACTGCAATGGCATATAAGGGCTATTGCAAGGAGCTGTTCAGGCTGCCGCTTTGCACGCTCGAGAAGGACGAGCATAGGCAGAGTCTGATTTCCTGCATTGACAGAATGATTGGAAATCATTATTGATTTCGGGTGTGTTGCGAGGTTTTGGAATGGCTAGGGTGAATGAGAACTTTCTGAAATTGAATGGCGGATATCTTTTCCCGGAAGTGGCGAGAAGAACGAAGGCGTGGAGCGAGAAGAACAAGGGCGTTGAGATTCTTAGGTTGGGAATCGGAAATACGACAGAGGCGCTGACGCCCTCGATTGCGGATGCGATGAAGCATAAGGTGGATCTTTTGAAATCGCGCGATACTTATACCGGATACGGCGATGAGCAAGGTGATACCGCTTTGAGAGTGGCGCTCAGCAAATTTTACAAGAGCGAATACGGAGTGGATTTGTCGGATTCGGAATTTTTCGTTTCGGATGGCGCAAAAAGCGATGCGGCTAACATACAGGACGTTTTTTCAAGGGATAGCATAGTTGCGGTTCAGGATCCGGCTTACCCTGTGTATGTTGATTCTAATGTTGTTGGAGGAAGGACGCAGGGTTTTGATCCGGAGGCGTCTAATTACAGGGGTTTGGTTTATATGCGCGCGGATGAGAGCAATGGCTTTGTGGCGGAACCTCCCAAGCAGCATGTGGATCTCATGTATTTGTGCTTTCCCAATAACCCTACTGGAGCGGTTGCGACAAAGGACCAGCTCAAGGCGTTCGTTGATTATGCGCTGCGCGAGAAGGCGATAATAATATATGATGCGGCGTATTGCGATTACATAAGGCATGAGGGCATACCGAGAACCATATATGAGGTGGAAGGAGCCAAGGAGTGCGCGATAGAGATAAATTCGTTTTCTAAGAATGCCGGATTTACGGGCGTCAGGCTTGGCTGGAGCGTTGTTCCTGCGGGTCTTGAATCGGAAAATGCGCCTAAGGGGACGATACATTCCATCTGGAACAGAAGGCAATGCACATTTTTCAATGGTGCTTCGAATATAGCGCAGGCCGGCGGGTTGCAGGCTTTGTCGCCGGAAGGCAGGAAGGAGTGCAGAAGCCTTGTGGACTACTATCTCGGAAACGCAAGCATCATTCGCGAAGGTTTCAGCAAGGCGGGTCTGAAGTGCTTTGGTGGAACTGATAGCCCTTATATTTGGACGAAGTGTCCGAATGGAATGAAGAGCTGGGACTTTTTCGATTACATTTTGGATAAGGCGCATGTTGTCGTGACTCCGGGTTCGGGATTCGGAAGCGCAGGCGAGGGATTTGTTCGCGTTTCCGCGTATAATCATAGGGAAAACGTAGAGGCTGCGGTTCGCAGCATAGTGGAGAATTTGAATGGCTGACAAGAAAATAACCATTGGCGAGAGCATTATCGCGAAGATCGCTCAAAAAGAGGGAACTCCGTTCAATATATATGATGGTGATGCGATCGTCGGATTTGCAAAAAGGTTTTACAAGGCTTTTTCATGGGCGCCGGAATTCATTAACTATTTTGCTGTGAAGGCGCTTCCGAATATAAATATCCTGCGTTTGCTGAAGGGCGTTGGCATGGGCGGGGATTGCTCATCTCTTCCGGAACTCAGGTTGTGTGAAACGGCTGGGATTCTGGGAAGCAATATAATGTTCTCATCGAATGATACACCTGATGAGGAGTTTGCGAAGGCGTGTGAGCTTGATGCGATAGTCAATTTTGATGACATCACCCATATTGAAGCTGCAAGAAAAGCCTGCCCTTCGTTCCCCAAGAAGGTTTCGTTCCGATACAACCCCGGCAAGGATAGAACCGGAAACGCGCTCATAGGGAATCCTGTAGAGGCGAAGTATGGGGTGACGAAGGAGCAGATTTGCGATTGCTATAGGATTGCGAAGGAAAATGGCGCGGAGCATTTCCATATACACACGATGGTCGCTTCGAATTGCCTTAAGGAAGATGAGATAGTCGAAACAGCCAGAATGCTTTTCACGCTTGTTGGAAAAATCAGAAGGGAGACCGGAATAGTCATCGAGGGAGTGGATCTTGGAGGCGGAATAGGAATTCCGTATAAGCCTGAAGACAAGGAGATGGATATCGAAAGCATAGGCAGCAGGATTCATGCGTTGTATGATGAGATGATTGTCGCATCTGGTCTTGCGCCTTTGAAGATCGCATTCGAGTGCGGCCGCTGCATTACAGGGCCTTTTGGATATCTGGTTTCAAAAGTGAGGCATGTCACCCACAAGTATAAGGACTATGTTGGTTTGGATGCATGCATGGCGGATCTTATGAGACCCGGTTTGTACGGCGCGTATCATCATATCACAGTTTTGGGCAAGGCAGGGCTTCCGCTTGATCATGTTTATGATGTGACGGGGTCGCTTTGCGAGAATAATGACAAGTTCGCCATAGACAGGCCGCTTCCGGTTGTTGCGAAGGGTGATATTCTCGTCATCCATGATACCGGGGCGCATGGAACTGCTATGGGCTTCAATTACAATGGAAAGCTCAGACATGCCGAATATCTTGTTTTGGATGGACATGTCAGGTGCATAAGGCGTGATGAGACATATGATGATTATGTTGCGACTCAGCTGTTCGAGCCTCAAGTGGTGGATTTGAAATAGCAGCGGATCGGATTTGAGATGGAGCCTTTTATCCTTAGGGTTCATGACATAATCGAGAATACTTCCGTAAACGGACCGGGGAATAGGATCTGCATATGGCTTCAGGGCTGCGATCGCGATTGCCCCGGCTGTTTCAATCAGCCGGCCAGATCAAAAACCGGCGGAACGGACATGAGCGTGGATGATCTCATGCGCCGCATAACCGCTGGGGAATATGATGGCGTCAGCCTGTCTGGCGGCGAGCCGTTCCTTCAACCGCAGCCGGTGCGCGAGCTTCTCAGGAGGGTCAGGCTTGAGGGAATGGACACCCTTGTGTTCACGGGTTATACATTTGAGCAGCTGAAAGCCGATCCCGTTCTTTCCGCCCCTCTTGAATATGTGGATTATCTAGTTGACGGTCCGTATATGCGTGATATCGAATCGTTTTGCAGTCTGACGGGTTCTGGGAATCAAAGGGTTTTGAGGCTTGCGGATTCAAAGATAGCCGAGGATCTCACTCAAAGCTTTTCCGACGGTTGCGCCGCGAGTGAAGTCGTGATAGGTGATGACGGGCAGATCACCATTACGGGTTTTGATGACATTCTGTTGAAATAAATAGTTGCGCGTTGTATAATTTTCAAAATTATTTTCAGTAGCGTTTTTTAAAAACATCAGGAGTTTGCCTATGAAGAGAGTTGTTTGCGTATGTTTGGCTGTTGTATGCCTGGCATTTGCTTTTTCATGCTCGAAAAAGAGCGGGAAGGCGGTTGACCAGACGGATAAGAGCGGAAAAGTTGAAGTGAAAGTCGGGCTTTTGTGCATTGGCGACGAGAACGATCAGGGATATTCCTATAATTTCGTTCAGGGCAGGAAGGAAGCGACGGAAAGGCTTAAAAAGGAAGGCATAAACGTGAGCTGGGTCACTAAGTACAACATTAAAGAGGACTCGTCTTGCGCGGATGCCAACATAGAGGCCGCAGAGGAAGGATGCAAGATAATAATAAACAACAGTTATGGTCATGAGGATTATATGCTTGAAGTTGCTCCTAAATATCCTGATGTTCAATTCGTCTCATGCACCAATCAGAAATCGCATATCAGTCCGATGAGAAATGTCCATAATGCATTCGCGAGCATATATGAAGGTCGTTACGTTGCTGGAGTGGTTGCCGGAATGAAGCTTAATGAAATGATTGAGAAAGGCGTGATCAGACCTAATCAGGCTGTCATTGGGTATGTGGGCGCGTATTCGTTCGCTGAGGTCATTTCAGGTTTTTCCGCATATTATCTTGGCGCGAGAAGCGTGTGTCCTTCGGTGACGATGAAGGTTACTTTCGTGGGTTCGTGGGGAGATGCTACGGCCGAAGCCGATGCTGCCGCATCGCTTGCGGATAAGGGCGCGGTGATGATATCCCAGCATTCTGATAATACGACGCCGGCTACCACCGCGCAGAGGAAGAATGTGTTCCATACCGGATACAATGCGGATATGACGAAAGTCGCTCCGTCCGCATCGCTCATCTCCACGAGAATTGATTGGTCCGTGTATTTTTATGAAATCATAAAGGCATTTGTCGAAGGCAGGGAGATACCTAAGGACTGGTGCAAGGGCATGAAGGATGGCGCAGTGGTCATGACGGCGCTTAACAAGTCCATTGCTGCTCCTGGAACCGAGGCGGCCATGAACAAGGCGATTTCCGACATATCCAGCGGAAAGCTCCAGGTCTTCGATTTGTCGAAGTTCACTATCGGCGGAACCATTCCCGAGAACAAGATAATGTACGATAGCTTTGCGGCAGTAAAGAAGGATGCGATTGTTGATGGCGCATTCCGTGAGTCGTATACGCAGTCCGCTCCGTATTTCGTCGGAAAGATCGATGGCATCGAGTGGCTTAACGAGGTTTATTGATTTCAATCTCTTGCGATAGCGCTTGCAATAGCGGTTGAAAACATGTATAATGAAATAGTTTGTGTTCTTTAAGGCGTGTGTTCGCGGTTCTCAGGAAACCTTTCCCTAATCCTGAGCGCGGCGTGGGAACGGAAAAGTGATGCGTTCCGTTTTCCCGGCATGTTTCTGGAGACATGATCTGAGGATGTGAGTATGAAGACAATTTTTGTAAAACCGAAGGAATACGTGAGGAAGTGGTATTTGATTGATGCGGAGGGAAAGACGCTTGGGAGCGTTGCCGCTGCCGCCGCTACCATTTTGCGCGGTAAGAACAAGCCCGAGTATGCTCCGCTTCATGACCTTGGAGATTACGTGGTCATAGTGAATGCGGAGAAGATCATTCTTACGGGCAATAAGATGAACACCAAGGAGTATATCAGGCACTCCATGTATCCGGGTGGGCTTAAGAGGGAGAGCATCAAGGATGTTCTCAAGAGAAAGCCGACTTATCCTGTTGAGCAGGCGATCAAGGGTATGCTTCCTAAGGGTCCTTTAGGCAGGAGCATGTATCTCAAGCTTAAGGCGTATGCCGGTCCTGAGCATCCGCATGCGGGTCAGAATCCTGTAAAAATCGAGATTTCATAGCAAGGGGAATAGCAGATTATGGAAAATGTCAATTTAGCTAGCAGCGTAGGCAGGAGAAAGACTGCTGTTGCCAGAGTCTATATGAGGGCTGGTTCGGGTAAGATTGTGGTGAACGGAAAGGATATTTCCGAGTTTTTCTGCAATCCGCTTCTTGTCAGCATAATCAACCAGCCGATTGCCGTTACGCAGAGTGCCGGCAAGTTCGATTTCGTTGTGAATGTCAAGGGCGGCGGCATGTCCGGTCAGGCGGGTGCGGTCAGATTGGGAATCGCCAGAGCGCTTCTCAAAAATGCCGGTGATGATGCCGATTTCAAGAAGCTTCTTTCTTCCGAAGGTCTTCTTACAAGGGATTCCAGAATGGTTGAAAGGAAGAAATACGGACAGAAGGGCGCGAGGAAGAAGTTCCAGTTCTCGAAGAGGTGATTTCTCAGGCCTTATGTTTTTGCAGGTCAGGGGTTTCCCTGGCCTTTTTTTGTTTGTATGCTGGAACTGCTATATAAAATCGGAGAATTCGATTACAGGCTTGATGTTCTTATAGAAGACATCAAGCATAACAAGATTTCGATATACAATGTGCCGATTTGTGAAATCACAGCCCAATTTAATAGTCTGTATAACGAAGCGCGCGAGAAATTCGAGGTCGGGGATCTGACTTTTTTCTATAGGAATACCGCTGAGCTTTTGTTCATAAAGATATTGCGTCTTCTTCCTGTAAAGCATGGCGAATATGATGACGATGAGGAAAAGCATCTTCAAGAGCAAGTCATAAATGCTTTGGAAAAGCTGAAATTCTCTCAATACGCTGAGCTTTTGGACAACTATCGCAAGACTCATGCGGTGGAATTCAATAGGGATGCGTTTCCGTTTAGGATTCCGTTTTCAGATGAGGATCTCCTTGCGGATGTCCGCTTGAATGATCTGTCGCGCGTTTATATGGAACTCATGAGGAAGTATGGGGATGTCTATGGCGAGGCCTCCTCATTCACTTTCAATGAGAGCTTCAATGATGAGATGAAACGGCGTAAGCGCGCCTTGCTTGCGGAGATGTTTGAAAAAAGGGATCGCGTGATGTTTTCCGAGCTTGTTGGCGAGCATCCTACGAAGGAACTGACGCTTCAGCATATCACAATGGCGTTTCTAGCCGTTGTTGAAGCGGTTGATGATGGCACTTGCGATTTCGAGCAGGAATATTTCTATGCTGATATATGCCTGATTCGAATCAAACAGGATCTTTCGGATTTTTATGATCCCGATGCCGATCGCGCTTATGACGAGCTTGTCGAAAGGACAAGGGAGCTTTCGTTTGAGGACGAGGAGGATGACTACTCCTTGAAGAGCTCTGATGGATACGATGATGCTGATGATTACGACAATGAGGGTGATGACGGCGATGATGGTGGCGACTGATGTTGATTGAAGATGTTAAAGTCTTGGAGATAATTCTTTTTGTTGAAAACAAGCCTTTGAGTTTTAGAGATCTCGTAAGAATGTCAAGGATGAATGAAACGAGAGTTCTCGCTGCGCTTGCCGCTTTGAAGGAGGAATACGATAAGGATTATCATGGCATATGTCTTGAGAGAACTGTAGAGGAGATTCCTTTGACCGCATCCGCTTCTTCCGCGGATATGGCATCCGATGGTGAGCAAACGGCTTCGCAGGAGCCTGTGGATTCTGGCGCCACAGCTGAAGCGTCGGCAGAGACTGAGGCGGAATCGCCCGCGCCGTCGGCGGATGCGCCTGCGGTTTCCAACAGGGTTGAGGAGAGTTTTGCATTGGTGCCTAAGAGGAGCATGCATGAAAGACTGAAGAGAACCTATGGCAGGAAGGTTGATTCCAGGCTTACCCGAGCGGCAGTGGAGACATTGTGTCTTGTGGCGTATACTTATGGCATAACTCGACGTGAGATAGACAACATCAGAGGCGTTTCATCCGAAAATGTGATAAAATACCTCAAGGATAGGAAATTCATTAAGGTTGTTGGACGCAAGAAGGATCTTCCAGGAAATCCGAAGATGTATGGGACTACTGAAAAATTTCTTTATGAATTCAATTTGAGCTCAATTGCGGATCTCCCTCAGCTGACAGATGTGGACAGCGTGAAATATGAGGAGAAGGATGATGAAGGCCATGTTTTGTCCGGACGTATAATAAAAAAGCGCATGAAGGATGAGTTCATGGCATCGGTCAATGCCAAGAAGGCCAGCAGGGATAAGGCGGTTAAGGATTTCGAATCAGGTAAAACCGAGGATGTTGTGATTTTTCAGGATGATTCGCAGTCTGCTGATAATAAGCCATCCGCTCCCGAATCCGTTAATCTCATATTCAAGGATCCTCCTGCCATTAAAGATCCGATTGCTGAGGATTCCGCACTTGAAAATCCTGTTTCCGAGAATCCGATTGTCGAGGATCCGACACCTGAGACTGTGATTTTCGAGGATTCGGATTCCGATAATCCGGTATCCGCAGGGCAAGCGCCAGATCCCGTGGTTCTTGATGATCTGGCTGTTGAAAGTCCGGTTGTTGAAAAACCGATTCATAGGAATCAAGACCACGATGATCGCACTCGCGGGGATTCCGTTTTTGAGGATTCTCTTTTTGATTGCTTTCAAGATGACTTGGGAAGCACAGGCGCCGGCAATGGCGGAAAAATCCCTCGCGCTGGAAATCGTACCAGCGGAAAGGGCGCTAATAATCGTAAAAACGGCAATAAGGATGAGAACGATGACGGGACGTTGTTCTGAAGAGGTTTTAAAATTCCTCTCTTCGTCCCGCTCGATCTTTTGAATCAGGACATAAAGGTTTCATGTTCGCGGATGCGTTGTATGGGAACAAAAAAAGCGCGAGCGTGTGGCTGAAAAATATAATGTGATGTGGAGGAATGATTCATGAAAAGAATAGTGGTATTGGTGTTTTTCGCTGTTGCATTGATTGCGTCAGCGGGCTGTTCGAAGAACGGAAATGCTCCGAAGGGGTTCGTGCTCGTGAAGGGCAGGTCTGCTGATTTGCGTCAGGCAGGAGATTCCAACATTAAGGATTTCTATATGGCTGAGACCGAGGTCACGCAGGCGCTTTACAAATCCGTAATGGGCGAGAACCCGTCGATGCTTAAAGGTGATGATCAGAGGCCTGTCGAACAAGTTTCGTGGTATGATGCCGTAGAGTTCTGCAATAAGCTGTCCGAAAGGGATGGCCTGGAGAAATGCTATAGCGGAAACAGAGACAGTATCTCTTGCGATTTCACCAGGAACGGCTATCGCCTTCCGACCGAAGCCGAATGGGAGTATGCGGCGAAGGGCGGCAACAAGTCGAAAGGCTTCGATTACTCCGGCTCGGATGACATAAATGAGGTCGCATGGTATAGCAAAAATTCAGATGGAGTGACACATCCCGTCAAATCCAAGAAGCCCAATGAGCTTGGCCTCTATGACATGTCCGGCAATGTCTGGGAGTGGTGCTGGGATTCGGCCTCCGGCTCGAACCGCATCGACCGCGGCGGCTGTTGGCACAACGGCGCCTACATCTGCTCCGTGTCAAGCCGGCACGACGACAATCCGTCGGGCGCGGACTACGACCTGGGCTTCCGGCTTGCTCGCTCCGCCCAGGACTAGCAGGACAGGCAAGGCAGGGATGGGAAGGCTGCGCGGGCGCAGCCTTAGGAGGCAGGCGGCGGGCCGCCTGCCGATAAGCGGTTGGTGACAAATCCGCATTTTCCCTCGCATATATGTTGGGTACAAGAAACGGACATGCTGTTATAAACGGAAAAAGGCCGCTATGCCCGCTTTCAATACCGGGCATTTTTTTTGGTCGAAGGATAAGACCAAGACACATGCTGGAACTTACAGTGATGATGCGGCTGCTGCGGATGATGCATTTGCTCTTGTCAAGACCGATGGGCATGAAGCGGCAATTGCCGGGTTTGATGTTCTGACGATTGATGCATGTGGAGACTCTCGCATTTTTGGCTGTTACGGCTGGCTACGGAAGCGGCGGTATTGATTCGGAATCTATTATGTTGTAGAGCGATGCGTTGTTGTCGTATGCGAACTTGATTGCAAATGTTCTGTAAGGTTCGGATTCGTTCGGCTTGCATTCGGCTGCTGTGATTTCCTCAAGTTTTTTTGTTTCCGGATTGAATTTTATTTTAAGATTCGCCTTGTGCCATTCCTTGTCGCTGCTTGGTTCGGATGCTTGCGGAACATAATCTGATGTGACATCCCAAACAATTGTTCTTGTGAAGTATATAGTGTCTTCGTAGACGTTTTCACCGCTTATGAAATTTGCGGAATCGTATCTGCCCTCAAGTGTTTTGAATGATTGGATGTAGCCCTCGATAATGCCGCAGAAAAACTCGGAAGCCGCATTGAAGTCGCTGTATTCATGCCATTTGTCGGTTCCTTCGATGCCTTCTTCGAATTCCTCGTTGGCGTTCTGCCTATCTGCTCTGTAGCATTTGCCGTTTTTCGTCATGATCAGGTATGCGCTGCAATATTCGTATGGCTTGTTTTCGTATTCGTCGTAAGTATGCCTGTCGAATTCATCTGTCCATCTGCTGAAATCCGGCGCGTATCTGACTTGCCAGGACTTATTGGATGATATGCGGAAAGAGGGAGTTGCGTTTTCGTTTGCGAAGAAGCTCGTTGTGACAGTGGTGTCCGGAGATGCGGCATTGGGATCCGGTTTTGCGTTATTGATCGCTTTGAATGCGCTGTCCCATTCATCTTTGGTCAGCTCGGTGTTTGCATCGCTTCCGTCGTTTGGCGGATCTTCCTGCGTGGGATTTCCATTGCATGAGAGGAGCGGCATGGATAATGTGATGGCAAGCGCTGCTGTTATTAGCGTGCCTATGATTGTCTTGCGCGTTTTTGAAGCGATCATTTCGGTCTCCTTGTTTATTTAGGCTATGTCCGAAAGTTTGACTGACAGGACGGAGCCGCAGAGCCGGTATCCGGCGATTGGATATGGCAGAATAAATGTATTCGGACATATCCTTTATTTATTTGGTGCTTTTAACATTATTAACCAAGATTTTGCAAAATGCAATACCATGTCATGAGCATCGCGCAACGATTGGATGTGATTGGTTGTTCATTCTGCTGAGGTTTTTTCAAAACTAATTTCAAAATGATGCGAAGCCTGTTTTGCCTTCGGGAAAACCGCGAATGCCGTATGCATTAGTGTTTTTTCTTTTCCTAAGAAAAGGCTATGTCCGAAAGTTTGACTGATAGGACAGAGCCTCAGAGCCGGAGAGGTGCTGTAGAGGCGCGCTTTGGGGCGAAAAGCCTAATGCAGGATAAGGCTTCGTGCCTATCCAAATGGCTTTGCGACCCAAAGCGCGCATATGCGCCGCATATCCGGCGATTGGATATGGCAGAATAAATGTATTCGGACATAGCCAA
>CADBSO010000034.1 GCA_902797395.1 uncultured Spirochaetales bacterium
ATAGGCGCGAAGCCTTATCCTGCATTAGGCTTTTCGCCCCAAAGCGTGCCTCTCCAGCACCTCTCCGGCTCTGCGGCTCTGTCCTATAAGTCAAACTTTCGGACATAGCCTTGGTTTTTCAGAAGCGCTCTTTTGCGTTTTTTGGCTTTAGGAAGCGTTTTGGAATTTGCCTCGCTGTCCGGATTTTAGGACATATTCCCACTTTTCAAAAAACGGCAACTATATTATAATAAGCGAATATCGTATTAAATCGTATTAAGAGGTGATGTATGGCGACATTGAAGGGCTCCAGAACGGAGAGGAATTTGCAGGCTGCATTTGCCGGTGAGAGTCAGGCTAGGAATAAGTATACATATTATGCTACAAAGGCGAGATCTGAGGGATACGAGCAGATTGCCGCGCTTTTCATGGAGACCGCTGACAACGAGAAGGAGCATGCCAAGATTTGGTTCAAGTATTTGAATGATGGAAAAGTTCCCGATACCATGGCGAATTTGCAGGATGCTGCCGCTGGCGAGAATTTCGAGTGGACGAATATGTATGAGCAGTTCGCCAGGGAGGCCGATGAGGAGGGCTTCACGGAGATCGCAGCCAGATTCAGGATGGTCGGCATGATTGAGAAAAGGCATGAGGAGAGATATCTCAAGCTTTTGAGCAACCTCAGCAAAGGATTCGTTTTTTCAGCGGATGGCGATAGGATTTGGAAGTGCAGGAACTGCGGTCATGTGGTTATAGGCCAGGGTGCTCCGGAGGTTTGTCCCGTTTGCGCGCACCAGAAGGCTTTCTTTGAGATAAACGCAGAGAATTGGTGATGGCAGGAAATGGAAAGACCGCCGTAGTCACTGGGGCTACGAGCGGCATAGGGCTGGCGGTTGCCAATTTGTTTGCGGCTAAGGGATATAAGGTTTATGCTCTTTCAAGAAGGGCTGATGCCGGCAGGATAGAGGAGCTTGAGGCTGGCGGCTGCATAGAGAGCAGGAAATGCGATGTTACGGATGAGGATTCCATAAGGGAGGCTTTTTCCGGAATCGATAGGATAGATGTTCTTATTCATGTTGCCGGATATGGCATTGCCGGAAGCTTGGAGATGGTTTCAAACGAGCAGGCTCATGCGCAGTTCGAAACGAATTTCTTTGGCGTTCTGAATGTGAATAGGGCTGCGCTTCCGATAATGAGGGCGCAGGGTTTTGGCACGGTGATTATCACGGGTTCGGTTACCGGTGTGTATCCGATTCCATTTCAAGGCCATTATTCGGCTTCCAAGTTTGCGCTTGAAGGATATGCCGGAGCGCTCAGAATGGAATTGAAGAGGTTTGGCATCAAGGTCTCCATAGTGGAACCCGGGGATGTCAAGACGGGTTTTACTGCCGCGCGCATTCCTTGTGAGAGTGAGGATTCGCCGTATTATGACATATGCTGCAAATCCGTAGCGAAAATGGCAAAGGATGAGCAAAGCGGGTTATCTGCGGCAAGCGTGGCCAAACTTTATTACAAGATAGCCGGAAAGAGGAATCCGGCGCCTGCGTATGTCACCGCTTTTTCGTATAAGTTTCTAGTATTTCTCAAGCGCATATTCTCCGCCAGGTTCATGTATAAGGTTCTTGGCTCGATGTATTTGCCGAAATGATTGGTTTTTCAGATGCTCATTTCCACTCCATATCCAAGCAGTATGAAGGATATGGAGTGGACTTTGACAGCATATATGCGGCATTGTTTGCAGGAATAGATTGTTCTGCTTCGCTTGGTGATGCGGAAGTCATTTTGGGCAGGATCGCACGGCATCCTAATATTCGCACTACCGTAGGGGCGGGTCCTTGGCAGTCTTCGGAAGCGGCTTCCGGTTCCTTTTTGGATGAATTGGAGAAGGAATTCGCTCGGTTTGAGGAAAATGATCAGGTTGTCGCTGTCGGCGAGGTGGGTCTGGATTACCATTATGGCTATGACAAGGCCTTGCAGAAGAAGCTGTTCGAACGCCAGATAGGATTGTCGATTCAATACGGCCTTCCTTTGATTCTTCATATTCGTGACAGCTTCAAGGATGTGTTTGACATGCTTGTCGGTTTCAAATTGGATAAGCAGGGGATTGTCCATTGTTTCAGCGGAAGCACGGATGAGGCTAGAATAGCGCTCGATATGGGATTCTATCTTTCTTTCGGCGGTTCTGCGACATACAAAAGGAATGAGCATATCAGGCGGGCATTGTCATATTGTCCGTCTGACAGGCTGCTTCTGGAAACCGATAGCCCGTATCTCTCTCCCGAAGGCAAGAGAGGCACGGTTAATACGCCCATGAATATATATGATATCGGCAATATCCTGTCGGAATTCAGGCCAAACGGCAAGGACGGTGGCATTTTTATGGATTCCAATCGCAATATTTCGGATTTTTTCAGCCAAAAGCCTCATAATCAGCGCGCATGATTGTAATCAGATCTGAATTTGATGGCTTCTGCGCCGGCATAAGAAGGGCCGTATCAATATGCGCAGGATTGCGGAACGAATCGGACGGCTGCCGGAGAATCCGCTTATCGCATTTGATATGTCACAATCGAGAGGTGAATGAAAGGCTTGGCATCAAAGTTGTTGCGGATGCTGATTTTGTCGGAAATGGCATGGAAACGGGATTGACGGTGGTGATAGGCGCGCATGGCGTTGGCAAGGGCTTTTCCGAAAAATGCGCGGGTATCCGCAATTTGAAGATGGTGTCCGCTGTCTGTCCTGTGGTGGATAGGAATTTGAATGAGATAAAGCGTTTGGCGGCTTTGGACAAGCTGGATCGTTTGCTTGTTTATCTGGGGAAAAACGGACATGCCGAGGCGGATGCCGCTAGGGAATGGATGCCGGACGGATCGTTTTTCATCGCATGCGCTGAGGATGCGAAGCGCTTGGCGGATTCTGGAGAACTGAATGGCGCAAAAGTCGAATTAATGGTCCAGACTTCGTTTTCCGATGCGGTTTTTGATGCTGTGTGTGCGGTTTTCCGTAGGGCTGGTGTGGCATTCGAGGTGTTTGACTCCATATGTTCTGATTGCATGAACAGAAGAAAGGATGCTGTTAGGATTGCCGAAGAGTGCGATGCTGTTGTGATTGTCGGCGATGGCATCAGCAGCAATGCGGTAGAGCTTGCTGAAATTGTGAGGAGACATGGCAAGTCCGCTTTTGTCGCGATGAATGCAAGCGAAATGGATGTGATATTGGATTCCGGCGTTGTGAATGGGCGCGCGAGAGTGGGATTGATTTCGTCGGCATCGTCTTCGAAGGAGATATTCGAGGAGGTGCTGGCTCGTTTGGAGGCTTGGTATGGCTAAATCCAAGAAAGGTGAAAGCGATTGGTGGTCTCAAGAGGCGAAAAGGCTCGGCTATCCGGCTAGAAGCGTTTTCAAGCTCAAGGAGATAAATGACAGGTTTCATGTTTTCGGCAAGCCGGATAAGGTGCTGGACGTGGGCGCTGCTCCCGGCAGTTGGACGCAATTCGTATCGCAGGAGATATTGAAAGGCAGGGGGCTTGTAGTTGCATGCGATTTGAATCCCCTGTCGATACCGGTTGAAGGCACTAACATAACCGAGGTTGTTGGAGATGCCTTTAGCGAGGAGAATCAGGCGAGAATAGCGTCGTTTGCTCCGTACTGCGTTGTCATATCGGATGCGGCGCCTCATACTACGGGAAACAGGAGTGTGGATTGTCAGAGAAGTCTCGAAATCGCGCAGTGCGTTGCGGAGTTGTCAAAGTCCATGCTTAAGAAGGGTGGAAATCTGGTGTTCAAGATATACCAGGGCGGTGAAACCGCTGAACTTGTCAGATCGCTTAAAAAGGATTTCAAAAAGGTTTCCGTATTCAAGCCCGAATGTTGCCGCAACTCATCATTCGAATGTTTTGTGGTGGCTCAGGATAAGCTGGCTGGCGTTGCTGAGGCTTGAAGCATCTGAAAAGCGCTGTTTCGGGCTGTTTGTTGGTTGGCATGCCTTTCGCAGAGCGTGTTTCGTTAGCCTTTGAAATGTCGTGAAAGCCGTTCTTCTGCGGATTTGGCATATGCTGGCGTGTGCTATCCAAGGGGGTGGATAATGTCAAGTTATGTGAGTAAAAAATACCTATTGACAACTTTCGTATTTATTTATAATCTTTAGGGGTTTGATAGCTCGGATATGGTTTGCCGTATCCGGTCCGAAGAGTGCGCATTGCACGAAAATAAAGAAAAATTCATATTTTAATATATAATTTATTATATATTATTTTTTTTGTTACATTTTGTGGAGGGCATGATGTATAAAGTTATTAAGAGGTCTGGTATTGTCGTTGATTTCGATATCAAGAAGATCGAGAACGCTATTGTTGCGGCTTTCGTCGGAACGGGTAAGAACTACAACGATGATATCATACAGATGATGGCATTGAGAACGACTGCGAAGTTCCAGAGTCTTATTAAGGACGACAAGATTGATGTCGAAGACATACAGGATTGCGTGGAGAAGACTTTGGCTCAGAGCGGTTATGATGATGTTGCCAAAAACTACATATTGTACAGGATACAGCATGCCAAAATGAGAGATACCGCTAAAACGCTTGTGGATTATAAGAAGCTCATAGACAACTATCTTAAGGCCGATGATTGGAGGGTGAAGGAGAACAGCACTGTCAACTACTCCATAGGCGGGCTCATCCTTTCCAATAGCGGCGCCGTGACAGCGAACTACTGGCTTTCGGAAATTTACGATAAGGAGATTGCGGATGCTCATAGAAATGCGGATTTTCATCTTCACGACCTTTCCATGCTCAGCGGGTATTGCGCCGGCTGGAGTCTCAAGCAGCTCATAAAGGAAGGCTTGGGTGGTGTTCAGGGCAAGATTTCGTCCGCTCCGGCTAAGCACCTTTCGACTTTGTGCAATCAAATGGTGAATTTCATAGGAATCATGCAGAACGAGTGGGCTGGAGCTCAGGCGTTTTCCTCTGTCGATACTTATCTTTCGGCATTTGTCAAGGCGGATAAGCTTACCTATGGTCAGGTCAAGCAATGCTTGGAGTCGTTTATCTTCGGAGTGAATACTCCATCCAGATGGGGAACTCAGGCCCCGTTCTCGAATATCACGCTCGATTGGACTGTTCCGGATGATCTGAAGAATGTCAAAGCGATTGTCGGAGGAAGGGATCAGGATTTCACTTATGGTGATTGCAAGGCCGAGATGGATATGGTGAACAAGGCGTTCCTTGAGATAATGATCGAAGGCGATGCGCAAGGCAGGGGCTTTCAGTATCCGATACCGACATATTCGCTTACGAGCGATTTCGATTGGTCGGATACGGAAAACAACAGGCTTCTTTTCGAGATGACCAGAAAATACGGTACGCCGTATTTTTCGAATTACATAGGAAACACTGAAATGCAGCCTTCCGATGTGAGGTCGATGTGCTGCAGGCTCAGATTGGATTTGAGGGAGCTTCGCAAGAAGAGCGGAGGCTTTTTCGGAAGCGGAGAGTCCACTGGTTCTGTTGGCGTGGTGACGCTTAACATGCCTCGTTTGGCGTATTTGTCTAAGAGCGAGCCTGATTTCTACAAGAGGCTTGATAAGCTTATGGATATTGCTGCAAGGAGCCTTAGCGTTAAGAGAAAGGTTGTCACGCAATATTTGGATAACGGGCTTTATCCGTATACGAAGAGGTATCTCGGATCGTTCGACAATCATTTCTCAACAATAGGTCTTGTGGGCATGAATGAGGCTTGCAGAAATGCGAATTGGATTGGAAAGGACCTTACTGATCCGGTAGCGCAGCGCTTCGCATCCGATGTTCTTGATCATATGAGGGAGAAGCTTTCGGATTATCAGGAGATTTATGGTGACTTGTATAACCTCGAGGCTACTCCTGCGGAGAGCACCGCATATAGATTGGCGAAACACGACAAGGAGAAGTATCCTGACATCATAACAGCAGGAACGGAAACGAGCCCTTATTATACGAATTCGTCGAATCTGCCGGTAGGGTTTACGGATGATATTTTCGAGGCTATGGATATTCAGGATCCTTTGCAGCTCAAATACACTTCCGGAACTGTTTTCCATATTTTCCTTGGCGAGAAGCTTTCGGATTGGAAAACAACGCAGAAGCTTGTGAAGAAGGTTGCTGAGAATCATCAGCTTCCGTATTTTACGCTTTCTCCGACTTATTCGGTATGCAGGGATCACGGCTACATATCAGGAGAGCAGTATGTATGCCCGCATTGCGGCAAGTCCACCGAAGTGTATTCCAGGATAACGGGATATTACAGACCTGTTCAGAATTGGAATAAGGGCAAGGTTCAGGAATTTGCGGAGAGGAAGGAATATGTTGCGGATCATTCGCGCCTCATGCCTGTGCTTTTCACTACCAAGACTTGTCCGAATTGCCCTGAGGCGAAGAAGATGCTTGATGCTTCGGGTGTGAAGTACAAGGTTGTGGACGCTTATGACAGCAAGGACATAGCGGATGTTTATCATATAACCAGCGTGCCTTCGTTTATCCCCAACCCGGATGATAGGGGTGTTGTCTTGTCTGGCGTGGCAAAAATTACCGATTGGGTGAACGAGCATAAGTTCGCATGATGGTTTTTTCGGGTTTGCAGAAAAGCGATCTTGTGAATTATCCTTCGCTTATCGCTTGCACCCTATGGCTTAAGGGCTGCAATTTGGCATGCCCTTATTGCCACAATCCTTTGCTGACTGGAAAAAAGATTGATGATGGCGAAACGGGTGTCAGCGAGGATGAGTTCTTTAGTTTCGCGGAAAAGAGAAAAGCCTTTTTGGAAGGCGTGGTCATATCCGGAGGAGAAGCGACTCTTTATGAGGAGCTTCCCTCTTTTCTTCATAGGGTGCGCGAGCGCACGGATCTCAAAATAAAGCTTGATACGAATCTCACGAATCCTGATATGCTTTCCATGCTGATCGGAAGCGGTCTTTTGGATTGTGTTGCCGGAGATGTGAAGGCTCCGCTCGATGATTATTCCACATTTCTTTCGAACGATCGCAGCTCGGATGGTTTTGCTGGTGAGATTTCCGGCAGAATAAGAAAAAGCCTTTCCCTTATCAATTCATCGTCTGTTTCGTTCGAGTTGCGAACCACATGCGTTAAGGATATCTTGGATGAGAATGATTTCTTGCGTATGAGGGATGATATTGTCTCTGCTTTTTCGGATCGCGTGCCTGAATGGCATTTGCAGCTGTTCAGGAATGATGTGACATTATTTCCTGACTACAAGAATGCAATCGGCTATAGTCTTGACGAGCTTGAAAGGCTGGCACGGATGTTGGCTGACGATAGGATTCGTGTCATGTCGAGAGGGTAGTGATCTTCTTTGGACTGGAATCCTTTTGTTGAGGGCGCTTCTAAAAACCTCAGAGTCCGAACCTGTCAGACATCTTTCCTGCCATAAAATTAGCAAAAAACCTCGAGAACGGTCAGTATTTCTATGTTTTTTGACGTTTTTCCGCCTCTGAAATCCACAGGCATTTTTCAAGCAGCAGGTCTTCAGAAGCGCAACTTTGTAGTGCCTCTTGAAACCTTCTTTGATTAAATCTGTTTTTTTATTATAATTTATCTGAATTTGAGAATGATTCGCAAATTATTGATATTGTGAGGTGTTTTCTTGGCTGAGTATGCAACAGCGCAGAGGGCGAAATTGCTCGATTATTTTCTTTCCCATGCGGATGAGGTCTTGACGGTCGGACAGGTCGCGAGAGATCTTTCGGCGGATGGTGTGAGTGTCAGCGCCGTGTATCGCAATATATCCGAGATGGAGAAGAAAGGCTTGTTGAAGCGCTTGGCGGGGGAAGGCTCTCATGAAACGCATTATCAGTTCACGGGTAGCGATGAGTGCAGGAGTCATTTGCATTTTTCCTGTAAGGAATGCGGCAGAATCTGCCATGTTGATGATTCCGTGACTAAAATGCTGGTTGACAGCATGGCGGCTAATGGGAATTTTCTGATGGATGTGTCCAAGACGGTGCTTTATGGAGTATGCGCGAATTGTTCGAAAACCAACGGACGGGAGAAAAAATGAAATTTCAAAATCGTTTTATGAGAGCGCTGGCCGCACTGCTTGTCGCTTCGGTTTTTGCCGCGTTTTCGTTTTCTTGCGCTAAAAAGTCCGCCGGCTCTGTTTCAGATAAGGCTGATGCGAAGCCGAGGACTTTGATAGTTACTACAATATTTCCGGCATATGATTGGGTAAAGCAGGTCATTGCTGATAAGTCGGATGATTTTGAGGTGGTGCTGCTTACTGACAAGGGCGCTGATTTGCATAGCTACCAGCCTAGCGCTGATGATATTATCCGCATAACGGATTGCAGCATGCTGGTTTGCGTGGGTGGCAATTCCGATGCGTGGGTATTTGATTTCATGTATAATGAGAATGCCCCTCGTCGGAAGGATAAGCATGTTGTCAGCATGATGCACTTGCTTGATAAGGATGTTAAAACCGAGGATGAGATTCAGAAGTCTTGCATTGACCATAAGGCTGAAGAGCATGATCATGCCTCTGGTAATGAGGAACATGATGAGCATGTGTGGCTTTCCGTGCGAAATGCGCAGAAGATTGTCCGTAAAATTGCGGATGAGCTGTGCTTGATCGACCCGTCGAATTCCGATTCGTATCGTGAAAATGCGGATTCATATATCAGCAAGCTTCAGGAGCTTGATGCGCATTGCAATGCTGTTGCTAAAATGGCGAAGAGGAGCATGCTGCTGTTCGCTGATAGGTTTCCGTTCGGGTATTTCGTCTGTGATTACGGTCTTTCGTTTGATGCGGCGTTTTCAGGTTGTTCGAGCGAGAGTGATGCTTCATTCCTGATGATAACGAGTTTGGCTGATAAGCTTAAGCAATTCAAGCTCCCTGCCGTCGTGGCGCTTAAGGGAAGAAGTCACAATATACCTGAAAGCGTATTGTCTGTTGCTGCTGTTGATGGCGTTAAGGTTGTGACGGTTGATTCCATGGAATCATTGACATCAAAGGATCGCGCTTCCGGCATCACATACGCTTCCGTAATGGAGGATAATCTGGATTCGTTCAGGCAGGCTTTGAACTAGCGATTGGCGCTTGGGAGCGGGTGTTCGGCTATGGTTCAGATTTCTTGCAGAGATTTGTGTTTGGGTTATGAGAGGAAGGAAATAGTCCGGAATCTTAATTTTGAAGTCTGTTCCGGAGACTATTTGTGCGTGATAGGCGAGAACGGATCTGGAAAGACAACATTGCTGAAAGTCATTCTCGGACTTGATAAGCCCATGTCCGGAACCCTTGAGTTATGCGGTGGGCTTAGGCGTCGTGATATCGGATATCTTCCGCAGCAGAATGAGTTTCAGAAGGATTTTCCTGCAACGGTTCGTGAGATCGTGCTGTCTGGAAGACAGGCAAAGCGCGGTCTGCGTCCGTTTTATTCCGCGCAAGATAAGGAAATCGCGCAGCATTATGCTGGAAAACTGGGGATATCCGACCTTATGGGGAGATGCTATCGCGAGCTTTCGGGAGGACAACGCCAAAGGGCTCTGATAGCACGCGCTTTATGCGCAGCGGATAAGATGCTGATAATGGATGAGCCGGTGGCAGCTCTGGACAATTCATCTGCTGTTGAAATGTACGATATAGTTTCCGAATTGAATGAAAAAGGCATGACTGTGGTGATGGTAACACATGATTCCGCTGCTGTGAGAAGGAATGCCAAGACCGTTCTTGAAATCGGAAATCGCATTTTTTGCGGGTCAACAGGCGATTTTATGGCGTTGTCGCCGGAGGAGAGCTGACTCGCATGTCCGGTATGCTCGCATCATATTTTCAATACCCGTTCATAAGGTATGCGTTCCTTGTTGGAATACTTATCTCTCTGTGTTCGTCGCTTTTGGGCGTGACATTGGTTCTGAAGCGTTTTTCTTTTATAAGCGATGGATTGTCTCATGTGGCATTTGGAGTTATGGCCGTAGCTGGTGTGGTTGGTTTGACCAATCAGATGGCTTTGGTTTTGCCGGTGACTATCTTATGCGCGATTGTTTTGCTGCGTGGAGGCGGCAAGTCCAGGATAAGGGGCGACTCGGCAGTAGCCATGATATCCGTAGGCTCTATGGCAGTAGGATATCTTCTTATGAGCGTTTTTTCGTCATCATCAAACCTTTCGGGTGATGTCTGTTCTACTCTCTTTGGATCCGCATCCATGCTTACGCTCTCAAAAGGCAAGGTGTTGGCTTGTGTTATTCTCTCGGTGCTTGTGCTTGCGGCATTTGTTTTGTTTTACGATAAGATATTCTGCATGACTTTTGACGAGCCTTTTGCCAAGGCCACAGGATTAGAGACTGAAGCATATAATCTGATCATTGCTGTTATAATAGCAGTCATAATCGTTATGGCGATGAATCTGGTTGGTTCGCTTTTGGTATCGGCCTTAATAGTATTTCCATCGCTTTCGGCCATGAGGATTTTCAGAAGCTTCAAATCCGTAACGATATGTTCGGCAATTATTTCCGTGTTCTGTTCCTCCTTGGGAATGATTGTTTCAATTCTTGCAAGCACTCCTGTTGGCGCGACGATTGTTGCGGCTGATATTCTTGTTTTCGCGGTTTCGTTTGCTTTGGGCAGAGTTATGAGATGCGGCTGATTCCGAGTTGCATTTCAATCATGCGGCTATTTGCGCATAGTGTTTTTTTGCGATACAATACATTGAGGTTTTTTTCAAAACTCCTTCCTTCATGCTGCTCGCTCTTTCGAACCAGGGCATAAATCCTGCGGATTCTCCTTAAAAACTCGCTAATACATGCAGTATTCGCGGTTCTTTCGGAGAATGCCCTGATTCGGAATAGTCTTCGCATCATCTTGAAATGATTTTTGAAAAAACCTCTATTATAAAAAGAAGGGGGAGGTGGGGTCATTTTTTTGACCCTCGGACAGTAAAAATGAAGAAATTTTTCTTGATGTTGTCGGCACTTGCTTTTGCGGTGATGTGCTTTGTTTCGTGTAGCGGAAATCCGCAGCCCAGCAGCGATCCGGAGAAGAAGAATGCTGTTGCTACGCAGGCGCAATGGAATGCGGCTTTCGACAAGCTGATTTCAAGAGGCTCCGGTACGCCTGTTGCGGATGGAAGACTGCTTGCAGGCAAGGATGGTGAGAAAACGTTTCCTGATGCAACGGAAGGCTTTGTCCTCAAGCAGAGGGTATCCAATGCCAAGAAATCGAAATCCGTGGATTTGTTTCACATAGTTACGCCGAATTGGTCTGTTCAGTATACGCAGGATAAGAAAAGATTCATATTGGCGGCTTCGGGAGACCCTGAGAATCTGCCGTATTCGGAAAGCGGATTTTCAGCGGAATATGTCGAATACAAGTATGGCGGAACATTTTACTATGCGTTCAGGGAAGGGGTATCCGAGGATTATCCCAATTCGCCTTTTAGTTCAAACGAATGGAGCGAGTGGTATTCAAGTTCGGAATCCGATTCGAATCATGTATCCACATATGAGGGGATGCGCCGTTTCTTTGATGGCCTGAAAGGTGAATACGACAAGGCCAAGGCTTTGGGCGATGACAAGCTTGTGCTGGAAATGTTCTCGGTTTATCCAACGGAGGATAATCCCGATGCGATTGTCGAGCCTGTTTTCGAGAGGCCGGCTGAGGGGCTGTATATCACTTATAATTTCACGCTCTCGTTCAATGATGATGGTCTCATATCCGGTTTCAGGCTGTCTGTTGATATTCCGTCCCAGCTGAGGCAGCTTATTGATGCGATGGAACAGGATGGCGGAGAAATGGCTGGGGAGATGCTGGATGACATGGAGTCCATGCTTGAGGGGATGGAGATTAGCATTGATTATGATACGCAGAAATTGAAATATTCTGTTAGCGCTGATGATTTTGATTTTCCTAATGAGAACAACACTCATAATGGTGCTATCGGTTATGATATGGAGTCGTCCTCTTCTTGCGGCGATTGCGAAACGGTTTGTGACGGACAAGGATGCCGCACGAAGTTTTGCCCGAATGGCGGTTGCAGGATTTGACGGATATGGTGGCTTTTAAGAAGCGCTCGGAAGTTTTCTAAAGCGTTGGGCGCGCCTTTGCCATTTAGGATTTGCGGCTCTGGCCGAACAGGCAATCCTGTTCGACTGGAGCCGTTTTTTTGTTGGATTTTTTAAAGTTTTAGGTTATATGTCATAACCGTGTCTGAAATCCATATGATCACAAGAAGCAGTATTGTGAATATCTGACTGGTTGTGTTGATCTTTTTGTATGTTTTTGGTTTGAGCAGCCTGTTGCCGGCGGCTATTTCAACAAATCCTACTACTATGCCTCCGCCATCTAAGGCTGGAAGCGGGAGCAGGTTTATGAAGCATAGTGAGGCGGATATCATGCTGGCTATGTAGAGGATGGCGCGGATTGCGGATGAGAAGGAGACGCTGAACCCCACATCGGCTATCTGGCCAACGGCCTGAGATGCTCTGGCGGGACCTGAGAAGGTGTATTTCAGGTTTCTTATATTGCTGAATACTGATGCGATTCCTTGCGCTGTAGCGCAGACGAACCCGAAAGCATCCCTGCCGGCATTTGTGATGCTGTTGCCGAGGCTCATGCCATTTTGTGTTTTCATAGCGTTCCGGAAAGCGAAATTCAATATGGGCTTCCCGTTTTCGAATCGGGGCGCATATTCCACCAGATATGCTCCGTCGCTTCTTTTGATTGTCAGCTTGAGCCTGTCGTGTTCTTTGAGATCTTCTATCGCTTCCAAAAAATCATAAGAGTTTGATATGGTTTTGCCGTTTGCTTCAAGAATGATGTCGCCTTTTCTCAAACCGGCATCATATTCGACTGAAAAATTTTCAACCCTTCCGATGATGGGATCCTCGTATTTTGTGATTCCGTAGGCCATATCGCCATTTTCATTTGGCGTTGGGGTTATTCTCTTTTCGATTGTTCTTCCGCCTCTTGATATTTTTGCGCGTATTCCAGATGTGTCGGCGCTGTTTTCGAGCAGCATTTCATAAGCATTGAAAAAATTGCCTACGCTTTGTTCGTTTATGGCAAGTATCACATCTCCGGTATGAAAAGACGTGTCTGATGCTTCGTTTGCGGAATTCATTTGGACGATTTTCGCTTCCTGATTGTTATCTAAATACGGTAGCATGAAAAACATGAGCAGAAGGAGGAACGAGAAGACCAGATTAAGCAGCGAGCCGCTCAGGTAGATGAGAATCCTGGATATCGGCTTCAGATGGTATATCGATCCCGGGTTTATGCGTTCCCACTCGTTGCTTTTCAGCGCTTTTTTCAAATCGCGTTCTCCGGATATGCGGCAATAGCCGCCCAAAGGCAGCAATCCTATCCGTATCTCCGTCATTCCGTTTCCGGACATTCGCGAATATATCGCTTTTCCGATGCCGAACGATATCACGTCTATGTCGGTTCCGGTTGCCCGCGCCGCAAGGAAATGCCCTGCTTCGTGCACCAATATGATTAGATCTATCACCAGATATCCTGTTATTGAGAAAATTATCTTTTGAAGCATACGGATGGAAATTGTATTTCATATTCTTGTGATATGCAATCCGGATTGCTTCATGTTTCATGTTTTTTTGGAAGTTCTCTTTTACAGAAATGCAAAAGTTTTGTATACTTGATTAAACTCATAAGCAAAGGAGACGAGTGATTTTATTATGAAAGCGATGAAAAGGGCAGCTGCCGTATTCCTTTTGATGTCGGCGTCGGTTCTGTCAGTGTTCTCGTGCGTCATGACGACAGCATCCAAAAATGCCGATGTTGTTCAGATGGATGATATTGTGATACTTCACACTAACGATGTTCACTGTGGAATCGAGGATAATATAGGATATGCTGGCTTGGCTTATTATAAGCAGGAGATGAGGGAGATAACTCCGCATGTCATGCTGGTTGATTGTGGGGATGCCATTCAGGGCGCGCCGGTAGGCACTGTGTCAAAGGGCGAATACATTATTGACATAATGAATCGTCTTGGCTATGAGGCGGCCATATTCGGAAATCACGAATTCGATTACAATGCGACCCAGCTTGCCAAATTGGTGAGCAAGGCCAAGTTTCCATATTTGGCGGCGAATATAAGATATACTGGTGATGATAATGAGGAGTTTTATTATAGCGATGAGAGCTACTATGATCTTAGCACTCCCGATAAGCAGCGGGATCATAAGTTTCTTGAGGGCGGGCTTCTCAAGCCGTATATGATAAAGGAATTCGGAAATACGAAAGTGGCATTCATAGGCGTTTCTACTCCATATAGCGTTAAGACATCCACTCCGAAATACTTTATGGAGAGATTAAACAACATGGAATACAAATATGTGTTTGGGTTCTATACTGGAAAGGCGAATGCCGATTCTCCTATGATTTCAAGCCCTGTGAATTTGTATCAGCAGGTCCAGTATTATGTTGATTCCGCAAGGAAAGAAGGCGCCAAATATGTCGTAGCCTTGTGTCATCTCGGGTTGGAAGAGGAGTGCGAGCCGGATAGGGCAACGGATTTGATTGCCAATACGACGGGCATAGATGTGGTGCTCGATGGACATTCGCACAGCACTGTGATCGGAATCGCCAAGAACAAGTCGGATAAGGATGTGGTTTATGCGCAGACCGGAGCCAAGCTCATGAATATAGGCAGGCTTACCATTAAGCCGAATGGTCAGATTCGGGCATATCTGATTGAGGATGTGAAAGCCAGAAGCGTTTCCGCTAATGCTTTTGTGCAATCCATTAAGAAGAAATACGAGGATAAGCTGAAGGAGGAAGTCGGTAATTCCGAGGTGGCTGCGATGAGCTTGACTCGTCCTGATAAGTCAAGAGCCGTTAGAAATCGTGAGACGATGATTGGAGATTTCTGCGCGGATGCATACAGGTATGTCGGTCAGGCTGATATCGGACTGATCAATGGTGGTGGAATCACTGGGGATTTGCCTAAAGGTGTGATAACTTTGAATGATCTTTTGAATATACATCCTTATGGAAACACATTGACTGTCGTCAAGGTCAAGGGGTCAGTTATCAGAAACGCTTTGGAGTATGCCTGCCGTTCTGTTATGAAGGAAGCGTCAGATGGAAATGGAAATGCCAGAGGCGAGTCCGGAGGATTCCAGCAGGTATCAGGTTTGAAGTTTGAGATAGATCCGGATGTGGAGTCGAATTTTGTTGCGGACAATTCAGGGTATTGGAAGTCTGCAGGAAATAGTGACAATTGGAGGGTCAAGAACATAAAAGTTTTGAAATGGGGCAATGAGCAGGATGGTACGAAATCACGAACCGGAAACTGGAATTGGTCTGATGAGAATGCTTGGGAAGATCTTGATATGAATGCGGATTATGAAGTTGCTTCGCATAATTATCTGCTTGAGAACATGGGGGATGGATTTACCATGTTCAATGACGCGCAGATTGTTTCTTCGGGTACTGTGATTGACAATCAGGTTTTGATAAGGTATATGGAGGAGAAGCTGAACGGAAGCATTACCAGCGCTGACTATAACGAATTGATGCCTCGCAGAATCACGGTTCTCAATGCAGTTAATGACATAAGATACTAGCGTTTGATTTTTCGTGTGATTTTATTCTGCGGTGTTGCCGTCGGGGATATGACCCGACGGCTTTTTTTTGGCTGTATTCGAATGAATTGATAATCGTTTGGATGTTTATGTCAATTGCTTTTGCAATCGGATTCGCTTATATGTATACTCTTAATAATCATTGGGAGGTGTTTTTCGGAAGCTTTTTATGATATGATCAGCATTTTGGGTCATCCATGAAATTTGGCTTTCCGGAGCATTCCTCGCAAAGGGGGTTGATGTTTATGTCAAAAGAGTCGATAAGGAAATACCGGCCTTACATGTTGCTTGGAGGATTGGCGCTGACTATAGTTCTCGCATTTGCATTTTCGTGCTCCAAGAAATCCGCTCCGGCGCAGCAAGAGCCGCAGGTGCGTGTGGAATATGTTCAGGTTCCGGCGCCGAGTCAGGAGGATAACACTCCAAAAGGACCTGTGATTGATAAGGACATTGTTGTTTTGTATACCAACGATGTTCATTGTGGAATCGAGGACAACATAGGTTATGCCGGGCTATCCGCATGCAAGGAGGATATGCTGAATGTTACTCCGTATGTTGCGCTTGTGGATTGTGGAGATGCTATTCAAGGCGCAGCCGTAGGAACGATTTCCAAAGGCGAGTATATTATCAGGATAATGAACAAGCTTGGGTATGATTATGCGATATTTGGAAATCATGAGTTTGATTATGGAGTTGATAGGCTTTCGCAACTTCTTCAGATGGCGAAATTTCAATATCTTGGCGCGAATGTTCATTATGTAGGACATTACGAGACGAAATTTCCGACTTTGAAGCCATATGCGATAAAGGATTTTGATGGCGTTAAGGTTGCTTTTATCGGGGTTACGACTCCGGAAAGCATAGTCAAATCCACTCCTAGGTACTTTATGGAGGACTATCAGGGACAGAGACTTTATGCGTATTCGTTTGATTCCGGCGAGAAGCTTTATGAGACTACTCAGAAATATATCGATGAAGTCAGGAATGAGCATGGTGCTAATTATGTGGTAGTGCTGGCGCATTTGGGGTTGGAGGATGATTCCGCTCCGAACAGGGGAACCGATCTTATTGCGAACACATCGGGAATAGATGCGTTCCTTGATGGACATTCACATAGCACGGTCGAGTATCAGCTCGTCAAGGATAAAGCCGGAAAGGATGTCGTGTATTCCCAGACTGGTACGAAGCTGCAGAATATCGGCGTGCTGACCATTACGCCCAACGGTAAAGTCAGGACTCGTTTGATCAAGGATGCCACCACTGGAAAGTCCATGGAAAATTTCATAAAGGGCATAAAGGATGAATATGAAGCGCATCTGAATTCGGTGGTTGGCGCATCTCAGATTGATTTGATGTCGAAGAGGGCGGATGGAACCAGAGCGGTGAGGAATCGTGAGACGCTCATAGGCGATTTCTGCGCGGATGCATACAGGTATGTTGCGCAGTCTGATATCGCTTTGGTGAATGGCGGAGGAATCAGAGGGGATATCCGCAAGGGCGATATCACTTATAATAACCTTATCACCATACACCCCTATGGCAATATGCTTTGCTCGGTCAGAACTAGCGGTCAGAGGATACTTGATGCGTTGGAGCATGGATGCAGGAATCTGATGCATGAGGCTTCCGATGGCACGAATGCTATTGGTGAAAACGGCGGATTCCTTCAGGTGTCAGGTCTTAGGTTTGATGTGGATACCAGCATTCCGTCGCCTGTAAAAGTCGATGACAAGGGCTTTGTCAGGAGCATTTCGGGTCCGAGAAGGGTTAAGAATGTCATGGTTGAGAAGAATGGCGAGTGGGTTCCGCTTTCAGCTCAGGCCAAGTATACCGTGGCATCACATAACTATCTTCTTTTGGATCAGGGGGATGGTTATACGATGTTCTCCAATGAGGAATTGGTGATTGACAAGGCAATGATTGACAATCAGGTTCTTATGACATACTTGAATGAAGCGCTTAGGGGTGAAATCAAGGCTTCGGATTATTCGGAAAGCAATATGAATAGGATTTATATTTACTGATAGTCACAGTGAATTGGTTTTGCGTGCGCATGTGCGCAGCATAAGCGTTTGGGGAGGTTTCGGCCTCCCTTTTTTTTCGGCTTTATGCGTTTTGGTTTTCTGTTGCTTTGACAAAAACTCTGAAATATTCTAAATTAAAAACGAATTATTGTCTGAAAATGAGGATTTGAAGGATTGTAATCCTCGGAAAGAACAAAACGAACAAGTGTGTACGAGAAGAAGCAGAACAAAAGAACCGGAATAGTAGATTTGATAGCATAATATTTCCATGAAAAATCGCTTTGGCAGCGGAATAAGCGTTTCCGTGAGGCGAAAAGGAGAAAAACATGCGCAAGAGAGCGTTCGGAATTCTTGTGGTCCTGGCGATGCTGGCTGTGGTGTTCGGCATTTCCTGTAATAATGGCTCGCGCGTATCAGTAAGTTTGAAGTTGAATGCGAAATCCGCCATGTATGTTGGCGAGAGCATGCCTGTCAGCGTTATTGCGGAATGGAATGGCGACCAAGGTGATAATGAGCTGGATTATAGCTGGGAGCTTGACAATGAGCTTCTGGAATTGGATCAGTCGAAATCCTTGGGCGTCGGCAGAACTATTAATGTGATAGCGAAATCCTGTGGGGTTGCTACGATAAAGGTGTCTGTCAATATTGTTAATCCGAACGGAAGGATGACTCCGGCTTCTTCTGCTCCGCTATTGAAGGAAATAACCGTTTCGCCTCGTGTTGACTTGAAGTCCGCTGATAAGAAGATCGCTGTCGATTTTCTGCCGAGCGCTCTTCGGCAGCAGATTGAGACTGTCAAATCCGAAGTGAGATGGTCTTCTTCTGATGTTGGAATTGCAACTATCGATCCTGTTTCTGGAGAGATCACGCCGGTGAGCAAAGGATGGACTGTGATAACGGCCGAAGCGAACGGCAGTGTCGTTACCTCTTTCAGGTTGAATGTTGTAATCCCGGTGGAGCGGATTGAAGTCGAGCCGGAACATATTAGCTTGCTGACCGGGGAAGAGGGGCTGATAAAAGCTAAAATCTATCCCGAGGACGCATCCGAAACGCAAGTTGTGTGGCGATATGATGAGAAGGCGGGTTATGTAGAATATTATTGCGTTGATGATGAGGCTCGGTTGAAGGGCAAGAAGGCTGGAACCGAGCAGCTTGTAGTCACATCGTATGATGGAAGCTTTACGGCTACCGCAACTATCGAAGTATCGGATCCCATAATAGCCACAGGCGTGGCATTGAGTTCCTCTTCGCTTTCTCTTATGGTTGGCGGGACCGCATCTCTTAGCGCTAGTGTCATCCCCGCTGATGCGCTGAATCAAGCGGTCGAGTGGAGGGTATCGGATAATTCCGTTTTGGAAATAGTTCCAAGTGGAAATACCTGCGAGGTAAGGGTTCTTCGTCTTCCTCCGGATGAAAGCGTCGAGCATTATGTTGAGGCATATTCGACAGATGGGCCATCATCTCGTTGTAAGATCAATTTTGTGAAGGTTGCCGTCAATTCGGTTGAGATTCTGGGCGATGAGTCCTTCACGCTTCCTAGAGGAGGAAAACGCAGCTTATCGGTCAACTTGCTTCCTCTTAATGCTGATGACAAGTCCATTGTTTGGACATCAACCGCTTCGGAAATCGTATCCGTTGATGCGAATGGAAATGTTGAAGTCCTCAGGGTTCCCGCAGTGGGTGAACAGAATCCTATTGTGGTAACGGCGACTTCTTCTTCCGGAAAGGCGGATTCTGTCAGCATTCTTGTTGAGGTGCCGGTGACAAATCTTTATTTGCGCACTAGTGATCCCATTTTGTTTGGTAGCGGAAACATACCGCTTGATGTCAGCATATATCCTGAGAATACCACATGGAGCAAAAATGTTCTGTGGACTGTGACTGAAGGCAGTGATATCATATCGGTAAATGATGAAGGCGTTGTGTCGGCTACCGGACCCGGATTCGGAAGGATATTGGCCACGCTTGAAGCAAATGATAACATCAAGGACATGTCTCTGGTGTATTTTGTGCAGCATTCCAGTTCGACCATATCGGGTCATGGTGATAGCATTGAAGTTCTGAAGCATTATGGGGAATCGTTGGATGCTGTCATAGCGACAGTTCCGGATTTGCCGGAGTTCAGCATGCCTGTTTGGAGTTCGAATCGTCCGGATATTGTTTCCGTAAGCGATGATGGCTATATCAAAGCTCTAAAAGGCGGAACGGCCGTGATTACGGCATCAGGTTTGTACGATCATGATGTGAATGACACATTGAGCGTTACGGTGATAGATGTTCAGGATGTGTCTTTTAATGTATTGAACAGGTCTATTGCCATAGATGGCGAATTGGATCTTAGTGAAAATGTCTCAATCACAGTGGTTCCTGATAGTTCTGAATATAAAGGGCTGGTTTGGACGAGTGAAGATTCCACGATTGCGGAGGTGAACAGTTCGACAGGAGTGGTGCGCGGCAAGAAATTGGGATCGACTAAGATTTGGGCGACATCCAGTCGCAATGAGAGCAAAAAGGGGTATTGCCAGGTTACTGTAGGCGCTAGAATAGATGGGGTGGCTCTTGACAAGCAGGAGTTGGAGTTGCGTTATGGCGAATCCGACACGCTTAATACAACTGTTACCGCCACACCGGATGAGGAAATATATTGCAATTGCTATTGGACCTCATCTCCATCCGGAGTTGTCAGATTGTCTCGTATCGGCGGGGTTTCCGGAGGATACGTGGTTGAGGCATTGAGCGTAGGCACTACTAGGCTTACGGCGTTTTCATCGACGGATAGCACCAAGTATGCCGTGTGTGATGTCGTTGTCAGACCTGTTGTGAGGTCGTTGTTTATAGATGGATATGATGGAACGGCAAGCGTCAAGATGGGCAACACGTTGGAGTTCTCGGCAATTGTCGGCGTGCAGCCTTATAGTTCACCGGACTCGTGTCGCGCTGTGAGCTGGTGGATTTCAGAGGGAAACGATGTTGGAAGCATTGATTCTGAAACCGGTGTGTTCACACCCTTGAAGCCGGGAACCGCTACGGTTATGGTGAAGTCGGTTGAGGATGAGTCCTATACTGATTCTTGTGTGGTTACCGTGAAACCTAGCGTATCCATCTCCTTTGAGGAAACGACAAAAACGGTTTATATGGGTGATAGCGTGCAATTGCAGCCTGTTATCCTCGCTAATCCGGCCGGAGACACTTCGGTTACGTGGAGTAGTAGCGAGGTATCGTCCGTCAGTGTTGACGGCAGCGGCAATCTTACGCTGCTTGAGCCTGGAAAATCTAGAATAACCGTCACTAGCACCAAGGATAGTGATGGTGTGGCGTATTGTGATGTCATCTTGTTGCCGAAATATTCGAGCAGTTTGACCCTTAGCGTTACTACTACTGATCCTCCGGAGTATTTGTTTGGAGATAAAACCCTGACCTTGCAGACGTCAAATTTCGTGAATCCGAATAAGTTTCCGTACAATAGGATTGAGTGGACTTCTACGGATGAGGATGTTGCGGTGGTGGTGGATGGAGTAGTATATCCGATGAAAACTGGTGAGTGCGATATAGTGGCTACAGCGGCTTATTCGGATGCTCCGGAGGGTCTTTCCAACACCCATCATGTTAAGGTGGATACGAAAGGCGAATATTTCGGATGGGAATATACGATATCGGTGCCGGGCGGTTCTTATAGAAACTCGCCCATCAGCGCTTTCCGCATGGCTAAATATGAGATAAATAATGTTATTTATGACAATACGATTGCTTCATATGATGAGGCAGTAGCCGATGGCAGTGAGGATGACGGATATGTGGAGCCTGATGATGATGATGATGATGATGAGCCTGGTGCGGAGGTGCCTGATGATCCCAGTGTTTCCTTGCCTAAGTCAGGATTGAAATGGCATGAGGTTTTGGAATTCTGCAACAAGATGTCGTATTTGGATGAGTATGATCTCATGTATGTCAACCAGGATAATAAGACGGAGGGATTTTCGGAGACCGATGTCATTACTTTGAAGGCTTCCGGAAACGGTTATCGCGTTCCGACGAAGCTCGAGTGGGAGTATGCGGCGGCTGGCGGACAGTATAAGAACGGCAACTCTTCGCAGGGTCCGCGTTATACATATGCAGGAAGTGATTCCATAGACGATGTCGCTTGGTATAGCGGTAATTCCGAAAGCGCAAAGCAAACTGTTGGTACTAAATCGCGCATAAGCAGCCAGTATGATTTGTATGATATGAGCGGAAATATTTCCGAGTGGTGTTGGGATGATGTTGTGGCGTATGAGTATTTGAAAATACAGAGCAACAATGTTGTAGTAAGTGTTGGCAGCGAACCTTCCTATGAAAAGACTTGTGAAACTAGGGATGTTGATGTTTATGACAATAATGGGGAGCCTCTTGTTAAAACCGAGACCCACTATCGTGCGGTTAGAGGTGGCGCTTATAATAGCCCGCAGCATTTGTGCGAGATAGTTAGCGATGACAACAAGCTGATGCTTTACAAGATAGACTATAGTTATTCCAATACCGGTGTTACTGGTACTGAGCAGTATAGGCTTGATACTGTGACACACAGCTCTTGTTCAAGCATTCCCACGTATTGCACATACGGTCCGGATACTGTTTGCACTCCGACCAGGACTGATAATACGGCGGCTGCGATCGGGTCTGCTGTTGACTACATTGGCATACGTCTTGTGAGAACGCCTGCCAGCGCGGAGGTCCAGCATTAGAGCGGTTTTGGTTTAGTCTGGAGAATAATGCATTGGAATGGCATGCTCGGCGGAAAGCGAATGGTTTGTGTTTGTATTGGCCGATATTTGCGATTTTGCCGCATGCTTTTCCGGTGTTTTTGTAATTTGACTTTGAGAAAATAATTATTATAATATGTATGGAACGATGAAAGTGTGGCAATTTAATTTGGAATTTGGGAGAGGTAACTACAAGAATCAGATTTGAAGTCAGTGGATCGGTGTGCGATGTGGTGATTGCTTGAACGGATGCTAGCAGGTGTGCGTTTGCTATGGGCCTGTTGTTCAAGTGATATGGTTGTGTGTGTTTGTCCGGATTGTAGCGGATTTTTGAGACATCGCCAATGGAAAAGAAATTTAACAAGTTGTTATATTGTTTTAGAAGATCCAGAAAGAATACGGAAAAGAGTTGAGAAGAGTTTGGAATTTGGAAGCAGTTTGGAAAGAACGGGAAGAGTGATTTTTAAAAGAATTTGAAGAAGAATTTTAAAAGAACAGTAGAATCGGGTAAGAACTAAAGACCATAGAGAAGAAGACGATAGGGGAAAACGATGGATGGCTGGGGCTGTCTGTCGATTTTTGATTAGACCTTGAGAAGGAGAGTGCAATATGGGTAACCGTTGCAAATGTTTCGCCTGTTTTTTGGTGTTGTTCGGTTTGTTTCTGACATTGGCAGGCTGTAGTAATAGTATCAATGAGGCGTCTGATGCTTCAGCTCAAATGCGTGAGCTGCGCGAGAAGGTCGCTGGAGGCTTGCTCACCGCTAAGTTCGGTGGAATTAGCGAAAGCTCGATAAAGAAAGACCTTGGAAACTTTGATACCAAACTTGGAGTTGCGAGCAAGAAGAGCCGTCTTGAGTTCTCTTGGAGCGTTGATAATTTTGGATCAGCTAAGGATGTTGTGGAGTCTATTGAGTTCAGATATAGGATACCTTTTGATAATGGCAATATTGTCAAGTGGAAAACCATAGCCTCACCATCTGTAGGAAAGGTTTTCACCGATTATAAGCTGCCTAGAAATACGACCTATATCGTTGAGATTTATGCGAGAAGATTTGATGGCAAAGAACCTCATTCGCTTTTGGATTGCGATTTCGTGGACAAAAGGAAAAAGGATGTGACCATGCTGGATCTTAGCGACGAGGATGACAGGAAGCTTTGGTGGATTGGAACCATTGCAGCGAAAACGCTAAGTGATGGCGGAAGTCAGATATTAGGCAATTACGGATATGACTATCGTAAGGCAGGGAGTCAATTTAATCCGGATGCTATGGTGCCACAGGGCTGGATGGATATGATTGCCTTCTGGAATGCGCATAAGGAAAACGGCGGAGCGGTTAAAACGAGGGAAGTGATTCTTAATTATAGTGAAGAAAAATTCTATACCCAGGATTATGTGCAGACATATGACGAATCCTCGAGCAGTTCAAGCGAGTATAACCTTTCATGGCTTTATGGTGGAAATGATGGCGGAAAGGCATTTAGTAAGAATATTGAAAAGGCATTTACGACAACGGAGCCAGTGGATGCTAAAGCGAAGGATAAGTTGACTTCTTATATTGTGGATGGCGATAAGAAATATAATGTAATGACGCCTGCTCAGCCAAAATCTGTAACAAATAATGTTGGGGCTCAAGCTGCTCAGGCGGCTGTCATGTTGGCTGAATCGGCGCTTACTAGCATTGTAAAACTTATGAATTGGGGTAGTTCGAGTGCTGATTCTGGCAGTATAAAGTCCATGGGGTCATCGGTTGCGGGAACTATTGTTGATACGCAGTACTTCAATGAGGAATGGATTGATCCGGAATATTGCACTCAGGATTCGCAGGAGGAATTCCTGGCGGATATATGGGATTATCTGATTGGCTCATTCAAGGAGGATGTCAACGATAAATCTTTCCCGCCTGATAAGCTTTTTGATAAATACGGAACTCATATGCCGATGTTCCTCAGGTTGGGCGGAAGGTTTGTGGCTTCATTTAAATATAGTTCTTCTCAGGGCGATACGGCCACAGAGGTTAAAAACAGCGTCCATAAAGCGATGGGGGTGCCTGGTGATTCGAAAACAACCAATGACAACGATACTGCAGCCGGTGCTGATTTGCAACTGCAAATCCATTCGTGGGGTGGCACCGGAACGAATACTTTGGCGACAAATTTTGGTACCCTTCGTAAAATAAGGGATGATTGGAAGTCGAGTTTGTCGAAAAACAGGGTGGTTGTTGATTTTCCTGGGTTGTTCGGTCCCGTGTCTGAGAACAAGTATGATTATAACGATCTTACGATGAATAAGTATTCTGGGATATGGAACTTCGCGCAGGATGCGGATCGCAGGCAGGAGCTCTACGATGCGTTCATAGATTATACTGTGGAGTCTAGTTTTGAGGATGTGAACTATCTTTACAGCAGGGCTAAATATCTGCAGGATATCATCCTTATAAAACCGGATTTTACGAATAAGGCCATACCAAGCACGATATCGTATGCGGTTGTTTCCGGTCAGGTGAACGATAGGTTGTATGGAGGAACGGACAAGGTTTGGTCAGAGGATCCATTCACTGGTCCGTATCTCTATAAGGAGAACGGTGATTTGGACGATTATATAACGGCTACCAGAGTTCTTAAGGATGTGGCGAATAATGGAGAGCCGATTGATATCGGCGGCGGCGTATATGCGTTCGCTGTTTATGGATTTGACGCGGGTAAGTCGTTGAAGGGTTTCGCTATTACGGAGTCAGCTTCAAATGATTCCTCCTTCGGCACTCATGCCAAACTGCTTGTGGAAAAGTATTCGTTGCCGGAGGTTGGTTCTGTTGATACTGCAGGTTATCATACTGTTCTGTATCCGAATAGCAATATGGTGGTCGTATGCAATGGCACCAAGCCTTTGGCGCGTTGGTATATGGCGGACTGTAAGGTTCCGGTTAAGGACGGTAGGGGCGTGATTACCGGTTATGAGGATGCTTGCTCTGGCAAATATAGGATTTGGAAGAGCAGGGAGTTGGCAACTAATTTCATCTCGAATGCGTGGAAGGAGTATCCGATATGCGATATCAGCTTGTGCGTTGCGTCTGGTTCGACAGGAAGTGGTTGGAGCTATTTGCTCGACCAGAATAAGAAGGTCGTTTCATTGAATGGAATCGACGTGAGCTTGTGCAGAGAGAATATGCTTTGATGAAAGGGGATATGCTCGTATGAAGAAAATGACATGTGCTATATGCGCTTTAGCTTTGAGTTTTCTTTTCGTTTCATGCAGAAATAGTGTGGAGCTTCCAGAAAACAAAGGCGTGGAGCAGGGATTGCAATCGGATCAGATAGATTATTCCAATTGCTATTTTGCCGATGAGCTTATTGATGCTATTAAGAATTTGGATGTCAATCATGAGATATTTCCAAAAACGCCAGCGCTTAGCGCCGGAGGCATAGAGGAAATTGAGTTGGTATACATAGATGACAGGACCGATGAAACGGATTCTGAAGGACGTCCTTGCGGAGTCGCTACGACTGATAAGAAGGTTTTCAAGCCTGCGCAGTCTTATCCTGCATTGAAGGCTCCTGACAGCTTGAGATCTGGTTGGGAGTTTCTTGGCTGGGAGCTCAGGGCGGCCGATTATGGTCTTGATATCGCTTCTGAGATCACTAAGTGCTTGAGGAAGTATCTGAAGAATTATAGCGGCGAGGATAGGGATTATGCGGACAGTGAGCTTGTCAGTTATTTTGAGGATCGGCTGATTGGTGAGAAGGAATTCAATTTGAATTGCTTGGAGACGAGGTTATTCCAGCCGGGCGATTCGATTAAGGATTATTTTGAAAATGTCATAATCACTTTTTTCGCTAATAACCACTATTATGATAGTGTTAATAAGGTGTATTCCAAGGAATTCCCTTATAGGGTCGAGTTGCATGCTGTTTGGAAGCATAGCATGAAGAGGATAACGGTCGAATATCATGACTATATTTACAACAAGGACAACTATCCTGAGAGATCCGGAAAGATGACATACGTTGTTACGGATCAGTATGGTAATGAAACCGTGAAAGACATGCCCCATAGGGATATGTATTATGGAACTCCGTATTTTGGAAAGCTTACGAGTATAGTTCCCGTTAGGACCGGCTTTGATTTTGTTGGTTGGAGCGATGGAAATAGGACAATCAAGTATGCTGATATTTTGTCTGATGCGAATGCGGAATACTTTAACGAAGCGTATGAGGATGGTGATGTTTGCGAGTTGTATCCGGAATGGAAACAGCTTGGGAGCTTCTATTGTCCGCTGCCTGTTCAGTTCATTACGAATGATACGAATATGGGTTTCAGCCAGTGTTTCACATCCTTGCCTTCGCTTGTCTCGCCCGTGAGCTATGGGGTAAGCGTTACGGATTTGGGTGTTGTCAAACCTGGCGCTTTCGCTATTGCTTCCGAAGATGTGTCCGGAGCGCAGCTGAAGGCTCTTTTGAATGCTAATAAATACTATGGTTGGGGTTTTGAAGAGCTTGGATATAAGAATAAGTTCAGTGTAAGCGCTACTGATGATTTCTGGTGTGATGGTGAAGATGAATTCGAAGAGGAGATTGTAACCGAAAACGGCACCGAGAAAGTCGACTTGAGGAAAAACAAGATAGTTGTTTCTGGAGTTGAGATTGACTATGATGCTAGGAAAATTAAGAATGCGGGCGATGGAACGGATTACAGCTACCCGATTGTTCTTTTGGATTTGCCGCAAGCCATGTTGATATGCAATATGTTCACCGCTGCATACAATACATTCCATACTGATAAACTCACTTATGCGTATGCGAGAGGTGAGGATACGAGCTTGCTTTGGAATGAATCAACTGGTGGGCAGGTTGCTTCGAGGAATGGTGTCATAAAGACGATGAACGAAGCCGTTCAGTATATAAAGGAGCGTCATGATATCGCCCCCGGAAAGAGCCTTGCGAGGGAAAATGCCACAGGATTCAGGCTTCCTACCGCATGTGAGTATCAGTTGGCATCAAGCATAATTCCTGATTCGGATGATGACTCGTTCTTGGGTGCTAACAGGGATAATCTGGTCAATTCCGCATATCCGGTGTATGTGAAAGACACGTCTTTGTTCTCAAGCTTGTTCGGAGAGTGCTATTTGAATAAGACGGCCATGGAGCATGTGTCTAATGACAGAAGCGAGTATAAAAATCCGATTGGCATGTATCATGCGGTTGGAAATGTCAGGAAATGGCTTGATGGCGAGACGACGAGTGGAGGTGATACGATAGTTTTGAGTGATATGAGCATGACCGATACGGTGACTATCGTGATAACGATTCCGCATAAATTCAATAACCAGGTATATTTGCAGAATAAGAAAGCTTACGATATTACATCGTGGTTCCCCAGGTTTAAAGATAATAAGATATCTGCTTCATTGAGTTCGATTAATATCGTCTCTAAGGGTGGGGATCCTGAGAAGTTTAACTCGGAGTTGAAGTTCGTGTTCAGTTATACTAGGAAGGCGGGTGATGATAATGCTTATACGGTGGTTTCCGATTTGTATATGCCGAATGGATTGCTTGAGGATGTGCTATGCAGCGAAGAGGAAAAGCCCGTATTGAGACAGGTTGTCAGCAATGCGGCTACCATAACTATGAAAGCATCGTATGTTAAGGACTTGACGGATTATATCAAATTCACTATAACGGTTCCGTATACTTTTGATGTTAACAAATATTCGCAGAATAAAGATGCGTATGATGTGACATCTTGGTTCCCTGGGCTTGAAGGTACTGGAATTAAAGTCTCTTATAAGGATTCCTATTACGATTCGAAGAAATCCACTACCAAGATGACCTTTGCTTTCACATATGCTCAAAAAGGAGGTATTATTGCTGATTACACTTCGGATCTTGTGCTGCCTGCGTCCTTGATTAAAGGCAAGACATTCGCATCCGGGGTTGCCAATGTTGCGGTTGCCAGCAAGGCTGTGAAAATAGGGGTCAGGTCATCTCGGATTAACTTCATGGTTCGCTCTGGTTCGTTTATGCAATCTGATGCTGCCGAAGGGCATGTTCATAAGTATTTTGATCAGAAAGCGGATTTGAGGAGGTCTTCTTCTCCTTATAACTATGCTTTCTATGATTTGGGTATGAGATTGGTGAGGTCAATATGAGAAAAGCATTATTTGGCGTATTTTTATTGATTTGCATGATAGCATGCAGCATGAATGCAGGTCAGTCATTGATCGGTGTGGATTCTTCTGATGAGGGGGGGTTAACATCGAAAGCTGCTGTCATAAAATATTCGACATACAAATATGGCTCCAAGGAATACCCTGTTGTCGCATATGTGACAGACAGTAGCGATAAGCCTGATGAGACTAATGGTTGGAAGCATGATGGTGATGTTTATGTCGCTTGGTTGCAACCGAGTGATGAGGATGCCCCTTCATATGGTGGCCTTGAGATTTCGTGGTCTTCTGCGGCGGTTGAGGGCACCAATAATGTTCAAAAAGCGAAATCTCTTACAGCTTGGAAAGGTAATTTCGCATATGATTTGGGCAAAGATGAGGATAACCATTATGGGTCGAATGGTTGGATGTTTGTGAATAAGAAGCTTAGTGATGACACTGCGGGCAAGTATGATTATCGTGATGCAGCGTGGGCTGATGCGCAATCACAAAAAAATAAAGGGGCGAAGAAATCCAAGCTTGAGCAACGCACATCCATTGAAAAGGCAAGCAAGCTGGAACATATGGTCATCAATGTAAGGGCTTTTGATTTGAAATCGGCTCACAATGCTCAGGATTTTTATTATCCGTATACCACTTTGTGTGAAGTAGTGGAGTTTGTTTCGGCATATGAGGCTTTCGGGTATGGTTATGATGTGCCGGATGGGAATTATTTCAGTCCATTGGGCCTCAAACATAAACCCATATTGGATTTGAACAAGCTTAAGAATAAGAACAAGTACGCCATAGGTACTGTTCGAATGAATGAGTCAACCCAGGAAACTGTTTTTGCTGAAAGCAAGGAGGACTTTCTTGATAAGATAAATGAAAAAACCTCCAAAGATGCGTCATTCAATATGAATACTGAATTCTTTGGTCAGAAATTTAATTTCAATTTCAAAGACCAGTTCAGTTCGGAGAAATCTACCTTGAAATCGAATACTAGCAAGCAGTATTTTGCCAGGTATCAGGGTAAAGTTGCTCGCATGAGACAGCGCGTAATGGATCAGTATTGCAGTTTGGAATACTTGGGAGACTGCCTGGATGATGGCTTTAAGAGAGACATCAATGATTCCACAAAGACTCCGCAATACATATTTGATACCTATGGCACTCATATATTGTTGGATGTTGTGCTTGGGGGAAGGTGCGATCTGCATATATCTGGCACATATGATACCACTTCTACTACGGAGAGTACGAGCGAGGTGGTTAGCAAAATGGTCGTTGTCTACCAGAAGGATAGTTCTTCATTTAACAGCCTTACCACGACGATAACGACATCCGGGACATACGGTAAAGGCTGGTTTTATGGCGGAGATGGCAAGGCTGACTTACCGGAATGGGACAAAAATAAGCTGTGTTTTTCAGGTGATGTGAACAAATGGTCCCAGAGCATAGTTGATGGCAATAGTGTGCTTATAGATTCACCTACATGTATTGCTAACGAGGATATCAGCACGGGTGTCTGGAATTATGCGAATGATCCTAGCAGGCGCCAGCAGCTGAAGAAGGCTTATCTGAGCAAGTGCTATGGCAATTATGCTTCTCTTCTGTCCGGAATCAACAGAACGAAAGATGATGGTCTGTATATCAAGTCTTTTGGATTTGTATCTTTCTATAATCCGGATTACCCTCTGAAAACCATAGCAGGTGAATCCGGATGGAAAAAGGAGGGCGGCTATTGGGTTTCCTATGGTGATTATAAATGGAAAGACAATTTCTTTATCTCTTTGAAAAATCCTGGAAAAGAGAATCAAGGTTTTGAGGATTTTCCTATGGAAACGATTAGGGCGGCTGCTGTCGCTAAGGAACAAGCGAAGGGTAATTCGGTCGAGCCTGATCAGATACATTTCTTTGAATCGAAGGGTGTAATTGCAGGAAGTAGCAATTATCTTTTCAAAATAGTTGATGCAAGAAGAACCGTGTATTCCGATCCGTTGTATAATGAGTCATATAAGTTGGCTGCTGATGCGGATCCGGATCTGATAAACTCGAAGAGGTTGGATAAGAGCGGTAGGGGTACGGTTGAAAACTATAGCGTCAGACTTGGTGGCGGATTGAGATACAACCATATCGGAACAGGAAAGTATGACACTGGAAGTAAAAAAATCGATACGCAATTTGCTAAAAAGGATAAATGGGATCGTTCGGCTCCGGAATATGATGACGTTCAAGGATACGTTTTCCATTATCCGTATTATGTGACAACGAAAAATGTGGAAGAGGCGCTTACGGGAATCGTGTCTACTGATGTGTCGATAAGCTCGGGTAAGCGTGCATCATCGGATTATAACAATGCAGCATATAAGAATGCCAATTTGTTTGGTAAGGATTCCAACTTGAGTAATGTCTGTCATGATTATTCGCCTTCGGCGCCGAGCAATTTCGATGAGTTGAAGAAGCAGGATTTCGCAAATTCGTGGGTTGTGGCTTCGGACCATGTGTTTAATGTGTACAGACCTGGTTTGGGTAGAGATGATTACGGAAAGGGCGACTTGCTTGAGAATCCAGTTAACTGGGGCGTGTTTAGAGAGTATTATAGTGGCGGTAATGAAAGCCATGATTTTTATGTCGATGGCTATGATTACATAAAAGAGAGAGCCCAATCACAGGCTACTATCAACACCTACAGCTTGGCGGATGCAGGTTATGTTTATAGTGATGTTAAACATGAATTCAAACATGATGATCATGTCTCTGTTTCCAATACGCTTATACCTTGGAGCCGCTTCGCATGGGTCAATCATAAGAGGTATTGGAAAGGGGTTCCGGTTTTTTCTCAGTTTGTCGGAGAGACTTATTTGAATGGTTATATTGTTGATTACAGAAGCAATTTTGACCAGTTGAAGGAGGGCAAGCTTTTTAACAGTATGCATCCTCAGAGCTTTGTTGATGCATGTAAGAAATCCAAAATGGCGCCAATAATGGTATATACCAGCAATAAGGTGGATGAACATGGAAATACCAGGGAGCTTGAAAAGGTCAAGCCGATTAAGGAAATTGACTTCTTCTTCTGCGATAATTTGGATAATCCGAATGCGAATGGCGCGGGTTTGTCCAATACGGCTGGCGTGACATGGGAGATGGTTGAAAAGCCCGTGGGAGCTAGCGAATGGATAGTAACGGATAGATGGAATACCAAAAAGAGGCTTAATTTCTATAGGGCCTATAATGATGCCCTTCGTAGTGACATTGATGTTGCGGAGAACGTGGGGAAAAAGAACAAAAATCCGGAAACTCGAGAAGGCGACTTCACTCCGATTTCGAAGAGGGGTTCGGGGCTTGATACGAAGGTGGGCCATTCCTTGTATCAAGACAACACCGGATCGATAGTGTACGGCGATAAAGAAGCAGTCAACTATTTCACTAGGACTGCTTCGAATTCGAGGGGCACTGTGAATAGTGGTGATGGAGCGGTTGTCAAGAAAGTGTCAACCCAGACAAAGACAGTAAATGAAACATTCACGGAATCATATTGGTTTAACTTCCCCAAGCCGACACCTACGGTTTGGTCGGAAGCGGATGCTCCGGGCAATTATGTTGATTTTGAAGTGCGTGATCTGGAGAGGTATGATATCTATATCAGATTCCGCAGATAAGTTTTGATAATGTATATAGCATTCTCTCCAGGCGATCGATTTTGGTATCGGTCGCCTGGGAGGGATTTGCGATAAGGGATGAGGGAGGGAATTATATGTTGAATGCAGTTAAAAAGATGACTGTATTGCTGGTAGCGGTTGTTGCGATGGCTGTCTCTTGCAAGGAGGCTGCTAAGGTCACAACTACCGTATCCATAGATAAGCCCGAAAGGACCGTACTATATGTGTCGGATGATGCAGCTGACACGGTTCAATTGACTTCCACAATCAAGCCGTCTCCGGTAGGGTTTGTTTCATTGTGGTCAACACATGATCCTAGCATTGCAGATGTAGATCAGGCGAGCGGTCTGGTTACTGCCAAGAGCATAGGAAAGACATTTATTTCTGCTGAGGTGTATAGCGCTATAAGCGTTTCTGGTAGCAATGGCAACGATCCGTTTGGCGGCAGCGTTCTGAACGTGAAGGATGATTTGCCGGAGAATACTATTGAAATTTCCGTTGCGGCTAGAATTGATACGCATGACGGAGGAACTAAAAACGTAACTGATTTCATTCCTAAGGCAAGGATTCCTGAGGGGGGTTCGAATAGCGATGAGCTTGTATGCGAACCCGAAGGGAAGATTTGGATTGAAAATGACGGTTCGATAACGATATTGGATCCGTCATACGTTGGTACTGTTACTGTCAAATGTCCGGTTACTGGCGGCGGCAAGAAGGAATTTGATATTGAATTGGGAAGACTGGCCACTGGAATCAGAGCGAGCGAGTCATCGTTGACGCTTGTCGCTGGTAGGGATTATGCGAGGGTTTCCGCAGAGGTTTTGCCCGAAGATGCAAGCGATAGGTCCTTTACATGGGTTTCTTCTGATCCGAACTGCGTGTCGGTTACGGCAGAGGGAACGGGTTTGGATTCAAAGTGGGCGGTTATCAGGGCATTGAAAGCGCCTAAATCGGGCAATGCCATTTTGGTTTATGCTGTTTCTACGGATGGTGGTTATAGGGCTCCCATATCAGTTACGGTTCATCCGGTTGTTAGAGCGGAAGGCGTTAGGATGTACGTGAGGAATGCTGACGGATCTCTGAGTGCCGCGCAGTCTGAAGCGCTGAACGCTGGTTCAAAATGTCAGCTTGTCGCTGAAGTCATTCCTGCCAATGCCACGATCAAGGATTGCAAATGGTCGATTGTTCCGCCTGCGGAAGATGAGTCATGGAATGCAATCAGCGTTGATGATAATGGCTTGGTTTCCGGACAGTCGTTGTTTGGTAAGGCAAGGGTTAGGGTTGAGACCGTTGATGGCGGATATGCGGCTTATTGCAGCTTCTCGGTTAAGGGAAGCAAGATAGTTGTTGGTGATAATGATGTTGATCCGATAGTTACCGGAACCGAAACCGATTTGATTGTTGAGAACGATTGTGAGGGCAAGCATCCGGTTGGCTACAGCATAGCTTATCCTGTTCAGTATGATCCTTGGAGCCGTTTGGCGACAATTGATAGCGAAGGCAACTTGAATATCGACGATCCTGTAGGCGATTCGGGAAAGATTTTCAATATCGTCATAACGTATGATGATAGTTCTAAGAAGATTGTTCCGGTTATCATAGGTGAGGAGATAAGGCCTACTGAAATTCGTGTTACAGGTTCGAAGACATTGATGATTTACACGGGATTCTCACGTTTGCTGGAATACACCATCGAACCGGAAGATGTTACGATTAAGGATGTGCTGTTCGCTAGCGGAAGCGATGATGTCGTGACGGTGGCTGCCGATGGACGCATTACTGCTGTTGGAGAGGGCGAAACGGATGTTTTCGTATATGCCAAGAGAGACAAGAGCGTGCGAAACGAGTGGAAGGTCACTGCCAGAAAGCCGATTATCAAGCTTAAGACGTTTGAGAATTCGGCTTGGAATACGTTGAGGACGCTGAAGCCGGAAGCGAATGAGGACTTGTCCGATATCTTGAGTGGTATTACTACTGCGGATATTGAATATGACAACAAGCTTTGGACATTCTCGCATTGGGCTGTTTTGGCCGAAAACGAGTCCGAAGCTACAGCGACGCCATCTAATTTGAGGGGCTTGGAAGCGGATGGTCTGGTTACTGGCGATATGTCATTGTATGCCAAATATGTTCCTGCTCCTGTTTCCATCACTTATATGAAGTGGGTCGAAGATGGTGATAGTTCCGGAACTTGGCAGCAATATTTGGTTTCCCAGCTTAGGTCTGGAGATCAAATCCAGTCTCCTGCTGAGCCTCCTGCGGTGTCTTATGGTGGGATATTGTACAGTTTCTCGCATTGGATTATTCCTGATATTCCGCGTCAGTTTGAGGACAATTCAACGCCGTTTGATTCCAATGGGGCGTCTACATCGCCTATGCCTGTTGCTGTCAAGGACAATATTATTGCGTATCCGGTATATTCCTACAAGAGCGTTACGGTTACGTATATGCATTGGCAGAATGGGGCATGGACCGAATATAGAAGGAAGGCATCGTTCTCTGGAGACGGATTCGATGAGTTGAGGGGAAGCACTCCTGGCAAGACGCAATATAACGGTTATGCTTATAAATTCGAGAAGTGGGTTATTCCGGTTACCGGAGAGGAGGCCACTTATGCTAGCACACATAGTCCTATTGCGGGCGGAGGTGTAGCGGTTCCGGCCAAATTGGTTGACAACATTACTGTTTATGCCAAATATGAGCTTAGGATGACCGTAACCTTCAAGGCATGGAGTAATACCTCTAATAGTTGGGTGGTGTATGCTCAGAATGATATGACTACCAAGACTGTCATTCCTTTCCCGGAGATTGATCCTGCGACTGAGTATCTTACTAACAACTATGGTCTTTCGGATTGGATCTGGATGGCGAATGTTGCCGGTGGCTTTGATGAGACGAAATATTTCCCGAGCAATGCGACTTTGGGAGAGGTTCTGCTTCCTGAGCATATTGTTGATGATTCTACGGTATATGCAAGGTATGCCCTTTTGAATACCAAGATAACATATAAGATATTTGATGTATCTTCGAATCAGTGGGTTATTCACGAGGAGAAGACGGTGAAATCCGGTGCTGTATTCACCGATCCGGAATCCGTTCCGGTAGCAGGAACGCAGAATAATCAGACATACACAATTGTCGGATGGACGGCGGTCGATTTGTCAACGGTGCATTTGCTGAGCAATGCCACTGTTCCTAAAGCGAATATGCTTGAGCCTAATTCTTCCATAATGGCTGATAGCACTATCGTCTATGCATGTTATGCTGAGATTTTGACGTATACCGGATTGAAAACGATTCCTGGGGTGCAGAATTTCAATATGAAGTTCACTCAAAGCACAGCCAACGGAACTGTTGTTGAGTCGATTGCTAAGGTTTCGATTAGCGAGTTCCATATATCGGATCACGAGGTTACGATTAAGGAATGGATGCAGGTATTCCCTGATAGCAATATCTTCTATAGTACGACTGTGGTTCCCGGATCCGGAGAGTTGAGCGATAATCTTCCTGTTGATAATGTGTCCTGGTCTGATGCGGTGGAGTTCTGTAATGCATTGTCTGAAAAAGCGAATCTCAACAAGTGCTATACTAAGACTTCCAGCATTATCGGTTCCAACAAATATGAGTATTGGGTCTGCGACTTCAGTGCGAACGGATACAGGCTTCCTACCGAAGTCGAGTGGGAATATGCTGCTTCTGGTGGCAAGAGCACGAACGTGTATTCGGGAAATGAATCTCCGACTTTGTGCGCATGGTATTCTGAAAATAGCGGTGGAGGCAAACGTGCCATTAGGGGAAAGCTTCCGAATGAATTCGGATTGTATGATATGTCTGGAAACGTTGCGGAGTGGTGCTATGATTGGTATGTTGGTATGCAGAAGGATGAGAATGAAAATTATGCTCACCCGAGTAATCTGACTTATGATTATAGAGGTCCTGAGCGCAGCATTCAGACCTTGGGGCATGTCTATAGAGGCGGAGCGTATAGCGACGAGGCATCTATTATCTCCATTTTCGAAAGATTTGGCGGTTCTGATGAGGCGTCGTCGGAAGTGAACAGAGGCTTCCGCGTCTGTCGTTCCACACTCTGATTTTAGGTTGGAGTAAATCATTGCGATTTTCCGGCAGTTGTTCCGTTTGGGGCGGCTGCCGGTTTTTTTTGGATTGACATTGTAAATTTTCATATGTTATAATAAAGGAAATCACTCTATGCGCTGCTATTGGCATTCGCTTTGGTTTTGGCGTTCAGGGTTTTTTTGAGGTGTTGGTGCAGGATATGTGTAAGAGGATTTTTACCGCATTGCTGCTTTCTTTGGTTTGCGTTCTGCCGTCTTTTGCGCAGGACGCGTTGAAGTCCGGTATTCCGCTTATGACTCATGCTGAGGCCCTGAGAAGGGTTAAGGAAGATAGCAATGAGGTGAGGATAGCCGAGATCAGCAAGATTGCAGCGAAGGATGAAGCCATAGGAGCGGAGGTGTCGGGTCTGATACCGTCTATTTCCGTAACCGGTAGCTTGGTTGGACTTCAGAAGATTCTTACGGCTTCTGTTGATAACCTTCTTATTGAGCGCTGGTCCGATCCGAGCGTTACGGCGACTGCTAATTTGACTTTCGGCAGCACTGCTATTACCAGTTTCATTACATCTGCCATAAAAAAGAAGCTTGCGGATTTCACATACGATAATACCGTTGCGAATTTGGAGAAGGCTGTCAGTTCGGCGTATTGGGGCGTGTCGGCTGCTCAGGAAGCTCTTTTGGCAGCTGAAGACAGCTTGTCTGTTTCGCAGGAAGCGCTGAAGAATGTGCAGGCCAGGTTCGATGCCGGGCTTGCCTCATCGTTGGATCTTATGAATGCGAAACTCATGGTGGCAAATGCTGAGAGCGCTGTCATGAAATGCAAGAAGGCGAAGTCGACCGTTTATTTGACTCTGAAATCGCTTGTGGATGCCGATTATGATTTTAAGGTGGAGAGGCTGATTGAGATTGATCTTTTGGAATTGCCGTCTGCTGATCGGATATACAATAAGTATTTGGCTACCAATTCCACTCTCAGGCAATTGGCTTTGACGAGGGATATTGCAAATTCCGTTTACGACGCGGTCAATATCGGCACTAGGACGCCGAAAGTGACTGTTGGGGTCGGCTATAGATACGGACCGCCGTCGACTAATGAATACGGAACGACTTATGATGTCTTTCAGTTTTCCGTAAATGCCTCGTTATCGCTTGATGGATTCATTCCGTATACAACGGCGTATAACAACATAACCAAGGCCAAGCATGAGGCTCATATTGCCAGAGCCAAATTTGATGCCGGTTATCAGACATATCGCAAGGATGTCGAGAGCAATATTGAGGAAATCGATATTTTGGGCAAGGCTTATGAAGCCGCAAAGATAAAAGCAGAATACGCTAAAGAGGCCTTGCGCCTTTCAAAGGATGCGTATGACAGCGGAAAGATATCGGTTCATGATTACATGAATTCGATTGATTCTGATTTCCTGGCGCGAAGCGCGCTATTGGCCGCGATGCTTGATTATCGCAATGCCGTATTTTCATTTAGCGTGTATTTGGGTCAGGATTACCATCATTTCATATCTGATTATATTAGGAAAAAATGAGTAGTTCTAAAAAAAAGAGCAATTCAAAGAACCATAATCCGGTTCATCAGAAGACTTTTTCAGGGTTGTCATCTGGACGTGGGTCAGCGAATAGGCCTCGCCGTACCGAGGTGAAGCGTCCGCAGGGCAATGCTGTTTCGAAAGCGGATTCCGGAATCGGTTCTGCTAGCATGTCAGAATCGGTTCCTGATCTTAAACGCGATCCTGAATTGAAGTCACGGCCTGAATCGGTACTTGATGTCCAACATAAGCCCGAAGCCAAGGCGGAGGTTGAGACTAAGGCAGTGCCTGAAACTGAAGTCAAGTCGGAGTCGGCGCTGCAGGCCGAATCAAAGCCGGAAATCAAGGCTGAGTCAGAACCTGAGTCAGAACCTGAAGTGGTGGCGGAAACCGCAGTAGAGTCTGAACTTGAAGTTGATATTGAACCGGAACTTGAAGCGGAAACCGAACCTGAACCAAAATCGGAACCGGAATCCGAACCAGAGTTGGAGCCGGAATCCGAACCAGAGTTGGAGCCGGAATCCGAACCAGAGTTGGAGCCGGAATTGGAGTTGAAATCGGAATCGGAGTTGGAGCCGGAATCGTTGATGGAGGCTGAGTCCGATCAAGTATCGCAGATCGAGCCCGAATCGGAATCGGGGCCTGAACCCGAACAGGAGCTTGAGCCTGAGGATGTTTCTGGTGGCGAAGATGATTCGAATGGCGGGGCGGATAACGATTCATGTGATTGTGGTGGAAGCGCTTTGAAAGGCCAGTCGCCTGATGTTGGGGCTTCTGATAGCGCTTGCAAGGCGGTTGTTGCCGAAAAAGCAGCTGAGCATGTCAAGGAGAACGATGTGGAAACGGATGTGAAGGATGTCGAGAGGAGCCATGGGCGCGGAGGAATGAGGTTTTTTCGCAGGATGACTTGGATTATGGTGATTTTCAGTGCCATAGTTGTCGCTTTGTTTGTTTTAAGCACTTATACTGCGATGGTTGCAAAGGCAAAGAGCAAGGTTCAGGAATCCGGAAAGTCGGAGAATGTCATAAATGTTTCCATAAAGGAAATGCATCCGGAAACCTTCCGTCAGCTTTTGCTGTCAAATGCCGATCTTAAGAATTTGAATGGCGCTGTCAGCATGACTGCTCCTGTAAGCGGAGTGGTTGTCAGCAATACGGTAAGGCTGGGCGAAAGGGTGAGCGCAGGCGATGAGCTTGGCGTTATGGATGCCTCTGATATAGGAGTCGATTATAACATGGCGCCTGTGATATCGAAAGCCGCGGGAACTGTCGTTGCTGTTAATGCGATAGAGAATCAGAAGGTTGCGGCGGGAACTGTTTTGTATGTGATAGAGCCGGATCCCGAGTTTGTGCTCAGCGCAAGCGTTTCGGAAAGCGATGTCGATTCGATAAGGCTGTATTCCAAGGCTACTTTCGTTACGGCCGGCGATAGGTCGAAGACGCACGAGGCGTGGATAACCTACATATCTCCTGTTGTCAATACTGCTACGAGAACCATTCCGATAGAGCTTACCGTCGATAAGACCGCGGACAATCTGATCGGATTGAGAAATGGAAACTTCGTTGAGCTTACGCTTGTCAAGTCCGAAAGGGACAATGTGTTCGTATTGCCTAAGGATGCGATAAGGACATATGATGGAAAGAGCGTTGTTTATCTGGCAGGCTCTGACAATATCGCCAGACGTGTTGAGGTGACTCTTGGCCTTTCCACTCAGAGTCAGATCATCGTTTCAAGCGGTTTGTCCGAAGGCGACAGGGTCATCGTTCAGGGAAATCCGCAGGATGGTGACAAGATACAAGTGTTGTAGGGGCATAGGGAAAGAATATGAGCATAGCAGAATTTTCGGTAAGACGACCGGTCTTCATGAGCATGGTGTATGCCCTGCTTATCATCGTGTCAATCGTATTCATTCCGAAGCTTGATCAGGCGATTTTCCCTTCTGTTGATCTTCCATACATGATCATATATGCCTCGTGTGGCGATGCGGATCCTGAAAGCATCGAGATGCAGGTTACGAGAGTGTTGGAGAATTCCGTTTCCGGAACGGAGAATCTGAAGAACATCAGTTCGTATTCGCAGACGGGCAGGTCGATAATACAGCTGGAATTCGCATACGGGTCCGATTTGGATAAGCTGGAAAGCGATGTCAGCAGCAAGGTTTCCATGGTGAATAGGCTTATGCCGTCTTGGGTCTCCAGCGTGAATACCATGCAGGTGAGTTCGATACTTGCCAGTCAGGCATTCATGACTCTTTCAGTTGATGGGAACTATCCGGTTGAGGAATTGAAGAACATCGCTTCGAATACGATAGAGCCCTTGCTTGCTAGGGTGAAGGGCGTAGGCGACATAGACATATCAGGCGCTGGAGACATACAATACAACATCGAAGTGAATCCGAACAGGCTTGCCGGATATGGTTTGACCATGGCGCAGATCGTTAGCGCGGTATCCGCACAGAACAACATGGGTTCCGGGGGCAAGATAACTTCGGGGAGCAAGGACTATACTGTTATGACGGATAACAGGTATTCGAATATCGGAGAGATATCCGATACGAGAATCGGCGTGTCCGGAGGCAAGCCGGTGTATGTCAAGGATGTGGCTGATGTTATTAAAACTACGGCTAAAGGTCAGGCTATAAGCTATTTCAACGGCAATCCTACGGTGATGATAAACCTTTACGAGGCAAGCGATACCAGCGTATCAACTGTTGCGAAAAATGTCCGCAATTCCTTGAATTCCATTCGGAACAACCTTCCGGAGGGCGTCAGCCTCAATATAAGAAGGGATAATTCCAAGAACATCACCGCTGTTATAAACGAAACGATAAGCTCTCTGTTTTGGGGAGTTCTTCTTGCCGCTATCGTGATATTCCTGTTTTTGGTTGATTTCAAATCCACATTCATCATATCCTTGTCGATGCCGGTTTGCGTTGTATTCACTTTGATGCTGATGGCAATCTGCAAGATCAGCGTGAACATGGTTTCCATGAGCGGTTTGATATTGGGAATCGGAATGATAGTGGATGCATCAATCGTCATATTGGAGAACATAACGAATTACAGGCTTGAGGGCGAGACCGCGCCTGCGGCGGCGATACTCGGCTCGAAGAACATGTTTACGGCGATAGTCGCTTCGACCTTGACTACGATATGCGTGTTCCTGCCGGTTATCATATTCATGAATGATCTTGAAATGGTCGGACAGATGATGAAGGATCTGGTATTCACCATTTGCTTTTCCCTCGTTTGCTCGCTGTTTGTTTCCGTCACTTTGGTTCCGGCGCTCGCAGGGGCGATAATGCCGATAAAAACCACAACGCAGCGCGAGCATAGGGGATTCATGAAATTGCTTGACGATTTCGCAAAGAGGGTCATGGCCGGACTTGAGAAGGGGTATGGAAATGTTCTGACATTCTTTTTGGCGTATAAGCGTTTTCTTCTCATTCCAATCGTTCTGCTCATGTTCCTTTCGATATCCCTGTTTTCGCATATGGGATTCAGCATGATGCCTTCATCGGCGCAAGGTGACAGCATTGCGCTTTCGCTTACGCTTCCTACTGGAACGACTTCTGCAGTTACCGAGAAGTATGTTTTTGAGATGCAGGATATTGTCATGAAGAAGCTTCCCGAGGGCTCATATGATTCGATAATGTCGAGAATAAGCGATAACACGGGAACGATCACGATAATGCTTCCGGATTTGTCTTCCCAGACGATTAAGGCGCCGGAGCTCAGGAATATGATCAGGGATGATTTGACGAGGGATGCCACTGCCATATGGACGTATTCTTCCGGACAGCGTATGGGAAGACATGCGGTTGATGTGGAGATTTCGGCTGAGAACATGGACCAGATGTATGACATTTCCAATCAGGTCGCTGAAGCGCTCAGGACTTATGCGTCCTCCTCGCTGACGAATGTGTCATCTGATCTGACTGGCGGAGCGCCTAGATTGAAAGTTGTTGTCGACAAGGCAAGGGCGGATTTGTTTGGAGTTACTCCATCGCAGGTTTCAGGCGCGCTTCTTACGGCTATAACCGGTTCGAAGGCAACTGAGATCTCAACTTTCAGTTCGACTGATACTTATGATCTTTATGTTAAAGTGGCTGATGAGTTCATGTCTGATTCCACTGCGCTGAATTCTCTTCTTCTTCCGACTTCTTATGGAAATATCCGTCTTGATAGCGTTGCCACATTGTCTGAGGACTCGTCCCCGACTAGAATTACCAGGGAGAACAAAGTCAGGATATCGCATGTGACAGCCGATGCTTTGGAGGGATTTTCCTCAAGTGACGCATCGAAATTGGCGAAGAGCGTTGTTGACAGCCATGTGATGATACCGAAAGGCGCCAAGGTGAAGATGCATGGAGATTTCGAACAGTTCTCTGATTTGATCATGCCTTTGATTCTTGTTGTGGTTCTGGCAATTGTTTTGGTGTTCGGCGTTATGGCCGCGCAATTTGAGAGCCTGATAAATCCGTTTATAATATTCGCGACGATACCGTTGCTTCTCATAGGGGTTTCCGCGATTCACTTCTTTACGAAAACGGATTTTTCGATTTTATCGATAATCGGCGTGGTTGCATTGGTTGGCGTTGTTGTGAACAATGGAATAGTTCTTGTTGATGCCATATCCCGCGAGATAAGGGATTACGGCACGCCTGTGATTGAAGCTTGCGTCAAGTGTTCGCAGAGCCGTTTGCGACCGATTCTCATGACTACCATAACTACGGTTGCTGGAATGGCGATTATGGCGTTTTTCCCTGGAACCGGCGCTCAGCAGATGCAGCCCATAGCGCTTACGTTCGTGGGTGGAATAACCGTGGGCGCGTTTTTGACGCTGTTTTTGTCGCCTGTGCTTTTCGCTGTTTTCAATAGGAATCTGGCGAAGCGCTTGGCGGATCCGAATTCCAGAGCAAGCCAGATAAAGGCTTTCGAGGGAAGGATAAGACATTAGGGGGGGGCTTTAAAACCTTGGAGTCCGATTTTGCTTTAAAAATCATCAGACGGTTTCTCGGACATCAGGTTTTTTATGAGCGCCTCTAATGGAAGCGGCAGAGCTTGATATGCTCTGAATATAATTTCGAGGACGCTTTCCGCGGTTTTCATAGGCGTCCAAAAGGAGTGTTGGCTATGAATTTCGGTAGAGTCAAAAGGATTGCGTCGCTTTCGGTGGCTGCTTTCAGCACGGCGCTGACGCCATCTGTTTTGTTCGCAAGCGATCCTGTTCCTGAAAGCGCGATTTCAGTTTCAAGCGAATCAAAACTCGCTGAGCCGCCGGACATTGTTGCCGCTTCCGTGCAGGAGATCGTTCCGGAAAACGTTTCGGCGCATGTGTCCGATAAGGATTCCGACAGGTATTTCAACGGTTACAGGTCAGAATATTTTTATGTGTCGACTAGCGACTTGGAGGAGAATGCTCAGGACCCGGTTCAGTCCGATCGAGACTCCTCAGATGCTTCAAATGCGTCAACATACAGCGTGAATGTTGCAGGTACTGCGAATGTCGCCAATGTGGTTGTTGCGGCGAATGCATCCGATGCCAATATATCGAATGCGTCGAACGCCGCATCCTCAACGACTACAACAATCACAACAACCACAACAACTACGAAAACCACAACAACCACGACGGGTCAGGCAAGCAAATCGGATGTGTCGAATGCGACAGGTGTTGCTCAGACATCTGATGCTGCCGGTACGACCGGTGCTGCAAGTGCGACCAAGTCCGATAAGACAACTGCAACATCTGTTAAGACGACTTTGACAAACGGCAGCGATACGGCTCCGGCTGTCGTGATTGGTACGACGCGCCCTGCAAGCGAGGCTAATGCGATTAGTGTGACCGGCGCATCCGGTAGGGTTGAGGAGACAAGCGCCGTCAGCAAGGCGGATGCGAATGGTACGGTGAGAACGACGATTTCGACAACAGACAAGAGCGTCTCAACCAAGTCAAATGCATCTTCCGAATCATCATCAGTTGTGATGCCTGCGCCGGAAGGCACTGTATATCTTTCTGCGGTTGATGATCCGATGGTCGCTTCCGCATCGGTTTCCTCGGCGTCAGCTGGCGTTTCCGATAGGGGTTCCGATAAGGATTCCGACAGGTATTCCAACGGCTACAGGTCAGAATATTTTTATGTGTCGACTAGCGATTTGGAGGAGAATGCTCAGGATTCGGTTCAGTCCGATCGTGATTCATCCGGCACCTTGAGCGCTTCATCTTATGGTGTTAATGCTGTGGGAACTTCGAATGCAGGCGATGTGACTGTTGTTACAACGACGAGAACAACGAGCACGACGAGTACGACAAGCGCAACGAATACGACAAGCGCATCGAGCGGTTCGAATGCGACAAACACAAAAGGCGCGGCTAATGCGTCTGATTCTACCAGAACATACGAAACGAATAATGTGGCAAGCGCGCGCAGCACTGCAGACTCTTCCGGTGCGAGCAGCATAGCCGCATCAAAAAATAATGCCTCAACTGACACTATTGTTATTGCATCCGGTTCTACTGCCGGCGACAAAGGCGCTTCGCGAACGGAGACCATTACCATTTCAGATGCAGGGAATGCATCAAAAGCGACGGTTTCGGAAGCTGATTCCGATGGCGCTGATTCCAACGGGGCTGCTGATAGTTACTATGATGTCGGTTATATGTCTGGTTATGTGCCTGGAAGTGAAATAGAGTCTGTTTCCGATTTCAAGCCAGTTGCGGATTCTGAATATGCCGATACTGTTCCTGCAACATTTGCGGTGTCAGCATCCGATGGGGTTGTCTCAGGTGATTCTTCGTCCGAAGCCGGGTTCACTGACGCTGCTGATTCTGAAACGGCTGATCTGACTGTTTCCGAGAACATTACAACCGGTCCTGTGGCAACGGCTAGAACGAGTCAGGCCAGCGCTAGGTTTGCAGCGGGTGTGACTGCAGCGGGCCCGTCTTCTGGAATCGTATATGCCGGTTCTTTGCGCCCATCGGCTTCAAAGTCCGGCGCGAAAGATTCGAAAGAGTCTTCAGAACCTGAAAAGCCCGCCGAGCGCGAGGTGTCCGTAGAGCCTGTTGAGATTGCGGCATCCGCGGAACCTGCTGAAGTTGCTGTATCTGCAGAGCCGGCAAGTGTTGCAGAGCCTGCAGAACTTGACGGGATTGTTCCGGAAATCACTGCTGCTGTTGTTGTTGGCGATGCTGTTGCGGCGTCGGCGGCTGACATTCAAGTTGAAGAACCTGCTCCGGCATCGGTAGTTGCGACTACGACGGATGCGGTTGCGTCGGGAAGGTCTGAAGCGGATTCCGATAGGTATGCCAATGGTTACAGATCCGAATACTTCTATGTTTCCACTCCAGATGCGGAAGAAGGTGCCGGCGAACAGGAGAGAGGTGGTGATTCTGCCTATGGTTCTGCTGGGTTGTCGGCATCGTTTTCTACGATTGCGTCGACTGAATCGACCGAATCAACTAAGTCGACTGGATCAGCCGATTCAGTTAAACCGACTGAGGCTTCCGAGCCGTCCGATGCATCGCAATCGCCTGCAACTGTTGAACTTGCTGCTGCTGACAAACCAGCCGATTCGCCTAAGGCATCTGATTCGGTTCAGTCAGCCGACTCATCTGGTTTAGTTGCTCAGACCAATTCGACAGAATCGGATAAGTCGGACAAATCCGGCGAATCCGGCGAATCTGAAAAAGCAAGTGATCTTGGTGGTGTTGATAAGGCTGCGCCTGTTGTTTTGCCTGAGATTCTCCCCGAAGGCATCCTGTATCACGACAATAGGATTGCCATCAAAGCCGGGGAGAAATATGATTTGAAAAGCAAGCTGCTCGTGGTTCCCCATATGGATGTTCCCGAGGGAATGTTGGAATGGATAAGCGATGATTTCATGGTCGTGGATGTGGATCAGAATGGAATGGCAGTTGCCAGGGATGAGGGTGAGGCATGTGTAACGGTTCGTCTTGCCGGCGATCCTCTTGTAAGTGATATCTGCAGGGTTATCGTCGAACCGAATATCAAGGCGGTTTCGATTCCGGATTCCATTACGGTGAAATGCGGCGAGGAGTTTCCGGTTTCGCTGAAAGTATCTGCCCTTCCGGATGTCAGCGAGAACAGGAAAGTCTCTTGGAAAGTCAGCAACCCGATTATTGAAAACATATCGGAAGGCCGTTTCAAGGCTGTGGGCTCGGGCGATACCAGAATAACCGTTTCATCCGAGGTAGATCCTACTGTTACTGCCACTTGTGCTGTTAATGTGCTTCCGAGTGTTTCCGGAATCGAGGTTCAGAGCGATAAGATTGATGTCAGAATGGGCGAGAATCCGCGTCTTTCCGCTAAAGTCAGCGTTCTCCCGGATAAGGATTCCCATAAGAGCGTTACATGGAGTTCTGGAGATGAATCTATTCTCAGGATCAGTAGGGATGGGGTTGTTACTCCGATTGCTCCCGGAAATGCGAGAGTATTCGTGACTTCTTCTGCTGATGAGACGATAAGTGATCACATGGATGTGAATGTCCTTCCGCGAGTGGATTCGGTTAGGGTGGCCGAAGGTCTGGTTGATCTCAATATGGATTCCAGAGTGTACTTAGCCGCTGCCGTATCTGTTGATCCGGATGTAAGGGAATACAAGAGCGTGGAATGGTCGTCGAGCGATCCTTCCGTGGTTTCCGTAACTGCATACGGCGCATTGGTTCCGATTGCTCCGGGGCGTGCTGTTATTACCGCTAAATCAACGATTGACCCATCCAAGGCGACATTATGCCATGTCAATGTTTTCCCGAATGTCAGGTCGATATCGCTTGCAAGCGATTCGGCTAGCGTGAAAATGGGTGATACGGTGGTCATGTCCGTCAATGTCAAGGCTTCTCCGGATACGCCTGAATGCAAGTCTGTAAAATGGTCCGTGAGCGATTCGTCTGTGATAAAGGTTACGCAAGAGGGAGTGGTCATACCTGTTAATCCCGGCGTGGCGACTGTTACGGCTACTTCGGCTGTAGATCCGAATAGGAAAGCGACTTCATCCATAACGGTTCTTCCGGCAGTGCGCAATGTTTCGCTTAGCGCGGACTCGGCTTTGATCAAAGTAGGAAATCTGTTACCGCTTGCATCTGCTGTTGCTGCGGATCCGAGCACAAAGGATTCTACGGATGTGGTTTGGACTACCAGCGATGCTTCGGTTGCGACTGTCGCGCAGAATGGAATTGTATCGGCTGCTGCTCCGGGCAGGACGGTGATTACCGCCACTTCCATGGCTGATCCGTCGTATAAGGCTTCGTGCGAGATCACCGTGGCTCCTAATGTCAGGACGCTGACTCTGAGTTCGGATTCTCTTGTTGTGAAGGTCGGTGAGAGCGAAAGGCTTGTGGCTACTGTGGATGTTGCGCCGAATCTTGGCAAATACAGGGATGTCATATGGAAGTCCGAAGATGAGAGCGTGGCTAAGATTGATGACTTCGGGAATGTGATTCCGGTTGCGCCTGGTGAAACCAGGATAGACGCCGTTTCGGTTGCTGATTTCGAGGCAAAGGCTTCCTGCAATGTGAAGGTGATCGGCAATATTCATGACATTGCCGTATCCGTTCCGTCAGCTGTGGTATATGCCGGCAGCAAGCTTCCGCTTTCCGCTCGTGTTTCTACTACTCCGGATGCTGCTGTATTCAAGGATGTCATCTGGACATCCAGCAACCCTTCGGTTGCGCAAGTGGATTCCAATGGCGTATTGACGGGCAACACGGTCGGAACCGCTTATGTTACGGCTAGGTCGGCTTATGATCCTTCCAAAACCTCGGTTTGCCTTATTGATGTCAGGCTGGAGCCGATTTGCAGGGATTATATGATCAGGCTTCCTGGAAATGGAAAGAATGTGGCTCCGATTCTGGTTTGCCAATATGAGATAACACAGGGAATGTGGAAGAAGGTGATGGGAAACAATCCGTCATCGTTTGTGGTTTCCAGAGATAAGGGTGATCCTGATTATCTCCCTGTTGAAAGGGTTTCGTGGTATGATGCCATAGAGTTCTGCAACAGGCTTTCCGAATTGGAAGGGTATGAGAAATGCTATGTTGTGGATTCCGAATCAAATGTGTACTGCAACTTTGATTTGAACGGATACAGGCTGCCGACTGAGGATGAATGGGAGTATGCTGCGGATGGTGATGCGAAATTCGAATTCTCAGGAAGCAATAACATTGACAGTGTCGCATGGCATAAGGGAAATTCAGACAATAGGACACATGAGGTCGGACTCAGAAATCCGAACGGTTTTGGAATATACGATATGTCTGGAAACGTTGCCGAATGGTGCTGGTGGCGCAAGGCCGAGGTTGGAAACGAGTTCGGCAGAAAGATCAGCAAGACTTCGCTTTCCGAGTATCCGATGCGCGGAGGCTCTTGGAATACCGACAGGAAGTTCGGAGCTTCGCATTATAGGAGCTTGAACAATTTCAGCCATCCTCGGAGTTTTGTCGGGCTCAGAGTTGTCCGCATGGATAGGTAATGGAATGCGTATATTTGGATAACGCGGCTACAACAAAGCCGTTTAGTGAAAGCCTTGATTCCTTTGTTCGAGCGGAGCGGGATTCTTTTGCGAATCCGTCATCGTCTCATGCGCTCGGCAAGGAATCGAGGCGCTTTATTGAATCCAAACGCCGGATGATCGCCGAGATTCTCGGAATTGATGCCGGCTATTATAATGTGGTTTTCATCTCTAATGCCACTCAAGGAAACGAGATGATGCTCCAATCTCTTCTGAAGCGCCCCTATGGCAATGCGCTGATTGGAGCGGCAGAGCATAATAGCATCAGCGAGAATGGCGCGATATTGAAGCGCTTTGATAGAAAAGTTCATCGAATCAGCTGCCCTAAGGGCTTTGCTGATGCTGATTCCATGATCCGCAAGCTTGACGAGGATGATAGGATACGCCTTGTATCGATAATGCAAACCAATAACGTCACTGGCAGCGTAAGCGATGTGTATTCGCTGGCTGAGTCAGCTAAGAGGTTGCGTCCCGAAACGGTGTTTCATTCCGATTGCGTGCAAAGTCTGAATTTGGGAATAATTGATTTTCATCAGGCTCGGAAGAGCGGAATAGATGCCATGACATTTTCGTCGCACAAGAGCTATGCGCCTAAGGGGACGGGGCTTTTGGTGATAAGAAAAGGCTTGCTTCCGTCTTTATCGATTGGGGGCGGGCAGGAAGGCGGTATTCGCGGAGGAACAGAGGCGGTCGGGCTGATATCCGCATATGCCGCGGCCTTGGATAAGCTGTTCTCCATCAAGAGCGAGTATAACGCCAGATCGCAGCGGTTGTGCAAAATGTTTTTGGACTCGATTCGCGACATTCCGTCTTATAAGGTTCTCAGGGATGGTTGCGGTGAATACAGCAGCGGAATTGTTGCTTTATGCTCGCGTAAATTGCCTTCAGAGGTTTTGCAGCGCATTTTGAGCGATAAGGGGATAATGGTTTCAGTGACATCCGCTTGCAGCAGCAATGCCATGAAAGGCAGTGATAACAAACTTGCTCTTATGGGTTATGATCCGGCGATTGCAAAAAACACCATAAGGCTTTCTTTTGGGATTTCCAATACTGAGGATGATATAAGGCGGACCGTAAGCGCGCTGGCTGATATAGATAAGGAATATTGAAGAGGTTTTTCGAAGAGCGCCTTGATTTGAAAAGGCGCTTCTGATATTTGGTTTTCAGAAGCGCCTTTAAGAAATGCTGATTGTTATTTGTTTGGTGCAATCCTGACTATCTGCACAATCTGTTGTGGATCACCTTGATGTTCGTATCGTTGAGCCCTGCGTTCTCCTTCAGGTAATTTGCCGCTGCTTCCGCAAGATTGCATTTGCGGGCATCATCGATGGTTCCGGTTTTCGAAAAGAACATTATCTGTTTGTGTATCGTCTGCTTTGCAATGCTGTCATATCTGGCGGAATCTTTTGTCACGCCATATAGGTTCTCGTATGTTTTCATATAATCCGCTATCAGCTCATCCGCATTCGCTCCGCATAGGGCAGAGAGTATCATGCAGACGAATCCGGTGCGCTCTTTTCCTTCTTTGGAGCATATGAGCCACGGGGTTTCGCTCATTGCCAGGAAACGCAGCCCTCTTCCGAGTTTTTGGTTGAAATCGCCTGACCTGAAATCGGTTGTGGTGCTTAATGCCATGGAATTCGTGGCCGAGTAGTGGCTTGAATAGTAATAAGGGTAGGATTTCGTTTCGCTTTCGCTGTCGGAAAGGTTGAGTACGGTTTTGATTCCGACTCTTCTTGATAAGTCGTCTGCATAAAGATATCGGCCGAGTCTGTGATCAAGCGGACTTGACGAGCGATAAAGCCTGTTGGCTTTGATTTCCCCCGAAATGATGCGCCTGAAATTGGCGAATGTCTCATCTGACTCATAGTCTTCGCGCTTATTGGTCATTTTTGTTTCGACTGATTTGTTGTTCGTTTCTATCAGATATCCGGCTTTTTGCGCTATTTCAAATGAAACTTGCGTTTCCTTGGCCGCATCGTAGGTTTTGACGAAGTCGCCGGAATTTATCGCAATGGTTATGTATCCGTTTGATGGCATAACAATCGGCATGCTGACATCAACATCCTGATAACTGGAGCTGTATGGCGCATTCAGTTCCGTATTATTCAACTTGATTTTCACGATATCGCCGATCGTGAAACCTTTTGCTTCGAAATCCGACTGTGTTATATCTGTGATCGCATCGCCATATTTTCCTACTTCGGAAACCTTGCCGATTTTCAAGTGCGCGTTTGTCGCGCAGGATGCTGCGAAAACTGCCAATAGGATTATAAGGCAGGCGAGGTGATAATGGAATCCGTTTGTTTTCTTCATCGTTTGCTCCTGTTTGGCAAAAGCCATGCGGCGATTGCTATTACATATTATCATATTATAGTGAATGGAGTTTTTGGTGTCTAGATGTTTGTCAGCGGTTTGGCGGATGCGGCTTGATTATTGGAGAAATTTTATTTATATTATGAATGTTATGTTGGATTTGCAGTTGCTTGAAAAATATTTTGATGAGTCCTCCGGCTCGGATGCGGATAGCATTGCGAGCGCCTTGAAGCCGTTCGGATTGACGGATGAGAGTCATATCCGAGCGGTTTGCGAACTTGAGGGAAAGTGCCGCAGAAGCAAGGTTTCCGTATCCAAAAGCATCAATAGGGTGGGGGATACTGAGATCGCTTTTTGCGTTTCGTTCTCGGTGTTTGATGGTTTTGCAATCAGGTTTCAAGTTCAGGCAAGCATATTCGACGATTACATCGAGGATGAGTTCACTGTGACTCTGAATGGAGTCAGCAAGTATCGCGGGACGAAATTCATGGCAGCGGTTAATGAGACCGATGCCTTAGTCGAGGAGGGAATCGGCAAGCGCGAGGGGTACATGGACTCCTCCGATTATAAATGCAGCCTGTTCAAGATAAAATATCTGTATTCGTTCAAAAAGCTTCTTGAGGACAAGAGCATTGACAAATCGAAAGTCGAACGGTTCCTCAAGGGGGTCAAGTGCAGCAATGTTTTTGTTACAGACTCTTTCGTCCGCAGCCTTTATTCGTTTGATGGCGGTGATTTTTCCGTGGATATGTTTGATGATGGTCGGATCGAGTTGAAGTCACGTATCGGTGAAAAGGAGTTCGCATTCGCTGGAAATGATATGTGCGTTTGCTTCAGGCATCTTTTTGAGGTGATTTGCTGAACGGGCTCTTCCAAAACCCTCAGAGTCCAACCAACTTGCGTTTTCAGACTTGGAAATTGTCTGGAAACGACAAAATATGACAGTGTTATGCTTCTCTTTTTCTCTTTAAAAGAGTGAATCATGTAGCTTTCGCTCCTTGAATCCATAGGCGATCTTTGTTCGGCAGGTTTTCAGAATCGCCCTTGAATAAATCATGTATTTATAAGATAATTCTATACACTATGATAAAGCGAAAAGAACAGAAAATTGAAGATACTTGGAAATTGGATGATATTTTCTCCGATATCGCTGGGTTTGATGCGGCGATGGCGGAGGCTGTTGGCATTTCACAGCAGATAAAATACCTCGAAGGCAAGCTGAAGGACAGCAAAGCTGTTCTCGAGCTCATGTCATTGGATGATAAGCTTGGCATCCTTATGGAGAAATTGGGTGGCTATGCGTATATGAAAGTAAGCGAGGATGGTTCGAATCAGGAGAATCAGGCGCTTTATGCGAAATATGTGAACTTTGCCGCGCAGATTTCCGAAAAGCTCTCGTTTGTCGTTCCTGATCTCATGGAATTGGGTGAGGATAAGCTCAGAAAGATCATAGACGATGAGAAATTTGCTCAGTATAAGGTTTATCTTTCAAGGTTGCTGAGGGAGAGAAAGCATGTTTTGTCAAAGCCTGAGGAAAGGCTGATGTCATTGCAGTCTCCGGTTGGAGGGATGTTCTCGCAGGGGTTTGATGATCTTACTGATGTTGATTTTAAATTCCAGAGCGTTGGCGGAAAAGAGCTGACTAATTCGACTTTCGGGATTTTTTTGAGATCGGGCGATCAGAAGATAAGAAGGGATGCGTATTTGAAATATTATAAGAGGTATGATGAATATAAGCATCTCATCGCAAGGCTTTACGAGGGGAGCATCAGGCAGAATATTTTCACATCCAAGGCGCGCGGTTATGATTCTGTTTTGGATAGGAGCCTTTATGCTGATGATGTGACTAGAGAAGTATATCTCAATCTGATTCAAGCCGCTCATAAGGGGTTTGACAGCCTTCATAGGTTCTACGAGATAAAGAGAAAGGCTTTGGGCTTGAACAAGCTCAACCATTATGATGTATATGCGCCCATAGTTCCCGATTTCAAGAAGACCACTTCATATGATGAGGCGTGCAGGATTGTCCGCGATGCGCTTGCGCCGCTTGGCAAGGACTATCAGGATACGATCTATAAGGGCATTACAATTGAAAGATGGGTTGATCGTTATGAGAATGAGGGTAAGGCTTCAGGCGCGTATTCCAATGGAGCGTATAAGACATTGCCTTATATAATGATGAACTACAAGGAAGATCATTATCGCGACATATTCACGCTGGCTCATGAGGGCGGACATTCCATGCATTCGTATTATAGCGTGAGGAACAATCCGTTTTCCTGCTATGATTACAGCATTTTTGAGGCTGAGGTTGCAAGCACATTCAACGAGAGGCTTCTTTCACGGTATCTCTACGATAATGCGTCGTCCGATGAGGAGAAGTTGTATCTTCTGGCGAATGAAGCGGATGATATTGTCGCTACTTTCTTCAGGCAGACGATGTTCGCCGAGTTCGAGCATAAGATTTATAGCGTTGCCGAGAATGGCAATCCGGTTACGCTTGATGTTATAACCAAAACATATGGAAAGCTCCTCAGGCAGTATTTTGGCAGCAATGTCGGAATAGTCATGTCGAAGGCTTCGCTGGAGGCATTGCGTATTCCGCATTTCTACAGGCCGTTCTATGTCTACAAGTATGCTACAGGCATTACCGCGGCGATTCTGTTGTCAGAGAAAGTGCTTGCTGGCGGAGATGATGCCAGAGAGGATTATCTGGCTTTTCTCAAGCGTGGTGGCAGCCTTTTCCCGCTTGACAATCTCAGGAAGGTCGGTGCGGATCTTAATGACAGCAGGTCTTACGAAGCCATACTCAATCGTTTCAACGAGGTGCTTGATAAGATAGAGGAGCTTTTGAACAAAGGGCGCTTCTAAAAATCTCAGAGTCCGAACCTGCCGGATGCCTTTTCGGCCATGAAACCGGCGAAAAGCTTCGGAATGCGGCACCTGATCTAATACCAGATTGATTTAAGCCAAGGCTGTGTTCTTATCCGTTGTTGCGGAAGAGGGCATAGTCTTTTTTCATATCTGAGAATAATAAATCGGACTCATGCTCTGGTTCAAGGGGATGAGCAGTAATTATTCGGAAGGAATTTTTGAAAAAAGCCATATCAGACAGGCATTGCCTAATATGGCCGATTATTTAGCGGATCCGCTTGTGTCCGCCTGCCAATGCGAAGGTATTTGCGAGCAGGTTCGTTTATGCGGATTCCGAGCAAGCCGGGACTGTGTATCGCCTCGCCTGATGCGGTGAGGCGTAGTCGCTCCGGCCCCGCGGCCCGCCCGTTCCGCAGGCTTGCGGCCAGCGCAATCCTCGCGGAGCCGGCAGCCGCCGGACGGCATGAATGAAAGCGGGCCTTCGTTCGCTTCCGAAGCGCGTCAGGCTCCGCCGCTCTCCTTCTTTCCATCCGGCGGCTGCCGGCTCCGCAATGCAGCCCAAAACGGGCTGCATTGCGGAGCGGGCGTCAGGCTTCCGTTCGTATGGCCCGGCGCCCGGAAGCGATTGGACGAACCTGCTTACACCCGCCTGCCAATGCGAAGGTATTTGCGAGCAGGTTCGTTTATGCAGATTCCGAGCAAGCCGGGACAATACTTTGTGTATGGCCCGGCGCCCGGAAGCGATTGGATGAACCTGCTTGCAAAGACCGAGCATTACTTCCCGAGATGGGAGAATGCCTCCTTACCCATATAGTGCGCCTGCTCCCCAAGCTCTTCTTCAATCCTTATGAGCTGGTTGTACTTGGCGACTCTGTCGCTTCTGCTCATTGATCCGGTCTTGATTTCACCGGTCTCAAGCGCTACAACAAGATCCGCAATGAACGTGTCTTCGGTTTCACCTGACCTATGCGATACCACAGCGGTGTAGCCGTTTCTCTTCGCCATGTCAATGGCTTCGAAGGTTTCGGTTATCGTTCCGATCTGGTTCACCTTTATCAGGATTGAGTTGGCTGTCTTCTTCTCGATTCCCATCTTGAGCCTTTCGGTGTTCGTAACGAAGAGGTCGTCTCCGACGAGCTGAACCTTGTCGCCGATTTTGTCGGTAAGCATTTTCCAGCCTTCCCAGTCGTCTTCGGCCATTCCGTCCTCTATGGAGATGATAGGATATTTCTCACACCAATCCGCCCAAAGCTCGACCATTTCCTTGCTGGTCTTTTCCTCTCCAGTGGTCCATTTCAGTTTGTACTTCTTGGTTTTCTCGTCGTAAAGCTCGGAAGCGGCGGGATCGAGCGCAATCATGAAGTCTTTGTCAAGACCGGTCTTGTATCCGGCCTTCTTTATGGCTTCGAGGATGACTTCGACAGCTTCTTCGTTGCTCTGGAGGTCAGGAGCGAATCCGCCTTCATCGCCGACGCCGGTATTGTATCCCTTCTTCTTGAGAACCTCTTTAAGGGCATGGAAAACCTCAGCGACCATTCTGACGGCTTCCTTCATGGATGAGGCTCCAACTGGCATGACCATGAATTCCTGGAAATCGACTTTGTTGTCGGAATGCGCGCCGCCGTTGAGTATGTTCGCCATGGGAACGGGCAGGACATTGTGGTGATATGCGCCGAGATACTTGTAAAGGGGGATTCCGAGATGGTCCGCCGCCGCCCTTGCGACTGCCATTGAGACTGCGAGGATCGCATTTGCGCCGAGCTTGCCTTTGTTCGGGGTTCCGTCGAGCGCTATCATCGCCCTGTCTATTGCGATCTGGTCGAGGGCATCCATTCCCTCAAGCTCTTCCGCTATTATCTTGTTCACGTTTTCGACGGCCTTTGTAACGCCCTTGCCGCCGAATCTCTTCTTATCGCCGTCTCTGAGCTCGCATGCTTCGTGGACTCCTGTTGAGGCTCCGGAAGGAACCGCAGCTCTTCCGAAAGAGCCGTCAGCGAGGTACACATCCGCTTCTACGGTCGGGTTTCCCCTTGAATCGAGTATTTCTCTTGCGATAATCTGTTCGATAGTGCTCATTTTCTCTCCTTGTGCAGCGTGTATGAAACGCTCTTTGATTGAATCTTTTGAAGATCCGGGGGAAACGCTCCCCGATCGCATGAGGCGTGTGCTTGCACGGATTGCGCGGATTTTGCGACATGCGTTCCGACGGATGCGTTTTGCGGTGTCTTCAAAACAATATTATATTGTCTTTTGCAAAAATAGACAAAATAGTTTAGCATCTAATGAACGGGCTTGGGCGGGTTTATCGGCTTTGTCTCAGGCGCGCTTCGGGAGGAATCAATTATGAGCAGATATGCAGGAACGCAGACGGAAAAGAATTTGCAGGCGGCTTTTGCAGGTGAGAGCCAGGCTAGGAACAAGTATACGTATTTCGCTTCGGTTGCGAAGAAAGAGGGCATGGAGCAGATCTCCGCAATATTCTTGAAGACGGCTGACAACGAGAAGGAGCATGCCAAGATGTGGCTCAAGGAGCTTGAGGGAATTGGTGATACCAAATCCAATCTCAAAGCGGCTGCCGAGGGTGAGAATTTCGAGTGGACTGACATGTATGAGGGATTCGCCAAAACCGCCGAGCAGGAAGGATTCAAGGATCTTGCCATCAAGTTCAGACTGGTTGCTGCAATCGAGAAGAAGCATGAGGAGAGATACAGGAAACTCATGAGCAATCTCGAGAATGATGAGGTTTTCGCTAAAAGCGAAGTGAAGATTTGGGAGTGTCGCAATTGCGGTCATATAATAGTGGGGACCAAAGCTCCGGAGATCTGTCCTGTTTGCGCTCATCCGAAGGCGTATTTTGAAATCACCGCAGAAAATTATTGATATTCGAATCCGTTGGTACTGAGAACAGAAAAGCTTATTCCGTTCTTCACTTCGATTTCGCATGATGAAAACGGAAAGGCTGTCATATACGATGGTTCGCTTGATGGAGAGGAAGTTGAGGTTTCCGTTGTCGGCGAAAGGAATGATTTCATAAAAGCGGAGTTGGTTAGGGTCATCAGCCCTTCTTCAGATAGGATAGAGCCGATGTGTCCGCATTTCGGGATATGCGGAGGCTGTGATCTGCTTTTTATGACTCGCGAAAGGGAATGCGCCGAGAAGGAAAGGATATTCCGGAGCTTTTTCGGGAGATTCTCCGGCGTCTCCTTTCTTGATTCCGTATTTCCGCAGAGGGAGGGTTCGAGGATAAGGGCCGCCTTCAGGTGCGATGCCGGATCAAAAGGCTTTTTTCGCAGGGGCAGTCATGAGGTAGTTGACATAGGATATTGTCCTCTGCTTGATCCCGCTCTGAATGATGCGCTTGCGGATTTGCCATTGCGGTCGCATGTTGCCGGAACGCCATTGTCTGGAAATGGAAAGGCGGAGGAGTTCATGGCCTTCAAATCCGTTGAGATTTCAGGTTATAGGTATCATGTCGGAAATGATGTGTTTTTTCAGGCGAATATTCCCAGCGCGGCGGCTTTGCTTGATTTCGTGGTCGGATTTGCGGGAAATGCTTCCGAGGTTTTGGATATATATGCCGGCATAGGATTCTTCTCAAAGGCACTGGAATCCGTTGGAAGAAAAACGATCGCAATAGAGGAAAATCCGAACTGCCTCGCATATGCGAAAAAGAATCTCAAGATGACTGAATATCATAATATCAGAGTTGAGGATGCCGGATTTCTCCTTCGCAAATCCAGGCCGGAGTTTGTTGTGATTGATCCGCCTCGCATGGGTATGACTCCAGCTGCATTTCGGGTTATAAGCGGTCTCAAGCCGAAGCGGATCGCATACGTTTCATGCGCTATTGACAGATCCATCAGGGATATAGAGCGGTTTGTTGCGCAGGGCTATTCGGTTACGCATGCGCAGCTTTACGATATGGCGCCTGCTACAAGGCATATTGAGACGGCTTGTTTGCTTGAAAGGGGCTGATGGCGGGTTTGGCATTGTAGCGGAATTGTCTTATAATTATAATAAGGATGTAATGGAATAAGGTTGTGCCCGAAAAATAGGAGCGTTTGAAAACATGCTGCTTTTGAGGTCTTTTGTGGGTTTTGGAGGCGGAAAAGCGCGCCTGAATGCTATGCTTGGATCGGGCGGATGTTTGTCGGAGGATTGATGAGAAGATTTTGTTTGGTCGCATGCCTCATATCGCTTTTGCTTTCCTTGCTGTGCTGCGGCGGAAATTCGGAATATGATCCGTATGTGAAGTTCATGGTGAACCATTTCGTGGAGGATGGCGTTGACGGCAACGGGTCTCCCGTTTATAAGAATGTCAGATTCACATATGAGGTTCTGAAGGGGCATACTTTGGAAGACGGAATGCCTAAGAGGATTCATGATGATTTGGCTTTGAATGGCTATGCGATCATAAGCTATTTCACCGTTCCGGAGAAATTCGGTGAATTTAAGGCGTATAAGCATTATGTCAATCCTGGTAAAATGCCGGATCAAAGCTTGATGGAGCGCCAGATCCGCAATTTGGATAATCTGGTTTTTTTCCAGGATACGGAAGTTTATGCGTATTATGCCCAATCCGCCAAGTCGAATCAGGTATTTAGAGTCAAGTGTCTGAATTTTGAGAATGTGGAGTATGGCCAGAGACCTGTTACGGATACGATTGAAGTGGTGATCGAGAGAGGCGAGGAGATGTCAGTTGACTTGCTGAAGCGGAAGATCCGGCAGAGGGGTGGAAGCAAGAGCTCTTTGGACGGCGGCAAGATCATGTTCGCAACATATGCTGGAGAAGTCTATGAGATTCCGGATGGCGTGACTGATAATTGGTATACTCTGAAATGGGCTATGGAGGCTGAAAAAGGCGAGCCGCTGTTGAATCTTGAGGAGTCGACTGGCGTTCGGGAGGTTTGCATAGGGTACGAATGGGTGAAGCCGAGGTCATCGCTGAATATAAAGGTGCGCGGCTTGAATATGGACGAGAGCACCAGAAGCTGCAATTCCGTACAGAAGTGGGAGGTTCCCGTTGATTATGCGGTTTTCGAGGACGAGACCGCGCTTTCCAGTTTCACAAGGTGCTTGAAGGATAATATTTATCCTCAGGATGACAAGGCCGAACTCAATATGCCTTATAAGAGCGGATCCCAGACCGAGCGCTTGCAAATGGCGGTAACGGTTTCTGGGGTTGAGAGCTATTTCACAAAGATGCAATCCAATCCGAATCTGCTTTTCGTGAAAAACAATATGGAAATAGGATTCAAATACGAATCCATAGGAAAATTCGAGGGCAATGGTCCGTTCAATTGCTACAAGGCTCCGAACACCACGCTTGTGAATACGATTCTGTTCAAGCCGGATAGCGATCTCGCAGGTCAGCCGCTGAAGCATGTTTTCAAGAACGGCAGCATAGATGTGAGCGTGTTCCAGCCGTGGATGGAATTTTCGGCCAGGGATGGCGTTGCAAATACCGTTGAGATCTACATGATGTATCAGCTCGTCAACTGATTGCTGCGCTTGTTGTTTTTTGATGTGTGAAAGGTTTTGATAGCACCCGAAAGGGTGCTTTTTTTTGTGCTTGCGGGCTTGTTTGCGCGGTTTTTGGCGCTGTTTGATCCGCTGGTATGGCACAAAAAGCCGTCAAGCGCTTGCAAATGTCGTTGCTGTATCATTTTGGATATTGCCACAAGTATCATTCTGCATGTGCGAGGGGGGCAACAGTTGACAACTCCTATTCAAAACAATAAAATAGACATTATGAATAATTGTATGCGCTTGAATATGCGTCGCATGAATTTGGAGGTGCAGCAGTGTTGATCTCTGTCAGTTGCAAGAATTTCAAGTCGGTCAAGGACAACGAAACCATTTCCTTTGACTGCATCAACGATGTTCGGCTGGATGACAACAGGCTTGTTGAGATAAACGACAGGTATAAGCTCATAAAATCGTTGGCTATAATTGGCCCCAATGGTGCGGGAAAGAGTACTATGGCCAGGGTTTTGGAGGCTCTGAAATGCATAGTCACATCGGAAGACGGCGATGAGCAGAAGATGTTGCGCAAGTTTTTTCAGGGGAGCTTTTTCGGATATGGCGAAACCAAGGGGATGCCTTCGATATTGAGCATTGATTTCGTTACCGAGAAGGATGAGATCATCCGTTATAGGATAATGGCGAGTCACGAGCGAATTTATTCCGAAACCCTCTATAGGACTATAGACGGGATGAAGAAGATGATATATTCGAGAAAATACATACCTGATACCGGAAGATACAGGTGCTCCTTCGGAAGAGCCTACGAAGGCGAGGAGCGGCGCGAGCTGACGCGCAAATTAGCGGATGGCAAGACTGTTCTTCAGCGCGCAGCGCGTTTGGGTTTGGATTTTTTCTCCGATGTCTATTCGTGGTTTGACAATGTTCTTGATGTGAAGCCGATCGGCTTTTCGTCTTCGAGCGAGAAGTATTTTGTCAGAATGATGGAAGAGCATCCGGATTGGAAGAAGAAGATCGTTGACTTCCTTTGGTCATGTGACATCACGGATGTGAAGGATGTGATGATCAGGGACGGCCATGCTCTCTTCATACATACCAATGCGCTGGACAAGCGCGGCCAGTATTTTGATGGCGAATCGTTCAGTCTTAGGAGGCTGGTTACGATAGGCGCTTCGATTTTTGAGGCATATGTCACAAACAAGACAATGGTTTTCGATGATTTTGGAATGATGCTGCATCCGCTGGTTGTTCAACACTGCGCCAGGCTTTTCGAGGAATGCTCGAAAACGAAGAGGAGCCAGCTCATTGTCATAGACTGCAATCCTTCGCTTTTGAAGGACGGTCTTCTGAGGCGCGATGGAATATATTTCGCGGAGAAGACTTCTGAGGGATGCACCCGTTATTACAGTCTTGCGGATTACAGGTATTCGCTTAGAAGGCTGGATACGCCTAATGACTATCTGAATGGCGCATTCGGCGCATTGCCGCTGACGAACGAGTTCAAGTTCGATAAATAAGGAGAGTGGGAAATGAGAAGAAGATACGTTAAGAATCCGATGAAATCTTTTGCAGTTGTCACGAAATCTCCTGCTGAGGCCTTATTCTTCGAGCAGATGAAGAAGGATCTCAGATACAGAAATATGATAGTTTGCCGAGTGGAGGCGGAAACGCTTGAGGATCTTATCAAGCAGACGCAATCCATAAGGCTCCGCAACAGGTATGATAGGGCATGGGCTGTGGCGTCTTTAAGCGATTATGCGAATCAGGAAGGACTTGATTTGAAAGCATGTCTCGCAGAGGCCAAGAGGAGAAAGGTTTTCCTTGCATATGCCAACCCTTCGATATTCCTTTATTTTGCCATGCATTTCACGCTTCCGCAGAAGAAATGCTCAAACAAGGATTTGGCTTCCATAATAAGAAAGGAGTTCCCCGGTTTCGATTTCACTCGCGAATGGCTCTTGCATGATGGAACTGAATTTCATCTGAAGCTTTTCAAGCATAAGGGCACGGAGAGCGATAATGAGAGGGCATTTGTGAGCGATAGCATTGCCACTGGCGATCTTTCTGAGATAAATTTCATAGTGGGATACCCTTCGGGCGCACCGAGTTTTCTTGCGGATTTGGCGGATTATTGCGGCGAGGGCGATGTGGCATATAACCAGAAGACGATAGATTGAGGATATGGGCGATACGGTCAGAGTAAGATATGCTCCGTCTCCTACGGGGTATCAGCATATAGGTGGAGTCAGAACGGCTCTGTATAACTATTTTTTCGCGAAATCGAACGGCGGCAAGTTCATTTTGCGCGTCGAGGATACGGATAGGGAGCGGTTTGCCCCTGATTATCAGCAGGATATTTTCGATTCGCTGGCGTTTTTGGGGGTTGTCCCCGATGAAGGTCCCGGCTTCGGAGGCGAATGCGGTCCTTATATTCAAAGCGAGAGAGTCTCGATTTACAGGGAATATGCTGAAAACCTTGTGAAGGCGGGGAAGGCTTATTATTGCTTCTGCACGTCCGAGCGGCTTGAACAGCTCAAAAAGCAGCAGGAGCAATCCAAAAGCAGCAGCCAGGGGTATGATCGCAAATGCAGCGCGCTCAGCCCTGATGAGGCTGCGGCCAGGATAGCGGCTGGTGAAAGCCATGTCATACGTCTCAGGATTCCTACGGAGGGCTCCACATCTTTCGATGATGAGATTCTCGGCAGGATAACGCGCAAGAACAAGGATATTACTCCGGATCCGATAATTCTTAAAAGCGATGGGTTTCCGACATATCACCTTGCGAATGTGATAGATGATCACCTTATGGGGATAACGCACATAATGAGAGCGCAGGAGTGGCTTCCTTCGGTTCCGCTTCACATAATGCTCTATGATGCGTTCGGCTGGCAGCCTCCGAAGTTCTGCCATTTGCCTATGGTTATGGGCAAGGACGGCCAGAAGCTTTCCAAAAGGCATGGCAGCACATCTCTCAGACAATTCATTTCCGAGGGGTATTTGAAGGAATCCATAATAAATTACGTCACTTTGGTCGGATGGGCGTATGACGGGGAGAGAGAGGTCTTCAGCAAGCAGGAACTCGAAAAGGTGTTCGATATGTCTAAGATACATCCGTCTCCAGCGGTTTTCGATTACAAGAAACTGGATTGGTTCAATGGAATGTACATTAGGGAGAAGTCGGATGCGGAGCTTGTTGATCTCCTCAGGCCTCATTTCAACGAGCAGGGGCTGGTTGTCGGCGATGACGGCATCGCAAGAATTATTCCTCTTGTTAAGGAGCGTCTCAAAAAGCTTTCCGATGCGCCGGCTATGGTCAGGTTCCTCTTCGAGAATGTGACATATCACGATAAGAAGGATTTCGCCGCGAAGGGCGATGGGCTTGATGTCGCTATCCATTACCTCAAACAGGCATTGCCGTTGTTCGAGAATGCTAAAACCGATGATGACATTGATGCCATAGAAGAGCGTTTGCAGGAGATTTCCAAGGCGGACGGCGTCAAGGCCAATAGCGTCTTCATGCCGCTGAGGACCGCGATTACCGCTAGCCCTGTTTCGCCTCCGTTGTTCGCATCGATAAGGCTTTTGGGAGTTGATAAGGCGGTTTCGCGCATAAAAGCAGCCATAACGTTTCTCGAATCATAGCGATTTTGCTGTCAGGCGGTTTTCCCTATGACGAATCTTGTGGCTTTCTGTTACGATTTTGATAAGACGCTCACCCAAAGCAATATGCAGGAGCAGGGGCTGATAAGTTCTTTGGACATGACGACGGATGAGTTTTGGGGTGAGACCGATAGGATGTCCCTTGAGAACGGGATGGATGGCAATTTGTCTTATATGAGGCTTTTATGCGAGAAATCCGCCGGCAGATTCCCCCTTACGCGAGACAGACTTATGGGATTCGGTAAGGGCATAAGCTTTTTTCCTGGCGTTGTCGAATGGTTCGGGAAAATCAATTCCTATGCTTTGAGGCATGGATTGGAAGCCGAGCATTACATCATATCGTGTGGCACCAAGGAGATAATAGACGGAACCGCGATCGCAGGAAATTTCAAAAGGATTTATGCCAGCAGCTATCTTTATGGGAGAAACGGCGAGGCGGTTTGGCCTGCGCAGGTGGTGAATTTCACTAACAAGACGCAATTTTTGTATAGGATCAAAAAAGGCGCGCTGGATGTCAACGACATGAGCGTGAATGATTTCAAGCGCTCCTCGGATATTCGCATACCTTTTGAGCGCTTCATATATATAGGCGATAGCGATACCGACATACCATGCATGTCCATAGTAAATGGAAGCGGAGGGTTTTCGATAGGGGTTTATGACCCTGCGCATGGCAGCAGGCCTAAGGTCGAAAAGCTTCTTTGCGAGAGGCGCATAAGCTATTTTGCTCCTGCGGATTATACGGAAGGCTCGCAGCTCTATAAGATTGCCTGCGCGGCTATTGATAAGATCAGCTGCGATATGAGATTGAGTGAGATAACCGGGAAATTGGCTTCCGGATGGTCGGGCGATTCATCGTCTCAGTGGGGTAGCTGATATGTCGGGCGTGGGATCGTTCGATAAAAGCGGCATCGTTGCGGTTGCTCAGGGTGTGGTTGCGCATGGGCGCGGACTTGGACATACGGTAGGTTTGCCGACTGCAAATATTGATTTTCCGGCGCAGGAGCTTGCGATAGAATACGGGGTATATGCCACAATCATTGAGGTTGATGGAATCCGTTATCGCTCGATTACTAATATAGGTGCGAAACCTACTGTCGAGAGTAGCGGAAACGCAGGCATTGAGACCAATATCTTCGATTTTGATCAGGATATATACGGAAAAACCGTTCGTTTGGAAATTTATGCTTTCCTCAGGGGCATAATGAAGTTCGCAAGCCTTGAGGAAGTCAAGGCCCAGACGGAAATCGATAAAAGGCGCGCCATTGAATTCTTCGAGGCAGGTTGCTTCCGATGAGCGTTTCGTATCAGGAATGTCGGATGTGCCCCCGCCAATGCGGTGCGGATAGGCGTGTCGGGTCGGATGGCGGTTTTCAGAGAGGCTTTTGCGGAGAAAGCGAAATCGCATATCTGGCGTGGTCGGGTCTTCACAAAGGCGAGGAACCTCCAGTGTCCGGCGAGAACGGTTCGGGGATGTTTTTCTTCAGGGGATGCTCTCTCGGGTGTCCGACATGTCAGAATCGGCAGATAAGCTCCGGCTTGCGACCGATGTCCGCTGCTTCAGGCGGCATGGGAAATGTGACATGCCTTGAAGCCGATGTCGAGACGCTATGCGAACTGGCCTGGGATTTGCGTGGAATGGGCGCGCATTCCATAAGCTTTGTTACTGCCGAGCATTTCACTCCGCTGGTTGTCAAGGTCTGTCGGCGGCTTCGTCAAAGCGGTTTTGATCTTCCTTTTGTTCATAATACGTCCGGTTGGATTTCCGCAGATGCCATAGATGAGCTGATTCCCTATATTGACATATGGCTATGGGATTGCAAGACCCATGATGCGGCGGTAGCGGCGGAATTTTTCGGATCAAGCGGGTATGCCGATGCGGAGCGCGAATCGTTTGCTCATCTGATTGAAAAGGCATCCGCCTTTTATTTGCCATCCGGATTCAAGCCTGAAATAATAGTCAGGCATCTTATGGTTCCCGATCATGTCGATTCCACCATAGGCGTCATAAGGGATTTCGCGCCATATAAGGATAGGTGCATGTTCTCTCTTATGACGCAATACATGGACGTGGATGATATGAGCGGAGATGCGGATGGCTCCGGCTTGTCGTCCGATTCGCATTCGGGCGTATCCGCCAAGGACATAAGGCGTGCCAAAAGGGCTATGAGCACATTCGGCATAGAGCGCGGTTGGATTCAGGACAAGTGTGATAACGAGCGGGTGTGGATGCCGGATTTTTCCAGGGAAAATCCGTTTCCGGAGGCTTTTGCGGTCGCATCTCCGTTTTTTTTGCGCCGCATCCGCAATATTTGCCAAATGAAAAAATAAACATTAATATTAATTAGCAAATTTTATCTAGCGATTGTTACGCGTTTTTTTGATTTCGCCGGAGGAGTGAGGTTAGGATGCCGTTCGATGTATTTAATTATGGTGATGGGGCGTATTGCTATTATGCGGTCGTTGTCAAAAACTGCGATACCAGTGATAACCCGACGCATTTCAATGAGATTCAGATACAGGCTATTCCATTTGCCACGGATTACCCTGAGGGCAAGGATTCGGTCAATTCGGATGCCGGCAAGATGTGGGTGCCTTACGTTTCCGATATAGTAGGAACCGGTAGCTTCTTCAAGGATGACAACAATAATGTTCCGGGCTATGGAATTCACAGCTTGCCTGAAGTCGGAAGCATAGTTGTCGTGCTTGCGATGAGAAGTGGTCATGCGAGCAGCTATCAGCATGTGGTTCTGGGAAATTTCTGGAATGCGGATGTGAAGGCTCCGAAACTTGAAGGGCTGAAATATGATTCCGGCAATTTCGCTGATGGCGCTGTAGAGGTTACGAATGAGAGCATAGCCGATCCTTCCAAGGAAGGATATGTGTCCAAGATTGCGAATACCACATATTTCAAGACCAAGGCCAATACCAATATTGTTTTTGATAATTTCAATGGCATATTCGGATTCTATCGCAATCCTCAGAAAGAGAAGGTGGAAGATGATGATCTGGATAAGGATCTGAAGTACATGCTTCTCAATACCAACACCGGCAATGTCGATGTCAAGGTGACGAATTTCACCATGGCGGCGAATAATGTGAAGATGCATGCCGAGGAATCTTTTACGATTCAGGTTGGTGACAAGAATGAAAAGGATGAGGATAAGAACAAGGGTTCGCTGATATCGGCGAAGAAAAAGGGAACCTTCATATCTGATGAGGACGGCATTAATGTCGTAGGAAATGCGTTTCTTACTCTCAAAGCCAAATCGATCACGATGAACGATGAGGCGCCCAAGGTCGATCTTGAAGCTAAGATTAAGGAGCTTAAGGTAAAAGAGAAGGAAACCAAGGTTGTTAATGGCATAACCATATCGGATGAGGACTGTGTATGGTGTCTCATCAGGGGTGTTGTAGAGATTAATGTGCTGAGGTGTGGAGAGGATGTGCCTAAAGGCGGTGCGATTGGGGATTATGTAGGTAAGGAAAAAAGTAAGATAATCCGATTGAGCAAGAATATGAAGATGTATGCCGGAATAAAAAAGAATGGCGATACCACATTTGAAAATGAGGAGATGGATCTGTCGTTGACGAAGGACGAGATCAATAGGGTTCTAGCACCTTATGGTAAAAATCCGATGTTTAAGGTTGAGTCGTTCGGATTCCGTTGCGAATATTCGCATAAGAAAGCCAAGCTTGCTCCTGAACCTGTGATCCCAGATGACAAGCTTAAGGATCCGGAGGCGACTGGTGTTACTGCAAAATACAGTTTCGATGTGTTTGATCATGTTCCTCTTGCGGTTATCGAGCTCGTGAGAACGATTACATTCATGATCAATAAGGATGCGAAGACCCCCAAAGCCATGCTCTATGTTCATTACCTTAATCAGGAAAAACCGTTCAAGACTCGTGCCAGTCGGGTTGGTAAAGAGATCGGGCTTACGAAGGTTGGTAAGGGCGATAGATATCTGCAGCCGAACTATGGCGGCAGTGATTACTTTACCATTGATATAGAGGCTGGAGATTCGTGGAAGGATATCTGCGAAAAAAGTAGTATGAGAGAAAAGCTTGTAGAACACAATGTGTTTTCACGCAAGTTCTATTATGCTGACATACTAAAATCCTTGAAGGGGGAGTCGGATGTTTCCGTAGGCAGGGAAACTTTCAACAATGGCAAACCTGGGATTATCAAATATGAGGTCTTTCCATGCGCTTCCGGGGTTGATGGGCAGTATGCGGAAACTGTTGAGCAGTTGTCGGTTGCTGAGATCAAGTATGATGGTGATTGGGATAAGATAGATGAGGATAAGATAGATGGGATAATCGAGCAGAAGGCCAAGAGCCTGGCGAACTTCAATTTTGCGAAGAATGATGATGGGAAAGATCTTAATGCCTTGCAATCGGATGTGGATCTTGTAGATGGCAATTACACATTTGGAAGCCCTTCTGATGATCCTGATAAGAAATATCATGTGTATGTCAGGTATTCTGTTTCAAAATATATTCCGCTCATCATGTTCTCGAGGAGGTTGTCGGATGTCGTTGGGGCGGATAAGGGTAAGTTGGATTCTGAGGTTCGGGAGAAGCTGGGGAGTTATGAGTACTTGGTATTCAGTAAGGATTTGTATTCCAAACCTAAGTCTAAGGATGATAAGAAAAAAAACAATGGAAGCGATGATAGACGTAAAACCTTGAATGCCGGAAGTGATGATGGGTCTGTGAATGTTGCGAAGAATAAGCTGTGGGCCGTCAAGGAATGCACCAGTAGTGATGCGGAATATGAGAACATGCTCAAGATGAAGCCGGAGCTTGATAATGAAAAGCTGCTGTTCTTGAAGGATGTGAATGAAAATGTCAAAGATGCTTGTACTTTTGTTACTGATGACAGGAGCGTTTATAAGAATAATGCAGCCTTTGATATGCTGGTTAAGTGGAAAAAGTCGGAATTCAAGCCAGAGGACAAGGACAAGGAAGACAAGAAATTTGAAGTTCGATTGGGAGAATATGTTGATGCCAAACCTGAGGAAATGGAAGTGAAAGTGTTTAAATACGAGAAGCCGGATCCCAATAAGGATGAATTCAAAGAGAAATCAGAAACAAAGAAGGTTAAGTTCTTTGAATTGGGTGTTCATACAGGCGCTGATGGAATTGGCATCCGCAAAGAAAGTAAAAGTGGTAGTTGATTGCTTTTTTTGATGAGCCGGTTTTATGGGAATGACATGATTGAAGGAAAAGGAGTTTGTTATGCCGTTGAAAGACAGTAATCCTAATGATGGATCCGGTAATGGGCCTGATCTGAATGGTGGAGTGAATGCTGAAGCTGATGATTCCGTAAAGTTTTATCGCACTACAGCTCGTCCGCCGGTGTTTTCCGGGTGGGAGAACCTTCCTGCCGAGTTCGGTACTGGTGAAGCGGAAGATGGGGGAACAAATCTTGATGAGGCGGCGCTTATCCGTGAACTTTGTATTCCGGTATTATCTCAGTATGAGACTTCCGGAGGGTCAAGGGTTCAAGTTTCCCAGGATTTGGCGGAACGTGTAATTGAATTGAAAAAAGCAGCAGATTCGAAGGATGCGCAGCTGGGGGATGTTTATGGTGATTACGCTGGAGATGATCAGGATCGCGCCGATCCGTTGCTGGTCAGGGGGCGCATAAGCTATGATGATCTTACCAGGGTTGTTGATATGTCTGCCTCTGCTTCTGATAGGGATTTTATTCCGGCTGACAGGCAGATTGTTAAGGATGCTGATGCTAATGGCGCTTCAATCGACAGGAAATTCGATATAGTATACGATTTCGAAACCTATGCCATATGGCCGACTAGTAAAGCCGGAACCTGTAACTATAAGAGGGTGAGATATTCCGAATTCGTAAAATCGTTTGGCAAACCGGCTGATGAGGCTAAGATAAAGCGTGAAGCGTTTGATAAGATGATGGACAAGCGCAGCAAGGCTAGCAGCATATTTGATGGCAAAGGTGGTCTTTTCAGCTTTTTCGGCAATGATTTTGCGGATTTCAAGGAGCAGAAAGGGGAGGCTCCGTATTCCAATGTGAATTCCTCGGATAAGACGAATAAGACATTTACAATGCTGTATGACTATGTATTGATTCGTCGGCGTTTTGTGTCGGGAGAACGGATTTTCAGGGCTGGATTTGGAATTCCTGTTGACAGTGAGAATGCTGAATATCCCGAAGAAATTGAGGATAAGCGGTGGAAATTCAAGGATACCTATGAGAAGACCGCTTTCAAAGCGAAATTGAGGAGAAAAATTCCTAATGGGCGCTACGGTGCTGGCACATACTATGAGGATGCTTTTGGCTTTGGAAAATATGATGAATATCCTCCTGCTAAGTTTTTGGCATCGCGTGTCAAGCGAAGGATGGAGTCGGATGCTCCGCTTGATCCTGCTCATAAGGAAGATGATGACATAGGCGCAAGCAAGGATCTGGATGAGGTTCGTGTTCAGTTCAAGCGTTGGGTAGCGAAACATAAGATAAGCGATCAGTACAGAATGGAGGGTGGAAGCGCTTTTACCGATTGGCTGAAGAATAGGACGACGCATTCCGATGCGCCGATATGTGCTATGGCTAATGACGAAGATAGCGATGAGGAGAAAAGGTATTTTACCAGCGAACAGGTTGATAGCGCGAACTATGATATAGGCTCCGGCATATTCGGTACGCAGAATGTGTTCGATAAGCAGCCTAAGATCGGTACGTGGTCATGGGTTCCGTTCAGTTCGCTTTTCAAGACTGAAAAAAGATATATGGTCAGGAAGTACGATGCATATCCTTGCGCTATTTTCGCAGGAAAGATGTGTGATGCGAATCGCTATGAGGCGCGTTGCTGGATGAAGGCGCACACTATTGACGATTCCGTCATCGGTCGGAATTTTGTTGATGAGGACAGGTTCGCTGTTCCGGGAGATGGAATAACAGGAAAGGATGTTCTTGACTATATTCATTCTTGCGGAGGGCATTTGGATGATTCCGCGGAGAAAGTCCTTTCGGAAACTGAAATGAAATTCGATGCGTATCCGGATTTCGCATATGAGATTCCTTATTATGTGGAAGCCGGTGTCGGTGGTGACAGCAATCGTGTTTTCAGGTCGATGTATGTGGGTAAGACCGCATGGCGTTTTGACAAGGAAGGGCGACCGGTTAAAAAGAATTGGGTTCGCGCTTTGTATCATTGGATGAGAAAGCATGAGAAACTGGATGCTGATCATTCGGATAAGGGTGATATAACCAAGAAAAGAAAATATAAGGACGGTGAATTCGATAACGGGGATAAGATGGTGGCTCATATTTGGTATGGGACGCTGATCGTAAAGGTTTCGGATTATTTTGAGGATATTGATCAGGGCGTATTCCGATACGAGAATGATGATGGCGATACGGGAGGTCATACTTCGCGGGATATCACGAACGAAACTTACTTCGAGCTTCCCTAATATCCCTGAGGTTTAAGTTTATTGGATTTGTTTTTGAATTGGGGGCTTTTGGAACCCTGGTTTTTGAAGGGCTGTTTGTCTTCGGGCAGACAGCTTTTTTTTGAAATACGTTGTGAAAAATGGATAATAACAATATCAGCGTATGGCGCTTTTGGGGGTCTTGTTGCTTGAAAGCGCTTTTGCAGGTTAGGGCATGATGACGGCTTGTGATTCTGCTGCCGTCATTTGCGAACGAGAGGGATTTACATATGGATAAGCTTAAGGTTTCAAATAGGATAAAAAGGCAGGGCCCGGTGGTCTTTTGCATAATGGACGGAGTCGGCATAGGAAAGTATTCGGATGGTGATGCTGTGGCCGCAGCGGACATGAGGTGCCTCAAGTCGTTGATGGAGAAGTGTCCGCATACATTGCTCAAGGCTCACGGTACGGCGGTCGGACTGCCGTCTGACGCTGACATGGGAAACAGTGAGGTCGGTCATAATGCTTTCGGTGCCGGTAGGGTGTTTGCGCAGGGTGCGAAGCTTGTGGATCAGGCGATAGAAGGCGGCGGGGTTTTCAATGGGAAGACATGGGATCTTCTTTGCAGCAATGTCAGGAATAACGATTCGGTTCTTCATTTTCTGGGACTTGTCAGCGATGGGAATGTTCATTCCAATGTTTCGCATTTGTACAAGATGATTTCCAAGGCAAAGGAAATCGGTATCAGGAGAGTGCGCATTCATGCCCTGCTCGATGGCAGGGATGTCGGCGAAAGGAGCGCTCTTGACTATATACTCCCGCTTGAAAAGTTCATAGACGGTCTGAGGAGCGAGGATTTTGATATTTCAATCGCATCCGGCGGCGGAAGGATGAAGATAACGATGGACAGGTATAATGCTGATTGGGGCATGGTTGCGCTTGGTTGGAAAACGCATGTTCTGGGTGAGGCTCGCGGATTTTCAAGCGCTAGCGAGGCTATAGATACATACCGCAAGGAGACGAATCCGGTCGATCAGTATCTTGATCCGTTCGTGGTTTTGGGTAAGGACGGAAAGCCGTGTGGAACTATAAATGATGGCGACAGCGTGATCCTTTTCAACTTCAGAGGCGATAGGGCGATAGAGATTTCCCGCGCTTTCGAGGAGGAGAAATTCAAGGAGTTTGATAGGGTGCGTTTCCCGAAGGTGATGTATGCTGGGATGATGGAGGCAGATGGCGATTTGCATATTCCTCATCGGTTCCTCGTCAATCCGCCTCTGATAACCGATACTTTTCCCGAGGCGCTTTGCAATTCGGGTGTTCGCCAGCTTTCGATATCCGAAACACAGAAGTTCGGTCATGTTACCTATTTCTTCAACGGAAACAGGTCTGGCAAGTTCTCAAAGGAATTGGAGGATTATGTGGAGATAAAATCCGATAATGTTCCTTTTCAGCAGAGGCCTTGGATGAAATGCGCTGAAATCGCCGATTATGTCATTGATAAGCTGCATAATGGCGACTATAGGTTCATAAAGTTGAATTTCCCGAACGGAGACATGGTTGGCCACACTGGTGATTTTCAGGCTGTGGAATGTTCGCTTGAGGGCATGGATCTTCAGATCGAGAGAATCCGCAAGGCTGTGGAGGAAGTCGGCGGTGTTCTTATTATCACCGCCGATCATGGCAATAGCGATGATATGATCGAGCATGATAAGGCTGGGAATCCGAAGCGCAATGCTGACGGATCACCTGTTCCGAAAACCAGCCATTCCCTCAATCCGGTTCCGTTTGTGATTTATGATCCGATGTATGCTGGAGAATATGATGTCAAGCTGAATGAGGGCTTGGGCATTTCATCATGCGCTGCCACGATTCTTCAGTTTTTGGGATTCGAGGCTCCGTCGATTTATGACAAATCCATTATAAATCTCAAGTGATTTGATGTTTTGGCGTATTTTTCTTAAATTATTAGAGCGGTAGGCGATTTAAGGAGTTTTGCATTTTGCAAAGCAGGGTGCAGGAGGATGAGATGGGTATCTTTAGCAGTATGAGCAGTATGGTTTCTGGAATGGCAAGCAGTTTGTCCAGCAGCGTAACATCTGCGGTCAAGAGCAAGGCGTCGTCTGTTATTGGAAGCGTAAGCTCCAAGCTGAAGAGCGGCGACATATCAGGTCTTGCATCCGAGGGACTTAGCCTCTATAACGAGGGGAATAGCCTTTATGATAAGGGAAAAAGCTTGTATGGCAAGGCCAAGGATCTTTTGAATACCGATAAGGATGATGATGAGAAGGAGTCAAAGAAGAAAAAGGGATCTAAAAGCGATAAGGAATCCGATAAGGCCGATGATAGCAAAAGCGAGAATAAGGATCGTGAAGGCGATAAGCTGAAGGCCGGAAAATCCAAGGATGAGAAGGAAGGGGCCAAAGGCAAGATCAAGGAAGCGGCATCTAAGACCAAGACGTTTGTATTTGCGTTTGAGATAGATGGAATAGAGTGCGCGAATTTTCAGAAATGCGAAGGGTTGTCTCTGCTGAATGAGGTGCTTGAAGTGCCTGTTGGCGGTGAGAATACGACAACTCCTAAGTTCTATGGGAATACGAAATACGGCAATGTGGTTTTATCCAATGGCTTGGTCAAGTCCGGAAATGATCTTCTTGAGTGGCTTCAGGGCTCGTTGACATCGACTAATCTCGTTCGCAAATCGTGTTCTCTTATATTAAAGAGTCTGGCGGGTGATGAAGTCGGCAGATGGAATATATATGGCGCGATTCCGGTCGGTTGGAATATTCCTGTTGGCGGCGCATGTGCCGATGGGAAGTTTTCGACGGATTTGGTTGAGAAAATCGAGATTGCGATAGACAGGTATGAATATATCAAGGCTTCGTGATGCGATGAAGGTTTGTAATTTGATTATTGGTTTTGTTTTGCTTAATTTATAGTAGCAGACTAGGAGTATGAAGCATTAGTATAATAGGTGGGGGGGATTATAAATGTCAATTTTCAGCAGTCTTACATCAAAGGTTAAGAATTCTTCTTTTGCAACATCTGTGACAAAAACTGTTTCTAGCAAATATTCGTCGGTTAAGAACAGTGTTGTGGAAGCGGGCAAGGGCAGGTTTTCTGAGTTGACGAAGATCGGAACGAATCTGTATGAAGGCAAGTTCAGCGAGTCAAAGGATTCGCTTATGGCACTTGGCGGAAACCTGACGGAGTATGCGACTAAGGCTAAGGGGCTGTATGATAAGGGTTCAGGGATGCTTGGCAAAGCCAAGAGCCTTTTCGGTTTTGGTAGCGATAAGAAATCCGGCAAAGGAAAAGGCGGAAAAGACGGAAAAGACGGAAAAGACGGAAACGGAAAGGACGGAAAGGATTCGAAGACTTTTGTGTTCTCTGTTGAGATAGATGATATTGAATGCGCGTCATTTGAGGATTGCAGCGGATTGTCGGTGCATACCGATGTGATAGAAATCGCAGAGGGAGGAGAGAACACCACCACAAGGAAGTTCTATGGCAATACGCATTACGATAACGTTAGGCTTTCGAACGGGGTTACCAGCTCCAATAATGCGTTGTTGGGGTGGCTTCAGGAGACGGTATCCAGCGGGCAGGTGAAAAAGCGCTCGGCGTCTTTGATCATGAAGAGTCTTGCGGGAAAAGAGGTCAAGAGATGGAATATCTTTGGCGCGATGCCTGTCAAGTGGGATCTTCCGACGAATAATAAGGAGAAGGAAGGCAAGAACTCTGCCGTTATTATTGAGAACATTGAGTTTGCCATTGATAGGTTCGAGATAGAGGGCTGATTATAGCGTCAAATCGGTTTGTCGGATCATTAAATTAGAGGAGCGATGAGATGGGTTTTGGTTTGGGTAGTGTAGCATCTGCAGGTGCAGGTCTTAAGGGCGCGGCGGTTGGCGCCGCCGCATCTGCGGCAAAAGCATCACCGCTTGGCGGTGCGTTCAGTTTGCTTGCCGGTGGCAAGGATAAGTCCAAAGGCAATGAAATTCAATTGCAGAAGGCTGTTATCACTAATACGGCGACAGGAGAGAGTTTGACTGTCGCATTCAATCCTAGTGAATATGTGCTATCCAGGGAGGCTGTCTATACGGAGAGATCCGCATTGTATGAGAATTCAAGCTCGGTTGAGTTTTCCAATCTCAGAAGAAGGCAGATGGAAGTCACGCTGTTCTTTGATACGACGGATACCGGCAAGGATGTGTCTGAGCAGACAAAGGTCCTAGAGAAGTTCATGGACTTGGTGCCATCGAAAGATGAAGGCGAGCCGTTGGAGCCGGTTCTGATTTTCAATTGGGCCTCACTGAAATTCGTTTGCGTTCTGGAAGATCTTACATTGCGGTTTACGAAATTCAACCCTGAAGGCATTCCGCTTAGAGTGGTTGCGACATGCTTGTTTTCCGAGTATTCCGGGGATTATAAGGAGCCGGTTCAGGAGAGTCCTCTTGATGCCCCCGATGATTCTCCTCTTGGTGATGTGGATGATGATGTTCTTGGAGATGGTCCGCTTCCTATGCTGTCCGACTTGATTGGCAGTGATGGTGAGGAAGGCGACGACAAAAAAGACGAAAAGGGCGACGACAAGAAGGACAAGAAGGACAAGAAGGACGAAAAAGACGACGACGAAAAAGACGACGACAAGAAGTCCGACAAGAAGTCCAAGGACAAGGATGACGACAAGAAGTCCGACAAGAAGTCCAAGGACAAGGATGACGATAAGAAGAAGGACAAGAAGGAGAAGTCCACTTTCGATAAGATCTTTGGGGTCTCCCAGGTCATATTCGGAAAGAAGGACGACAAGAAGGACGACGACGACAAGAAGGAGAAGTCCACTTTAGATAAGTTCTTTGATACCGCCAAGAGCATCAAGAGCATCATTAGCGATGATGACGAGGACGGCGACGAAAAAGACGACAAGAAGAAGGACGACGACGACAAGGACGACAAGAAGAAGGACGACGACGACAAGGACGACAAGAAGAAGGACGACGACGACAAGGACGACAAGAAGAAGGACGATGACAAGAAGGAGAAGTCCACTTTCGATAAGATCTTAGGGGTCTCCCAGGTCATATTCGGAAAGAAGGACGACAAGAAGGACGACAAGAAGGACGACAAGAAGGACGACAAGAAGGACGACAAGAAGGACGACGACAAGAAGGACGACGACAAGAAGGACGACGACAAGAAGGATGATGATAAGAAGGATGACGATGACGACAAGAAGGAAGAGAAGAGTACTGTCGAAAAAGTCATGGATACCATATCAGATACCATATCAAGCATATCAAGCGTCCTTGGCGGCGATGACGATGACGACAAGAAGTCCGACAAGGAGTCCGACAAGAAGTCCGACAAGAAGTCCGACAAGGAGTCCGACAAGAAGTCCGACAAGGAGTCCGACAAGAAGTCCGACAAGAAGTCCAAGGACAAGGATGGCGATAAGAAGAAGTCCAAGAAGGACGATGATGACGATGGCGACGACAAGAAGGATAAGCTGGGTATAGCCAAGGACTTGTTTAATGACATCAAGGGTCTTTTTAGCTGATTGTTGAATTGCTGAAAAATAAAAAGGAGCATGGTGGACTATGGAAGTTAATTTGACGAAAGCCAACATAACGAATGTGGCTACAGGAGAGGTTTTGGAAGTATTGTTTAACCCGAGCGAGTATGTTTTGTCCAAGCAGGTGATTTACTCGGAAAGGACAGCGGTTGGAAAAAGCACCAGCTATGTTCAGTTCTCATCCGGAAGAAGGAGACAGCTTAGGGTTGAGTTGTTTTTTGACACGACCGATAGCGGAGAGGATGTTTCCAAATATACGGATACGCTTCAGAGCTTTATGGAGGTGTCATCGGCCGGTGATGGAGGTCCCAGCAATCCTGTTCTGCTTTTTGCTTGGGGATCTTTGAATTTCAAGTGTGTCTTGGAGGATCTCAAGCTCCAGTTCACCAAATTCGGTCCTGATGGAACACCTTATAGGGTGATTGCCAGAACCGTGTTCTCCGAGTATGTGAAATTGGGTGATGATACTGAAGCGGCTTCCGATTCTTCCGCTGCTTCTCCAGCTGGCGCTCTCTCTTCGACACCGAAGCTCTGATAGCAGGCTGATACCTGCATATAGGGTTTCTGCATTTGATTTAAACGAGCGGATATGATGAGGTTCTAGGCATATGATAATGAATTATAGGGCAAGGTTGTCTGCATTTCTTGATAAAGGGACCACTAAGGGGATTGTAAATCTCTTCGAGAAGTATGCGGAAGACAATGGCATAAAGGATAGCAAAGATTATAGCTATGTTGATATAAGCAGCATGAAAATAAACCATGAGGTTGGAGCTATTTCGTCATGTGATGGGTCCTTTAAGGTATGTCCTAGCAATCAGGGAGGCGGTGTTAAGCGCAGGAATTTTGCGGCGACAGTTTTCAATGCCATGAACTCCAATTTTCACAGGTATGTTTATTTTGACGTGTACCTGACATGCAGTTCTGATGATGGAACCGTATCGGAAGAGACATATCTTGTGTTCAGAGGCATTTTGACTGATATGCGTGCTTCTGCGGATGTGGAGGTTTCTGAGGGCGATGAGGCGATTGTTCAATTCGGTGCTAAAGGATTGTACTATGTCGATGCTATGGTGAAGAGGACTTTTGTGCCTAATAATAAGAATTTGGGCAAGTTGTTCGGACGGAAGTTCTTCGCATACGATGAAGGAAAAAGGAATTTTGACGCCAAGTCGTATTCCGGTGGCGAAAGCGGAAAGAATTGGAAGTTCATTTACAACGAAGGCAAGGATGATGACAGTGTTCTTAGCCTTGTCTATAGACCTAATACTGTGGTGCATAATCGTTCGTTTTTTGATTATTGCAATGAGATGGCTGAGCTTAACGGTTGCTATTTCTACGCAAATGACATTGATATGTCGCTTGGTTTCATCCAGGCTAACGAGAGCGCGTGTACGGCAGGTGATATACAGAAGTATGATCCTCAGTTGCTGACTAATAAGGATGTCATATTGGCTGCTTATCGTTATGACGAAAGCGGAACATATGGCAAATGCGTAGTTTACGGAGAGGACTATTCCAGATCGTCCAATGCTTTCAAAGGGGATGATGAGAAACCTAAGGAAGAGAAAAAGCAGGGTAATGGGCAGGATGCGTCTGGTGCCAATGGCGGCGAGGAAAAGGAAGAAGAGCCGGAGATTGTCGATCAGAATATGGTATCGGCTGAAGCGCAATGTGATTCGCCGTCTGCGTTGTCTGAAAAAGCTTTGTTGAAGGTGTATGTTCCATCATATTATTTTTACGATGAGGATAACGAATCAAGAAAGCATGCGGGTGATTTCGGTACTGTGAAGAAATTGGCAGAAAGGCATATTCGCATGCGCTATATGTCAAGAAACACTATTGTCGTCAAGGTTTGTCCGAAATCAAAAGGCAGTAAATTTCTTAATAGTCCGATGCCTGGGGATGTCTTTGAGTTTGATGTGGCTGGTTCTTCGCAAAGGTTTGTGGTTGTCAAGGTTGTTCATGATTTTGAATGGACTGGAAAGGGTAACGCTTCACATGCTGTTATAAAGGTTTTTGGAGAAAGGATAGATTTGAATAAGGATGGCTCGGGCAAGGCCGGCTTTAATTCTTCTACTTCTGAAACGAAAATGCAAAAAATGAAGGATGCCAGCAAGAAGCGTGCGAGCGATCGAGCCGTCGCTGCGGCTAGCTCTCAGCAAAAGAAGGACGAGGCAGAGAAGAAGAGTAGGGAGCTGGCGGAGAAGTCAAGGGATAAGCATGCTGCCGAATATCAGAAAGGCGTGGCGGATGACGAAGAGAAAAGGAAGAAAGAAAGCGAAGCGAAGCAAGAAAAGCATAAGAAATTCCAGGAATCCCTTAAATCCAAAAAGAATGGACATGGTGACGATGTTGTAGTAGATCAGTCCGTTCCCGATACGATTAACTACGGGCTTCAAATGTCAAAAGAGGATATGGAAAAGGGCATTGAAAGCCCTGCGCCGCTTGAGCCAAGCAATATAGTATCAGGGGAAGAGAAGAAAGAGCTGGAAGCGGATTTGATCAAGGATGGAACAACCTATTCCAATGGAACCGGTAATGATGCTAAAACATTCCGCATACGTGAGGTGGAGTCTGGTGATCAGACGACGGATGAGAATGGAAACAAGTATTTTAAAACGAAAAAAGGTGAGAATTCCTCTGAATCTTCTGAGGTGAGCTCTGATAACAAGAGCTCGAAAGATGAGTCTGAGTCTGAGGAGACTAAGAAAGAAGAGGTCAAGAAAGACGAGCCAAAGAAGGAGCCCGAGAAGAAGGAAGAGGCCAAGAAGAAAGACGAGCCAAAGAAGGAGCCCGAGAAGAAGGAAGAGAAGCCCGAATCCGAGGAGCACGAGAAGGAGCCCGAGAAGAAGGAAGAGAAGGAGCCCGAGAAGAAGGAAGAGAAGGAGCCCGAGAAGAAGGAAGAGGAGGAGCCCGAGAAGAAGGACGAGAAGAAGGACGAGAAGAAGGATGAGAAGAAGGACGAGAAGAAAGAGGAGAAGAAAGAGGAGAAGAAGAACGAGGGACCTGAAAAGAAGGTTGATGACAAGTCTGGAGATCTCAAGAATGGGGACGATGATGTTCCGTCTCATATACAAGACGCGCTTAAGGAAACCGAGAAAAAGGAGTCGGCTGTTGGCGGCGGTGATCCGCTTGTTATACAAAATAATGTTAATGGCGAAGGCATATTGGTTGATGGGAGAACTGGTTTCGCTGCAGATCCTGACAATGTTGATCCTGAAGTTAAAGAAACGCAGCAGGCGATTCTTGACAGCCTGGATAATAAGAAGTGATTATAGGGTTTGCCGCGGTTTTGTTGTTAGGCTTTTTTTTGAGCAGGCGTAAGAGGTAAGTTGAAATGGGAAGTTATAAGTCCGAATTGGATCACAAGCATCAGAGATATAATCATAAGGCGCTGCCGCCGATGTCAAGATTTGCCATTGGCACTATTTCTCAGGTTGCGCCAACATTAAATGGAGATAAGAGTGGAAAAGATGCTGAGTCTGCTTCATCCTTTACTCTTGGCAAGGTCAGAGTCGATTTCATGTTCGGCTTTGGAAAAAGAGTTCGTTCGGGATGGCTGCCATACATAAAGAGGTGGTCGCGTCGTAGGGAAGCTAGTAGAGAGCTTGGCGAATTAGACGAGAACAACAAGAGCCCGCAGTATGTTGGCAGTGGAATGTCGGACGTTCCTCGTATTGGCACAAGGGTTTTGGTCGCTTTTATTGCTAATGCATATGATGATGGCATAGTTTTGGGGTGCATTCCGGATAGGTGCAATAGCTTGCCGATACAGTGGCAGTATGAGGATTTTAAGACTTATGATATAGCTCATACTGGTCCTATGGTTGGCCTCGGACTCGTGCAGCATGGTAAGGATGAGACAAAAAAAGAGGGCGAGGAAGAGAAGGGCGAGCAGTTGTTCGTGTTCAATAATGAGCTGGAAGTCAAAAAGAAGGAAGGTGATGAGAATAAGCCTTATTTGATTAAGTTCAATGCGGGAGATCCGGATGGTGAGGGTAAGAATACGTCAAGTCTTATCCTGAAATGCAATAACTTCACGATGGTTGTCGATGAGAATATGACGATAGAATCGGAGGGCAAGGACGGCATTGATATGGAAGCCGGTTCTGAGGAAAGGGAGCTGAAGAAGAAAGACGAGAAGAAAGACGAGAAGAAAGAGGAGCCAAAAAAGGAGCCCGAGAAGAAGGAAGATAAGCCCGAATCCAAAGAGCCCGAGAAGAAGGAAGAGGAGGTTCCGTCTCATATAGAGGAAGCTTATAATAAAACCAAACAGCAGGAGGAGCTTGTTGGCACTGGGAGTGATAATATACAGGGCCGCACGAATCTCAATGGCGAAGTTATAGCAGTCGATAAGGATGGCGGTGCTGTAAATCTTGACAAACCCGACAAGGAAACAGCTGATACGCAGCAGGCGATTCTTGATTCTATGGATTCTGAAAAGAAAGCCGAATCTAAGAGTGAAGAGGATGTCAAGCAGACTGACCAGAATGGGTCGGGTAAGAAGGATAGGCCTAAGAGTGCTACATATGAACATCCCAAGTCTGATTCCAATAAGCCTAATCAGAATAATGTTGAAGAAGAAGTTAATTCTGATGAGAATCCTGAATGGGCAAATGAGGGTCAGGTGGTTCAGGATGTGAAGTATGATGAGGAGGGTAGGGAAGTCACTAAGACAGTCAAAGTCACGGAAACTACCACGACCAAGAAAACTAAGAATGGTAAAACGAATGTGAGGAAGACCAAGAAAGAAAGCATTTATGATGGGAATGATGGCCAGCTTATTGATGAAATGAACGAATCATTTTCGGAATCATTTGATGATGAAGGGAACAATGGCGGTAATAAGTCTGGCAAGTCCGGCAACACCGGCACAGGCAAGTCTGGCACTGCCAATAAGACCGGCAACACCGGCGCAGGCAAGTCTAACAGCACTGCCAATAAGGCCGGCACCGGCGCAGGCAAGTCTAACAGCACTGCCAATAAGGCCGGCAACGGCGCAGGCAAGTCTAACAGCACTGCCAATAAGGCCGGCAACGGCAAGAAGAACGATAGCACCGGCAAGTCATCGGAAAAGTTTGAGCAAAACCCCGTTATAAAGCAGCAGAGGGAAAAAACCGATATGAAAAACGCGGAGAAGCTCACTGATGGTTTGTATATACGTAAGAATGTTAACGGCGATGGTATTCTGACTGATGAAAAAGGCGGAGCTGTAGATCTTAATAAGTCGGAGAAAGTCGGATCTAACGAAATAAACATGCAGCAGGGTATGCTTGACTCTATACAGGAAAAGAATAAGAAGAAATAGGATATTGCATTTTGGCCGATGATATTTCGCATTTTGTCTGAAACGAAATATTTTATTATAGTTAATGGTGAAAGGGGTTGCGTATGGCTGATGAGGATAAGATAGAGAAACCGAAGAAATTCAAATTGGGTTTTGCGGATTTCGATAAGAAGGAGCTTGATTCCATTAAAGATGGTGATGATAAGGAGTTCGTGTATATCTTTAAATGTAAAAGCGCTTTTACCGTAACGCAGAAGATTGGTCCTCTGAATGTCAAAGTCGTTGAGGATAATGGGGGCAAGGTCTTTATTACCGCTAGTAAGGGTGAGGTCAATATGATGTCCGCTGATGGTCAGACTGATGACAAGAAGCTGGACTTCCAGTGCGATCCGAAGGAATTGAAGGTTCAAGGGTGCTGTCCTGCATTTGGCGGAGTTCCTGTCAAGTCGATAAATCCCCAGGCTGTAGGGTGCGTCCATCAGCCTGGAAACCTTTTCTGCAAGGGACAGGCGCAATATAACTCTACTTCTGTTCCTCCTGTTCCGACTGTGGCTCCTGCTATCAGTATGGTTACTTTGCCGCAGCTCAATGTGAAACTTGAGGACGGAAAGGCTAAGATAGTTAAAAAGGATGATCTTCAGGTTAAGCGAACCGGATGCAAGGGCGATCCGTTGGCAGTAGTAGGGGATAAGATCGAAATAGAGCATAAGTTCAAGCAGGATTCCGATGCTGTTCCTCCTATGCAGGCGCAGCTTAAGACTCTTCCAACTACTGGTGCCCCATGGCCTGCTATGATGCCGATCCAGTCGCAAAACACTGAAGGCAAACCCCAGGATATGAATGTCATGGCAAATGCGGCAGGTGTTGTTCCGGCTTGGCTTACTTTCATGCCTATGAGCGCAACCGAGTTCTACATGCTGAGCGATGCTATTGCCGGAAGTAAAGTGGTGGTTGATAATGCGATTACCGATCAGGGTGCTTCCACGAGCGTTTTCTGTGAGGGCAAGGCTGTGGCTTTGCAAGGTAATAACAACATTTGCTATAATGACTCGATTACCAGACAGCAGTGTCTTATAATCGATCAGAAAAAATAGGAATGCCTATGAAAAGCAGCGGGAAGGGATTTGCTTTCTCAGGTTTTGAGATGTTTTTGGAGGTATTTTGAATGTCAAAGAATAAAAAGCCATTCAATGTATATGAGTATGGGGATGGTTCGTATGCGTATTTTGCCGTAGTAACGAAGAATTACGATGATTCGGACAAGCCTGCGCATTTCAATGAAATACAAGTGCAGGCCGTTCCGTATGGCGTTGATTACACGGCGCATGAGGAGAAATTTGGCAATATTGATACCGAAGAGGGAAAAGTATGGCTTCCATATCTGACCGATTTGGTTGGATATGATACGACGGCGCCAAAGGAATCGGCTAAGAATGATACCCAAGGCTATGGTTTTCATCATTTGCCTGAGGTCGGAAGCCTTGTGATTGTTTTGGCTGTAGAGGATGGTTTTCCTGGATTTTCGCAGCATATTGTTATAGGAAATTTCTGGAACAAGCAGCTCATGCCTCCGCAGCTTGATAGGCTTTCGTATTCGATTGCTAAGAAGTATAAATACAACATGAAGCATCTCGGTTCTGATAAGGACAACGGGAAGGGCAAGCCCGAAGAGATGCAGGCGCTTGCGAATACGCCGTATTATAGGACCAAGGCGGGGACCACATTCATTCGTGATGAGCTGAAAGGTGTTTTCGGTTTTTACAGGATGCCGAAGAAAAAGGATGATGCCAAAAAGAAGAACAAGCTCACAAGCTATTTTATGTTTGATGAGTGGGAAGGCAACCTTGACATCAAAGTCAATACTTTTTCAGTTACGGCCAAGAAGATAAATATCCGTGTCAAAAACAACCTTGAAATCAATAACAAGGATAATTCCTTTCTGTTTGGAACCAATAAAGGATTGTTGGATATAAATACCGCAGGAGGGAATGATCCGGACGGTCTCACTATAGAAGCGAAGGATAAGATATCCATTAAGGGCAAGAAGGTGAACCTCAACAAGGGTAATCCACCAAAGGATGTGGAGCCGAAGAAGCCTCGTCGCCTTGAGATAACTAGCAAGACCGGTCCGGATGATGAAGAGGAAACTCCAGAAGTATGCAATTTGGCAGTGCGCAAGATCATAGAGATAAATGTTTTGCGTCGCGGTAAGGAGTACATAGGCAATGGTAAAACCATAAGGCTTGATAAGGGCGTTCAGGCGGTCTTAACTGGTCGCAAGTCTCAAGGCAATTTGGAGAATCAGACTGTAACTTGTAGGATACAGCTGACAGAGGATGATGTGAAGGCGGTTCTCGCCTTGATAGATGAGGAGTTCAAAGGCGCTCGCATGTATGCGCCTGAATCGGTTTCTCTGGTGCCGTCCGATACGACGCTTTTGACGCCGGAGGAGAATGGGGTGGTGGATGGCTTGAAGGCTTATGTCGAACAGCAGAAAGGGTTGCAGGATGCCGGTGCGAAGTGGCAGGAGGTCCGCGCTAAGCTGAAGGATCTTTTTGTTGAGGCCACATACAAGGCGAATCTTAAGGCTGCTGGGAAAGGAAAGGCGGTTGATGTGGTTTGGAAAATCATCTTTTCGTATTCTGCTCCTGAAGATGGTGAGAGTTTCGTTGTCAGGGTTCATTGTCTGAATCTTGATGATGGCAAAACATTTCCGGGGAAGGCTTATGCGGTTGGGGATCGCAACGTGATAGCGCCTGCGTATGATAAGGTGATCGAGCTTACAAAATCCAAGACCACGAATTCGTGGGGCGAGATTGTCAAAGCGCACAGTAGCGAGTTGGCGCCTCTCTTCACTAGCAAGAGTTACTATGTTAATGTTCCTGCCAGCCTTGGTAAGGCTACTGCTAAAGGTAGTACGGTGTCGATTGCCGGAGCTGGCGATTATTTTGAAGTTCCGGGTGTTGTGAAGTTCACTGTTTCGGCAGCTGGTGTTTTCAATTCGGAAAGCAATGCCGTGGATCAGTTGAATGTTACCACGATTAAGCCTGCGTATGATGTGGGTAGCGCAGATAAGAGCGCAGATAAGAGCGCAGATAAGTTCACTGCGGAGAATTATGCTAAATTCAGCGTTGTAAAAGGTGACAATAGGGCGCCGAGTGCTGTTTCCGGATTGCTGAATCCGAAGAGCAGATTTAAGGATCCGGATGCCAAAAAGGGAGCGGATGTTTATGTGATTTACAAAGTTGTCCGCAGTTTGCCGGTGTTTTTGTTCTGTAGAAGCGTTGTGGATGTTAGTAAAATGGATTCAGAGAAGGGTTTTTCAGCGGAACGCAAGCAAAACATAAAAAATGTCAATGATGGAATTTTTCCGATTTTTGAGGATGATGTGTACGGTGAGACGTCAGCGTTTAAAAGCATGTCTGGTAATGTTAGTGTATATGGCAATTCTCTTTGGACGCTGACGAGTTGTGCGTCCAAATCAGAAAAATATCGGAATCTCTTGAATGATGTTCCTGAAAACGAGGGGATGCTTTATATTGAGGATTCCAGGATTGGAAGGTGCAAGCTTGCCGGTTATCTCAAGGGATCTGATGCTTACAGTAAGAATGCTGATAAGGATAATATTCTGAAATACAAATATGAGAGAAATCCGGATAAGCCCAATGAGCCAAAAGTCAGCGGAACTTGGAAGATTGCGTGCTATGCGTATTCTACGGATGAGCATGGCAACATAGCATCTGCTAAGGACTATATCGAGAATGAGGATCGCACTAGGAAAAAGGGCGGAGTGAAAAAATATTACAAATATTCAACATGTACTCCGTGTTTTAGCAAATGGATCAGGATTGATGAAGGTAGCATAGCGGAGGGAATCATTGGGAGCATAAATTCAGGCGGGATAAATAAGGATTTTTTTGAAAATGTGAAGAATTATTCCTTTGCGTTTATATCGACATATAAAGGCAAGGGCAGTTCTGAGGTTTATCGTAGTCCTGAGCTTGAGGCTATGCATCGCCTTTACATGGAAAAGGCAAAAGATAAGAAATGATGAAAGCAATTGCGAGGGAACGTCGTAGGGGCGTAGGCCTGATAGTTTTCCGTGTATGTGGACTTGACATGATGTTGGGAGGAGATGTTTAGATGAAACCTGCATATTGTAAAGAAATTAAGATCAGAGTTGAGGATCAGAAGACAGGCGAGATAGTGGATTGCAAATATGATCTCGAGCAGTATTTCAAGTCCACTTTTTCAGATAATCCGGAAGCGGCGAGCAAAGCCGATATAAATCTTCAGAAACAGCGCGATGATAACGATGGGCTGCTTGCTGGACACGGGGTGGATTTTGATATCGTCCTATGCTCAGATGATTTGTTCAAGGTGTATTACATACCCCTCTTCAAAAGGCAGGCCGAGCCTTCTGCGAGTTCCGCGCAGGATGTGGCTTCCGGCAATCCGGAAGTCATGATGATTGCTGGAAAGAACACTAGAGAGGTTATTACCGGGTATGAGGCGGCTCTTGGCGCGGTGGTCGATAATGTGCGTAAGAAGTTCAATATGTCCGATCCAAGGGTGTTTGATTTGGCAAGACAGGAGCCTAGGCTCAAATACCTTAAGAGTGAGAAGGTTGATGGTAAAGACCCTTATGAAAAATATCCTTTGCCTAAATCCGGCGGATTTGAAATGGCAGGTGTGATTGGATGGCGTAAGGTCTATCTTCCTACTAGCGATGCGAACACGCCTCCGGTTGATGATTTTCTCTACATTACCGATAACGGTCAGGGCAACCTTCTTTCATGGGCAAAAGAAGCCGCTACTAGTTCCAAGCAGATTGGGGTGATTTATCCTAAGAAGGGCAAGGACACATGGCATGAGATGAATAAGGATGAGAAGAATGATCCTAAAGATCCGAAATTTGTTCCAAGCGGAACGCATTTCATACTTGACATTCAGGGAGAGATGGGTTCATTTGACGGAAACTTCGACTGGAAGAATCTTCTTCTTCCTGCGGTTCCGCTCGCTGGACTTGCCGGATATCTCCTTCATCCCGATCCGGATCCGACGCCTACTCCTACTCCTGGTCCTACTCCGGTGCCAGTAGAAAAGAATAAGGTTTATGCCAATAGTGCTAGATTTTTCGTGTTGGGCAATGATTACCTTAATAAATACGGAATTGAGACAAAATTGGGCGAGCTGGCCGATTTTGATTCCAAATATAAGGAATGGATTGGAAATAAGTGGTTGCCGTGGGATGGTGCAAGTGGCGTTGTCTATTACGGGGCCAAGGCAGAAGGTGAGCTTAAGATTAATCCTGCGGAGTGTAATTATGCGGTTCATCAGTCCAATGGCGTTCGAATCGATTTCGATGGCAGGTGGTCAAGTCTGCCCGCTCTTCCTGAGTTCGCTGGAATTCCGAGAAACAAATCGGATCTTTCCGAGGGCTATTATGCTGATGACTATTTCGGGCGTTTTGATTTTGTCAAGCAGAAATTCGGGAAAATCAGCACCGGAGAGAATGGCGCTCTTGCCAAGCCTCTTACCGGCAGCAATTGGCTTGATACTTTGAAGGCTGGCGGAAACGATGTGCCGTTGATTTCTGATGGGCAATGGGTTACGGAAGATGGAAAGATCGAAGTTTCGGATATGAAGTTTTATGCGATGTATACCCTGAAGCTTTTTGTCGGATATTATGTGTATGACTACAACTTCTCGGCGTGGTCGCAGCTTGGCGAAGGCTATTGGGTGAACTATGGAAGCCCGTTCCCTGAGATAAAGGGATATAATCTTCCTTCATCGGATAAAAATGCAAGCGGTTCTTCGCTTATGTCGTATGTCGGCAAGTGGATAGTATCCAATCTTGCTCCTTTCGGTGGATCGAATGTGTTCGGCATAGATAGCGCCAAGATCATAAAGGGCGCTGAGGATAACATCCCAACTTATGCGACTAGCGAACTTGGGGATCGTCCTGCGATAACCGCGCCTACATATGTTTATGCGGCCTATCAGGCTTCCGAGATGACATTCATATGGTATGTCTATCAGTATGAGAATGATAAGACCGACAGCGGAAAGTGGGTTGAGTTCTACAAGAAAACCGGTGTTCCTCTTCAGGCGGATGCGTATGTCATAGATAATGATGGCGGCTTTAGAACCGAGTATGAAAATGCTGTTAATAATGATGCCGCTGCTCTTAGTCTTTTGGATGGAAGATATTCTTTCTCCGGAGATTGGCTTCTTATAAAGGATAATGCCGATGCGCCGACCGACATACTGAAGACCGGTGATCCGGCGATTGCCAACAAGGGAGAGACCTTTACATACGATGATTTCAAACAGTCGAAGGTCAAGACCCAGGCGAACTCGAATCGTGCGACATATTGCTTCTATGCCATATACGATCCGAACAAGTCCTATGAGGTCAGGTTCTATGTGGTTTCCAAAATATCTGAAGGCAAGATCCAGTGGGAGGAAGTCAAGGCGCCGTCTGATGCTAAGTGGAGCAAGATAGTCTCGAAGGAGGAAGTAGCCGAGGACAAGCCGTTTGATATCAAGCTTCCTTCCGAATTCGACAAAGCGAAAGTCGATCTGACGGACGAGAGCTTTGAGTTCAGAGGCAAGTACGAGTTTGCGAATGCCTGGTATGTTAGGAAGGGCGCTGATGAGAAGGAAGGCTATGCGGATCATGGTGATTTCGATAAGGCTTCGCTTTGGTTCGAGTCCTCTTCTCTTGGATATGAGCTTGATTCCAGCATCTTGGAAAAGGAGCATAGCGTAGTCAACGGTCTTGTCGATGGCGATAATGACAAGTTGGCGCTCATGCTTGATGAGGATGCGACTGAAACCGTATATAAGCTTTATGCGATATACGACAAGATCTATACCGTCAAGTTCAAGCTTTTCAAATCCGATCGTATTCCAAAGACTATTCAGCCCAAGGATTGGGATACCGTGTTTGAGGCTCCGATAAAGCCCGGACAGACAATATCGTACAAGGATTTGTCTATGGATGGCAAGACGCTCGGCAGCATTATAAGCGGCTTGGATTCTACATTGCTTAATCCTCAGTGGGATCTGACCGGAGGAAACAAGTATGAATTTTCAGGATGCTGGTATAATCCGGATCCGAAGGATCAGACGCTTAACTGCTTGAACTTGAATTCCGCATTCTTCAAGTTTGTTTTCACCAAATTCACCGAATCGACAAAATCCGACTTCGAAAAGTTGTGGAATTTCAACGATGAGGACAATGATAACAAATATAAGGCGCCGCGTAGTGTCACATTTAGTCCGGAATCTGATGATTTGCATGTGAATAAAGAGGAATCCTGCGTTGAGTTCTACGGCGTTTGTCTGCAGAGCAAGAAGCAATATACGGTTACGTACTATGTGCCTAAGGCTGGCAAGGAAGGGGAGGATCCGACCGAACTCGAATGGGAGAAGATCAGCGAGGTTACGGATAGCGTGAAATTGAGCGATCCCTGTGCTTATGTATCTGTTCCCGATATGTCTGAAGCGACTGTTACGCTTAATGCGATGGAGGGGTCTGGGAAGGATTCTAAGCCTCGTGTGGGCACATATGAATTCTCTTGGATGTGGAATGTTGCCGAAAAGACAGATTGGTTTTCTGGAATCAAGCGCAGAAAGTCGCATGGCAATGATAAGCTTAAGCTGATTGTTGATTCTGCTGCGAATTTGGTTGCGGATCCGAATAGTGATCCCAAGTCTATTGATTTCTCTATTGATTTCGATGGCATAGACGAGGATAATAGGGATAAGCTCAAAATCATGCTGAATGATGAGGAAGATACTGTATACAATTTGTATGCCGTATATGATAAGACCTTTGAAGTTGAGTTCTATATTATCGGAGACAAGTATGAGAAGATTCCTGATGGCAATGTCTTCTGGTCGGATGAGCCTCAGAGTAAGGGGAACAAGCCTGTGTGTTCCGGCACTATAAAGGAAGGTCAGCTCTTGTCCGTTGAGGATATCAAGTATAGAGGCAGTGATACGATCAGAATGAAGCATGACAATTTGCGCAAGGATGAGAATATCGCTGGAATCGCGCCCATATGGGGATTGGAGGGAGGAAAGACGTATTTGCTTCTTGACGCATGGTTCAATCCTTCCGATAGCGATAGCGATGACATGAGTGATCCTGCTGCCGTTTCCGAACATTGCTTCGCTGGGAAAGAGGATGATGGGAAAATCAAAGCGGCTTGGGACTTGCTCAAAGAGGAACAGGGCAATATGAGAAGGTACAACACTAAGGGTGCTGCGAAGTTCAATCCGTATGATGATGAGCCGAACTTCCATGTGGATAAGAAGGATGGCAAAATTAAGTTTTATGCCCTCTATCTGCCTGCATCCGGAGTCGAATACATGTTCTATGTTGTCAAGGATTTCGCCGAAGAGCAGTTCGAGTGGGCTCCATACGAGTTCAGTGATGTCGAGGGTGCGGCCGAGCAAGCAGTTCATACCGTCGAGTACAAGAAGGATATTCCCGATCCGGATAAGATAAAGCCGGTGCCGGATGTCCCCAGCACGAAGACGATAGCTGGCAGCACGATTGCCGCTGGCGGCTCGAACAAGCTTGTGTTCAAGGGCTGGCGTAGGATTGATAGCAGCGACTTCCTCAAGACCTCTACGAAGGCTGAGGAGTGTTTTGATGTGAATGATGATTCCGCCAAGGATCTCTTATATGCTTGCGCTTGTCAGCGTGTGGCGAAGAAGTCCCTGGTCGAGAAGGACAAGATGTACTGGAACAAGGGCGGCTTCGTGAGTCCGATGGTTTCGGAAGCTAATCTCGAAAGTCCGTTCATATATGTTGCGGTCTACGAGTACCAGCAGTCCTTCATCGACTTCGTTACGACAAAGCCCGCATACGCCAACCTTTCGGTCATGGCGTCCGCCGGATACGCATACGGCGACACGGATACCATCAACAAGCTGATAGAAGGTCAGATAGAGCTGTCGGCTGGCAAGGGCTGGGAGTTGAGCGTGGAGCGCTTCAAGTACAGGTACAACCCGGCGCTGCCCGGAGTTGTGGCTAACGGAGCCTCCAACAAGTACACCCGGACGCTTGGCGAGGATTCCGGCATCAAGGAGCGCGCGATCGACATCCATGAGGGCGCCAAAGGAGATTCCAAGTCGGTGTTCAGCAGGCAGGACTTCGAGTGTGCGGTCTGGTGGATAACCAATCCGTCGGGATATGTGATGCCCGTGGGATTCTACACCAAGGGAATGGGCGAGTTCAGCATGCCCGCTAAGGGCTCGGCGGTCGGGACCGCACCGTCGTTCACTCCGCAGAGCAGTTCCTCTTCCGGAAATTCGGGTGACGGGTCAGGTGACGACAACTCTGGTTCTGCAGCAACGCAGAATAATAGTAGCAGAAGGCGAAGGTAGTAGCGTTTATTGCTGTTTTTGATTTTTCAATCTGAAATCATTATCTTAAATGAGAAGGTTTCAGATTGTTTTTTTTATAAGGCAGTTTGAGATGGATTTTGAAGAGGAGCGCATTACCAGGAAATACGGATCTGAGATTTTTTCCTTCCCGCCTAGAGTGTGGGCTGATATCGCGGCGAATGTGCGCAGCGAGGTTATGAGATGGGTGAGGAGCAAAAGGTCTGAGATCGATGATGATGATTACTGGGAGCTTTTGAGAAGGGGCGAAAGGGCGCTTGATGAATTGGGCTTTTAGCAATGGAGACATGAGGTTGGCATATGGGAGATAATTTGAACGGCAACGCTAATGGGGAAGACAAGATTGATGAAGGCGTGAAGATTACCTATTGCGCCGCTGATGCGGACAAGAACAAGACTATTACGGAATTCGGCAGTGCTAAACTTGATATTGGAATTGCCATATCATCAATTCAAGTCATTGGTCATATCAATTGCTATAATGTTTGCGAGATAATCTATAATATTGAACAGCTGCCGACTCCGGAGCGGGTCTTGGGCATAGTGAAGAATATGTCATCCGAAATTGGCAAGAGGTTCTCTGTTTTCATTGACGATTTGAAAATATTCAGCGGTTTGCTTTCAGCGGTTGAATACATTACCAAGGATGAAGTAGAATTCGCTGTGCCTATTGAGGAATATTCCAAGAGTGCCAATAATACCGGCAAATCGGTAAAGGAGGGTTCGTCTGATTCTTCGTGCGTCAGGGTCACTTTCATATCATCGATTCAGCGTCTTGAGACGGTATGGAAGCCCAAATCCTGGTTGGATCCCCTTGTTTCCAATGAAGAGTCTACCAAGGGGATCACGCTTATTGATGATAGCAATGCGATGCCTAATATAAGTTCCATCATATCCGAAGTGATAGCACTGTCAAAGAATACCAACGCATTCAAGGCCGAAAGGGATTTTACTGATGATTTGGGGAATGCAAGCGTGGATTTGGAATACGCTTTGTGGCCGAATTACATGAGCGCTTACGATTATCTTGTCAGCCTATGTGAGGCTGCTGGGATCATCTTTCATGTGACATCTGATGATCAGGTTGTTTTCGGGCGGGGAGGTAGTGAAATCGTTATAAACGGCAATAATTCATTGTCATATGACGCCAAGGATGATTTTACTTTCATGAACTCGGTTTCCGCTTATAGTCATGGCGCTAGGTCCAATTATGTTCATTCTTCAGAATTCATCGGAATGAAGAAGCGATCATTTGTTGAAGGAAAGGTCGGAGGAAATGGAGTCAGAAATCTTGAGGTTGAAGGCGCTGATCATTTGAGCAGGTATATGGATGTGATAGCTGGGACGATTGAGTCTTCCGTTGGCATGAAAATCAATTCCATGGTGGCGAATGAAGTTCGGAATTATGGAAGTTTGAATGCGGTGTTTAACGCTGGGGATAATTCCGGCATGGTCAAGGAGACAATTAATAGTTGTCCCGCTGTGAAAGTCGGTGATCTTAATGGCTCTAGCAGGTATGCGGTCACATCGTATTGTTTTCTTATTGGCGAGTGCCTTGGCAGTGATGCCGCTTCCAAGCATGGCCGCATGCATATCTATGCGAATGAGATCACACCTGCGATTGGCAAAAGCGCTGTCGTTGGTAATGGTAGGCCGAAGTCGGCACCTGCAGGAAAAGCGCCGGCGTCAAATGCGCAATCCGGTGCCGGCAACAAGGATCCTAAGGCCGAAGAGGGCGGAATCATGATTCACTATGATATTCATCCGCCTAAGGAAGAAGAAGGCAAATAGTAAGGCGAAGGTTTTTAGCGAGGTAGATGGCATATGTTTAAAGTGAAGATTAATGATGAGTGTTATAATTTTGAGAAGTTCTCATATGTGAAGTCATATGATGATTACAGCAGAATCATCATTGATGACCTTTATACCATTGAGGGCGGTGACGGTGATGATTCGCCTGCTGCTGGTATTTTTGATGGTCCGCTTCCTGAGCCGGAAAAGAAACACATCAACCCTTCGTCGGAGATTCCGAAAGGGACTCCCGTTAAAGTCGAGCTTGTTTTCAATATGGATAAGTTTTCCGTGAAGAAAGCGACTGAGTTCAATACTACCATGAACACGACGAGTACGAATTGGAAGAACGGGAAGAAAACAGGCGGTGCCAACAAGAGCAATAGCATTTCTAAAACGAAGTTTACCGAAAAGGAAATTTATGGTGGAGCTGAAAACGAGACGGTGATGGTATTCAATGGCGTCGTTCAGTCAATAAGTGTGAATTTTGATATATCAAAGCCCGGAGCCGCGGAGAAGGTTGTCTATGGCCTTACGATAACAGATGATTTCGCTGGCATGTCAAACACTACGAATGAAGCGTTCGACATACCAGCGGAAGCCAAAGAAAATAACAATGGTCCGGATCCGAGGTTGATTTCCAAAGTGGTATCCGGAGCAACTGAAAAATATCTTTCTAAGTCGGGTGTTTATTCTTCTTCTAATCATCAGTTTGCGAAAGCGAGCACTTCCTCTGCCATTATATCCACATCCGATACTAAGAATATGGCTTATGATATATCCAGAGAGTACGGATTTTCCATATACGATACGCAGAGGCCGGAAAAGTCCACAAAAGTGGAGATAAAGCGTGTTGGATACATGAACGAGCCCGTAAAGAAAGTCACATATGAATTGACCATGCCGGATAAGGAGTCTGGCAAGGCTATTCTGATGCTTGATGCCGTGCGGCAGATTGCGAGAAATAAAGTGGTTTATGATGGTGTTTCATCAATTAATCCGATAAACTACTATAAGGATCTGATGCAGGAAAATGCGGGGAATAGAAATGATGATGAAGCCCCTAAAAGGCGCGGAAAAGCCATGTATCCGTTGAATATGAATCAGAATCCGGATGATGGTGCTGATCCGAATAAGCCGGCTGAGCTTGCGATGGCGGATCCTTACGAATATAGCGAAGATGATGACGATGCCAAGAAAAAGGTGATGGGGCGCAAGGATTATAAGATCTTCGAGCGATCCGAATACGAGATGAAATTCACATCCGTACCTGCGATAAGCGTTAAGGTTCTTTCTGATGAGGAGAATCGGAATATTGATAAGCAGATTGACAATCTTAGGAATAAGAAGCAGAGGCCTAGATGCAGGGAAGTTGATGATGGCAAGAGGATAGCTATTAATAATTTCGGATGCGGAGCTTGTACTGAGAAATACGAGTTGACGTGTTCGGGGTTCACGAGCAAGGTCCACTTGGAGGTGCCTGAGACATATGATGATATGATTGCTCTTTCTAAACAGCAGCCTGCTAACGTTTTCAAGTATCCAATTATGGAGGTGGGTATTCAGCCTCTTGGGGATTGCGCATGCTTTGATTCGGACGAGTTGGGCAAAATGCCATCATTCTCTGCAACAAGGAAATTCTGCGAACAAATTAACGGAATTTTGTTATCAATGTATGATTTTCTTTCTGATTCTAAAGAAGCTCCCGCTGCCTTCACTTCACGCGTTGTAAACGGTCAGTATGTGACTAAAGAAGACGGTACTACTGTGCGAAAGAGGGCTCCGCTTACAAGTAAGCAGTCAAAGCTTCTTGAGAAAATTGTGCAGTTTGGGAGATATGGGCATACGAATTGGAATTGTATCAATCATTGTCGTCATTCACCGAAGGTGGATCCGATCATGTATGCTAGATCAGACGGCATGTGGTGGACGAAGTATGAAAAACTTAGTGATAAGGAAAAGAAGAAAATAGCTGATGATAATAGGGGCGGTTTCAACCCGTTGAATAATTATTGGAGTCCGTTCGGCAAGCGCCCTTCTGTTGCTTTTTGCAATAATATGAATAACATGCAGCAGTGTCGCATTAGCAGCGCCTCATGCGATCTATATAAGAAGTTGCCAGGTAGGGGCATTTATAATATCTTCAAGCATAGGGGTCCGAGAGAAGCGAGTTTGTATGCCTATCTGGCTTCAATGCCGAATGTCTTTCAATTTTGTTTTGAGTATAAGCCAGTGGGTTATGCTGACATGAAGCAGTTCCACCAACCCATAGCAGGTGGAGATAATGTTTATACGGTGGCTAAGAGGCATGCTAGCAAAGTGACGGCGAGCACAGATTTTCAAGGGGCATTCGGCAAGTGGCTTGTTGATAAGGCCAATAATAGGCCGGCTGCGGGGCGTGGCTGGCTCATAGGCCGTCCTGAAATGCTGCTGCTGATAAATCCGGAAACGCTTAAGATGGAGGATTCGATTAATCTTCTTGATTTTTTTGATGGTGACTCCTCCTATATCAATAATGTTAAAGGGTGGTTGAGCAGCAGTTTGTATGAGATAGGCATTCCTTATGTTACGAATTCACAGGGCGGGCAAGGCGATCAGGACACTTATGCTCCTGTTCAATGTGGCTCCGACAGCGACGCATTCAGCTATAAGGACCCTGGTAATATAGAGGAGTTTGGCGAGTGCGATAGGAATGTGTTTCCGTTGAAGTATTTCGACAACCTTTATTCTTCTGAGGCTGCGTCGCCTTTGGCCGGCACCTCAAAGCAGACTGCTCCGATTGTCGGCTGGACTGGAGATGCTAATAATAGGCATTGGGAGAAGGATCATTTCTATCTTCACAAGGGCAGATATAATACATATCACAAAGATTATAATTTCCCTGTTGGAGATCGCAAGGTGAAAGAGAGGGGCGGAGCCAAAAACGCTGACCATCCGTTTAACGGATACACCGATAAGGATGCCTATAGTTTTGGTGCTGGCACATCCAGATGGTCGGATCGTTGTCCTGAGAATGAGGATGGTCTTGTGCTGTTTTCGCATGAGAAGGTTGCGGGCGTTGCTGTTGACGGTCTGCTCGGCAATGAGATCTTTGAAGAGAACCGGCTCCATGAGATTATTGATGGAGCAAACATAGAGGCGCAGATAGAGGAACTGCAAAAGAAAAAAGGCGGAGTTGAGGCGAAGAACAACATCAAGATAGAAGCGTTCCTCGATAAGTTTCCGTTGGATTACATTTCCTTTACGAATGCTGATGATGTCAGAACATTCGCGCCTGTCAATAATCAGGACTACATCCTTAAAACCATAAAGACGACGATAACCAACTCCAAGAAGGATCAGGAGGAACTTAAGAATAGGATGCTTAAAGCGGTTTTCGGCGACAAGGCCAAGGATGTCGTGCAGGATGAGGATAAGGCCTATAAGATTAAAGGCGCCAAGGGTGGAAAAGCGTTCTTCTCGGATTTCTCAGGCGTTTCGACGACATTGACAGTCGCTCCTGCTTCCGAAGCAGCCAAAGGCGAGTTTGTGAGCGGTGCGGACATCAAGATGGGAATCGGTGATTATGAGGGCAAATCGTAAGACGTTCGCTTGCATGAGCGCGATATCGTTTTGTCGGATTTTTTTGAAATGAATTGCTATTTGCGGCCAGCGTTTTCAGCGCTGGCTTTTTGTCATTTTGCTTTTGTGATGGTATAATAGCAGACAAGAGGTTTTAGGAATTATTGCAGTATGAAATTGAAAAGCAGATTGTTGGTTTTGTTTTCGGTGTTGGTTTCGCTGTTGCTTGCGACTTGCGCCCAGTATAGGGGGAGAGTCGTTACATTGCATTTCATCTCGAAGGGCGATGAAAACGAAGGTTCGGCGAGCGGAATCGGGGATTTTTATGCGAATATGTCCAGAAGGTTTTCCGGAAGCGTCGTGTTCAAGGATGTGAAGGAGACCGATACGCTGCGTGATGTCTTCACGCGTGCGGCTGTGGCTAACGGATGGAATCCGGAGACCGATGGCATAGGACCGTGGACATGGGTTCCGAAGGATGGCAGCACACCCGGTGAGGATGCTATGGTTACTGGTGCCGATGGTTTTGTGCAGACATGGATGGGGTCAAACCCTAAGGATCGCAAGTATGGATTCTCTGTTACGATAAATCAGGATCATGACAAGCGCAAGTATTCGACCGATTGGAACAAGAATGAAAGAGTTGACAATCTGAGCAATCTGAGATTTTATAAGGACACTCCATTCAATGTTTTCACGACAGGCATTGATGAGAAGCTTGGTGACTGCATTTCGGTTTACCCCAAGTATGACATGTCATTCTCTGAAAGCCTAGGCGAGTTCTATCTTCTGACATGGAGGAATATTCTTGATGATGTCACTGGCGAGCCGTCTGATGAGCTTGCTCCGGCGGTTTTCCTTCAGAGCTATACGATAGATTCCAATGCCACCAGCTCGGAATATGTGTTCGAATCTCTTGTTGACGGCCTTTCGCCTGTTCAATATGCAAGGCTTAATGGTCCGGATGGCATGGCTACCGGGTTTGTGAAATACACCGTAGATCGCGTGAATGATAGCGGTGTGGTTATTGAAAAGGGCGTTTTCAGAAACAAGGAGGAGTTCGAGAAGGCAATCAGAATACCGTCTCCGGACGCTAATGGTGACGAGGGAACTTATCCTAAGCAGCTGCATTATGTTATGAATTCGCACTACAAGGATCTGCCGGACAAGCCTGTCAATTTCGCCAGAGCTACAAAGGAGATGGGATTCGTATATAAGAAGATCGCCAGAAATGTTGATGGAAGCATCAAGGAGTATGCTATAAATCAGATAAGCGAGCCTTCTGCGGCGATCACTTCATATCCGGTGTATCGTGCTGCGAATGATCAGCCTGTCGCTTCCATAAGCGCTGATGACATAAACGAGTCGAATGGCCAGTATTTCTATTTGTTCAACGGATTGGTGTCCAAGAAAAGCGTGATGGCGAGTCATGGCGCGACCGAATGGTCTGATGATGAATTCAAGGCGGAATACGATGAGCTTGCATCCAAATATGGAGCAGAGGAATATTATGTGCTTGAGCCGGCTGCTGTTGGCGAGAAGCAGACGGAAGGGAACATGATTAATCCTTTGGTAGCCAGCAAGCTGCTCAATTATTATCCGGAACTGGTCGTGGGTGGGGTTCTTTCTCCAAATGGATTCAAGTTTGAGAAGAACGATGACGGATCGCTCAGGACGATTTGCCCTGGTGATGTTTTCATGAGGGATGAGATAGCTGTCGAAGGAAGCAAAAAATCCCTCAGTGGAAGAATACTTGTCCCCAAATACATCATGCCTACGGCTGTTGTTGAGGTCAATTACAATGTTTCCGTGACTGATCCTGATACCACGAAGGGCGGTGTTGGAATTGATGGCGATAAGGGATGGGTCGCTGATGCTAACGATCCTGCAATTGACGGAAAAGGCTATCCGATAGTCCAGCCCAAGACTGCTGAGATAATAGTTCGTGCGGGAGAGACGCTTGCCGGGGCTCGCAAGAAGCTTCTGGAGATTATTACGGATGACCCCAGTGAACGCAAGAATCCGGATAGGATATGGTGGCCGATGGATGTTGATCCGCTTTCGTATTTGATAGAGAGCAAGTTGTATGATAATTTTTACGGGCTTCAGCCTATTTCGTTGCAAATCATAGATTACAATAAGAATCCGGATGATTGCGCGAGCGGTGCCAGTTATTATTTGGATGGAACTGATAATACGGATAATATCAGTGATATCAAAAAACATGATGTGTTCAATTATCTTGAGATGATTGATGTGAGCAGGGACGGCTATAAGTTCTATGACGGGGTCAGCGCTTTCATCTCCAAGGACCAGCATCTGTCCTATAGGACATATGATTTCGCAAGGGAGCTTCTTTATGGTTATCGTGATTATAAGAATCATGGAAAGAGGTATTTCTTTGACTTGAGAAGACAGGGCATGGCTCGTGATGATGATAATGCCGCCGGTGGCGGCGGAGAGTGGGAAATCCGTGGCGATGCTCCCGAACTTCCTGCAGGCTATTGGATTGACAATAAGGCTGTCTTGGGTGCTTCGGATTTGCCGGCGGACAGCTATGCGCGTCCTGTCAAGGGTGATATGTATCAGATATTCGGAGATATCTCCATAAGGCCTTTCTACATAGAGGCTGGTTATGCTCCTATCGCTAGAAAGCTTGCCAATGTGGTACCTGAAGCGGTTGCGTATGGCGAGACTTCCGCTGAGCCGAATATGAACGAAAGGCGTCGTGTGGACATCTTTGCCAACTTCATTTATGTTCCAGGCTCCTCGGCGGGCAGATATCCTGCTCCGGCAGCAGTTGATACGCTCCCCGAAGCGAGAAAGAAGTGGGGCATTGCGCCAGGACAGGACTACGCCGTTGTGACTGGTGATGTGAGCATGTCTCTTGGTCAGACAGTTGTTTTGGATGCTCGGGATGACGGAAGCGCTTCCTCTTCCAAATTGATGCCTTCTCTTGAAGTCATGGAGATACCCATGACATATGCTCTCATGTATTCCTTGGGCAAGGATCAATGGAATCAGGAGCAGCTGGATACGATACATGAGGCGTTGAACGGGGATGTGTATAGGAAGCCGTATGCTGCGGTTGTCAACAGTTCTCCGCGTGTGGATGCATGGTCGGTTCTTCCAATAGAGCTTAATCCTGTTGATTGGGTTCTTGGCGGAAACAACTCCATGTCTGATGGAGCTGGAATTCGCTATAGGATAGCCAAGCAGTTGTGCAATCTTATGACTGATAACTACAATACGGCATATAATGAGAATTTGTCTAAGGCTTATGATGAGACAAACAATTACAAGCCCGTGAGAAACGCTACGGGATTCAGGCTTCCGACACGCGATGAATATGATTATATTCAGAGGATAGTTACTCAGAGGCAGCAGATTGTTCCGCGCTATAAGGAATATACTCTCTCCGGGAAAAAGTATTATGCGGAGAAGAGGGAAGTGCCGTATGGCGGTGATAACGGTGACAGCTATGATGGTGCTTATCAGGTGCTTGCATGGAAAGATTCCAAAGATACCGGCAATGGAATATCAAAAGTCAATGCATTCATTGCTCATAATGATTCGTACGATTATGATTTCCAGTCGTCGTTGTCTTTGCCGGGAATGAAGCTGAAGAATTATGATAGGGATTATGATAATTCGGATACTGTCTTCGGAAATACTGATATCAGTAAAGAACTCGGAGGTGTTACTCGCGACATGTTCTCGGTTACGACAACGCGGTTTGAATACGCTTCCGAAGATTATGGCCAGTGGTTTGATCCGGAAACGCCTTTCTATCCAAGCGCGAAGCGCACGCTCAATGTCAGATCCGGAAGCGGTGTCATGGACTTTGAGTCTGCGATGTATCTGCTTGAACCAGAAACGGGCAATAATGATTTGCTTACTACGTTGTTCAGGGACTACAGATCCAAAGATTTCTTTTCTGGTGGGTATGATACTGTATACAGGAAGATTAATGGAAAATATGTTTTCTCAAAGCAGCCGACAGCTATGGATTATGATCCTATAGCAAGCAGTGCTAGTGACGATGTTGAATTCCGCGATAAGAAGTCGGGTGGTGATGGAAGCGCTGACCGTGATAGGGAATATGATCCTGATACTGGTGTGGCAATGGATACTTTGCTTCTGTCGGGGCATAACCCCATGCGTCATCCGTATTTCAGCACATTTGCCGATTTGTATGATAATGTTGTTGGCAGGTATGTTGATCCTGCTGGCGTTAGCGGAATTGATCTATATTATTCTGTTGACGCGATTACGCGTATGAAGGGAAATTACTATATTGGCAGGCCGCTTTTGGGTGATGCTTCAAACTATCAGTATTTGAACTTCCGTGCTGTTCGCACGATGCCTAACAATTGATAGCGGTTTGATTGAAAGTTGTTATGTTCAGGGCTTCGGATTTTCCGAAGCCCTTTTTTTCATGTGAGGTGGACTATGGGGAAAAACGCAACTCGCGGTTTGATCGGATACTTGGTTCTTGTAACGGTGCTTTTTGCTTTTGCTTTGCATTTGGTTTCTTGTGATAATGGACAGGACAAGCGCGTTTCGCCGCAACCTGATACGCCTGCTGAGCCCGAAAACCCCGACGATACGGATCCTGATACTCCCGAGGATCCTGATGGTCCTGATGATCCTGATGATGTCAAGCCCTTGTATGAGCGTTGCGTGCATTCTCTTAAATTCAATCAAGAGGACGGAAAATACTTATCTGAAATCACAATACCTAATGATCTGGACATAGCTTCCGGTTATCTTGTTATGGTTAATTCGGCAGATACGGAAGGGTCATGTCCGCAAAAGCCCGCTCATAGCATCAGTGTTACTTCTTCATCCGGCTCCGAGCTTTTGCTTGGGGTTTCGGATTATAATCAAAGCAACCAAATGCGCAGTTCGACCTTGTCATGTTTGTCAAACAACGAAACGGCGAGGTCTGGCCGATTCAATCATAGGAGGTCTCCGTCTGTTCCTATGGATATTCTTAAGTCATTAGGAGACTTTGATTCAGGTCTTTCGTCAAAATCGGCGCCGCAAGGGATTTCACGGAAGAATGACGACAAGCCTGAAGTAGGCAGCGTGCGCACATTCAAAGTCTATAGCGAGAGCTATGATCCGAATTCCGGGTATAGCGGCGAATATGTTGATGTTGAAGCGGAATTGAAGCGTCTGGTAACACGCAACACATCCAATGGTGATAGAACTCTCTATCTTTACTTGCAGCAGAATCTTCAGAACAAGGGGAATATCGTTTCCGATGATGAGCTTGACATAATAGCGGATTGTTTTTTCGGCGAGGCTGATGATGATGGGGTTTATTCCAAAAACGGAATATACGGCACGATCACTAATTTGTTCGCTAGCGACGAAGGTCTTATTACCGGAAATCCTGACAAGACGGAAGATTCATGGTGCTTGAATAATATAATTCCGAATACCGATGAGCTTGTCATCTTGTTTTGCGATATTGACGGACAGGGGCCTGATGTGGAAGAGGGTTATGTTACAGGATTCTTCGATTATGCCAATTATCTGAGGAATGATGCGCTTCAGCGAGTCGGCATGACATATAAGATGACGAATGAGGTCCCCATTCTTTTCGTTCATGCGTACAAGTCCGGTGGCACAGATTTGCGCAGTTCGCTGATAACCATAGCGCATGAATACCAGCATTTGATTCACAATCAGTATTTCGGAGACCTGGCATATGCGGCAACGGGCTTGAATACTCGCAAGGACGATACTTTTACCGATGAAATGCTCTCTTTGGCGGTTGAAAGCCTTTTGGCTAAGTGGTTGTCGGACTTCGCTTCCGCCAAGACCGGAAGATCAATCGTAGTTGAGGATCCTTTTCATATCCTGCTTTCCCAAAACGGCCTTGTCTCCGGATTCGTAAGCTCTGATAGTGAGAATCAGGATTTTTTCAAGGAGGGCAAGGGACCTTATTTGCTGGATTCGTTCGGCACGCAAGCCGCTGTTTGGCACTATGTTGAGGGCAACAACGAACAGCAGATCCAGGAGGCTGACAGAAAGCAGCTCATTGACTATGGACGTGCCGCCGGATTCGCGCATTATATTCTTGTCAACTTCGGGACTGACTGCTTCAAGTCTTATTTTGATTTTGGCAGGTCGGGTTTTATCAGGGGCATGATACCCGCTTTGAAAAGAACCGCCCAAACGCTTGATTCGTCCTATTCGGTTGCTGATTTCCTGAATCAGTATGCTTGCGCTGCGCTTCTATCGCCATCATGTGAGGCTCAGGCGCCTTATTTGTTCAACAAAAAGGCTTTCTTTGATGTTGGCGACTTGAGCGTGCCTTCCGTTGACATCAGTCAATATTATTCCCATGCTTTGGGGACAAAGGGCATAAAGGACTCTGACACGGCTTCTGGCGAGCGTTTCGAGCCGATTACCGTGAATTTGTATAAGGTTTTGCAAAATGGAAATCTGAAAAAGGGCGATGTGATCGATATAAGCATCGATTCGGCTCCATCGCCCAGTCTGGATATGAAGCTTGTTCTTATCCCTGCTGCTGCCGCTGATTCCAATTAGCAGTGAGCAGCAGGAAATGAGGGGAGGGGGAGTTTAAAAAACTGATGACACTTCAAGGAGCATGATCAGCCGTGCTTGAAGAACACCACATCTCCGTCTTTCATTATGTAGTCCTTGCCTTCCAATCGCAACAGGCCTTTTTTCTTGACTTCCGCTTCCGAACCGAGTGAGTTTATGTCATCAAACGAATAGACTTCCGCCTTTATGAACTTCTTTTCGAAGTCCGTATGTATGATTCCGGCGCATTCGGGAGCTTTCATTCCCTGTCGGAACACCCATGCGCGGTTTTCGTCCTTGCCGATGGTGAAGAATTCGCAAAGGCCAAGCGTTTTGAATGCGCTTTTTATGACCGTTTCCAAACCGCTTTCGGCCAAGCCGAGCGCATCAAGCATTTCCTTGCGCTCCTCTGCCGTTTCAAGCTCCGCAAGCTCGCTTTCCAATCGTCCTGAAATCACTATGGCTTCGCTTTTGTTCTCCGCTGCGATCCTTTTGGCTTCGTCTATATAGGCGTTCCCGTTTTTGAGGCCATCCTCATCGCAATTGCAGACATATATGGTTTTCTTCATTGTGAGCAGATACAGCGGGGATATGGCAGCCAGTTCCTTTTCGCTCCATTCCTCGTTTGCCAGCCACTTTCCGTCTTCCAGCAGTTTGATGGCTTTCTCGTAGGCTTCCAAATCCGGGTTGGCTTTTGTCAGCCTCGATAGTTTTTTCTCCTTGTCATAGATTTTCGTGAGCGTTTCCAGATCCTTGAGGCTCAGCTCCGTATTAATGGTCTCTATGTCATCCTTGGGGCTGACCTTGTTGTTCACATGAACTATATCCGGATCATCGAAGCAGCGCACCACATGGCATATCAGGCCGACTTCTCTTATGTTGGCGAGGAACTGGTTGCCTAAGCCTTCGCCCTTGCTTGCGCCTTTAACGAGGCCTGCGATATCGACAAATTCTATTGTCGCATTCACTTTCCTTTCGGGCGGAACCAACTCGCAAAGCCTGTCAAGTCTGCTATCGGGAACATTCACTATGCCCACATTCGGCTTTATCGTGCAGAAAGGATAGTTGGCGATTTCCGCTTTGGATGCGCTGAGCGCTGAGAATATCGTGCTTTTCCCCACATTGGGAAGTCCTACTATGCCGCAATTCAAATTCATTTTTCCTACCTCATTCATATTGTTTGCCTATGTCTGAATGCATTTATTCAGCCATAGGCAGTCGCCTGATATGCGGCGCATATGCGTGTTTTTGGGTTGGAAATCCATTTGGATAGGCACAAAGCCTTATCCTGCATTAGGCTTTCCGTCCCAAAACGCGCCTCTACGTCGCCTCTCCGACTTCGTGGCTCTGTCCGGTCAGCTGACCTTTGGACATAGCCTGTTGTTTAGCTATACGATCTGAACTCCATCGAGAAATTCGCCTTGCCTTGCGAACTGCTGCGAAGGGCAGTGGCGAATCCGAATAGGTTCTTTAGCGGCGCAGCCGCCTTTATCTGGCTGTTTCCGCCTTTGCTTTCCATGCATTCCACGGTTCCGGATCGCATGGTCAGAGCCGTTATGCAATCCCCGGTGTATTCGTCGGGGGTCGTGATTGTCACATTCATAAGCGGTTCGAGCAAAACAGGGGAGAGGCTTCTCGAAAGCTTGTCGAAGCACATCGCCGTTGCAGCTGCGATGACAGCTGTTGGGGTTTCAGGGTCAGCGCTGATGCTTTTGACTTCAATGTCCATGCCTGTGCACTCATAGCCTTGCTCTATGCCGCTCATAAGGCTTTGCGCGAGCTGTTCCTCGCAAGCTTCGCAGAGTTCCTTGCTGACGCTTTTCGCCACTGCCTTATCGAACGATATGACATTCTCAGCATATTCGCCATTCATCTTGCGTTCCTTGATGCTCAGCCTCACCGAAGCGGATTGCTGCTTGTCGTTGACCGTTCTGGAATATGTTTCCTCGAGTTCGCCCGAAGCCTGAACGCTTTCCTTGTGCGTTATCTGGGGCTTTCCGATATTGCACTTGATGTTGAATTCATCTTTTATGCGGGTTGTCAGAACATCCAGATGAAGCTCTCCCATACCCGAGATGATCGTTTGCCCGGTATCGGCATCGTTTTTGAAGACAAATGTCGGATCCTCGTGAGCCAGAACCTCAAGCGTTTGCATGAGCTTGTCGTTGTCCTGCGTGCTTTCGCATTCTATGGCAACTGATACGACCGGTTGCGGAAATGACGGCTTCTCGAGCAGCAGCTTGTCCTTTTCCTCGCAGAGCGTATCTCCTGTGTAGGCGTTTTTGAAGCCTATTATCACAGCGATATCTCCTGATTTCACTTCGGAGATCTCCGTGTAGTCTTTTGCTCTCATTCTAAGCAGCCTGAAAGCCCTTTCCTTGGCGTTTCTGGTCGAGTTGAATATCATAACGCCTTTTTTGATCGAACCGCTGTATATCCTCACATAGCTCAGAAAACCCAGCTGTTTGTCGTTTTGGACTTTGAAGACCAGCCCCGAAAGCATTTTATCATCATACTTGATGCTGATTTCCTTTCCGCTTTTGGCTTCAGTTGCGACGCAGGGGGCTATTTGGGACGGTGATGGCAGGAAGGATATTATTCCGTCGAGCAGCGGCTGCACGCCTATGTTTTTCAGTGACGATCCGGCGAATACCGGCAGCAGTTTTCCCGCCAGCACGCCGGCGCGTATCGCCTCTGCTGTTTCGTCAGCGCTTATCTCTTCGCCGGCAAAGAACTTTTCCATAAGGGCATCCGAGAAAGTGCAGGCCTCTTCGGTTATGCGATCTTTTTCTGATTTTGCCGCTTCTTTCAGCTCATCCGGGATTTCGCTTTCCTCTACGGTTGAGCCTTGATCGTCCTTGCTGAAGGTCAGATATTTTCCGCCAAGCACGTCTATTACGCCCGAGAAGGCTTGTTCGCTGCCTACAGGTATCGTCATTTTCAGCGGAGTGATGTTGAATTTCTCCTTGATCTCATCGCAAACCCTGTCGTAGTCGGCGCCCATCCTGTCCATTTTGTTTATGAAGGCGATTTTCGGAACATTGTACTTGAGGCTTTGCCTCCATACAGTTTCGCTTTGGGCTTCAACTCCGCCTACAGCGCAGAACACAGCGACTGCCCCGTCCAGAACTCTTAATGACCTTTCGACTTCCGCGGAGAAGTCCACATGGCCTGGCGTATCTATTATGTTTATTGTCTTGCCTTTCCATGAACAGGTTATAGCCGCGCTTTGGATTGTGATTCCACGCTCTTTCTCCTGTTCCATCCAATCCGTGGTGGTGTTTCCATCATCTACGTTTCCGATTTTGTGGTTTTCCCCCGTATAAAACAGGATTCTCTCGGTTGTGGTCGTCTTTCCGGCATCGATGTGCGCCATGATTCCTATGTTGCGCAGGTTCCTCATTTGTTCATCTAATGTTTCGCTCATATGATAGAGATTTTATTTTTATTCCCTCATAAGAGCAAATATATGCGGGGATTCGCCTTGAAAGTCGGGTTTTTATTTGGGTATAGCCAATATTTTTGAAAAAAACTTGCTTAAATTACTATAATATGATGATAACTATAGGATGAAATGAATTAGCAGGGGTTTTGAAATCGAGGCGTGTGGAAGAAATCTTGGAAAACCCCAATATACTGGAATTATGAGATTGTGTGAAAGCCGGTTGGGCGGCGTTTACGCCCGCATAGGCTTGTTTTTGATATTTTTATTGTTTTCTGCGCTCGTTTTGTCATGTCCGTCTGCGGAAGAGCCGGCGCCTAAAGTGGGTTTTTTGGTTAATGATTATGCGATCATGTCCGATGGCGATGAGCAATTTGCGGACAGCGGTGGCAAAGCGGGTTTGAATGTAGGGGATCAGCTTGATGTCCGGCTCTCTCTTGAGCCTGAGGCTGTAACGGTTGATTCGCTTAGATTTGAATACGACAGGGACGTGATTGATGTCGAGGTTCTTCCGGATGGGAGAAGCATTAGGGTCACGCTTCTGAAGAAACCGCCTGATAGCAGTTCGGTTTCCATTGTCGCATACCCTTTGGATGCCACAAGCAGGAAAGCGCTTGGCAAGTTGAATCTGAAATTGCATGATGAGGCTGTCTCAAAGATAGCAATTGTCGTTCCCGATGAAGACGAGGGCGTTTGGAATATCGCTCAAGGCGAAAGCGTTCGGCTCGAGTGTTTGCTAGAACCTGAAGACGCTTCCGGAAGGAATGTCAAGTGGGCGTTCTGCGAGGATTTGTTTCCCGAAGCCGGCGCATCCGATAATGAGCGGGGAAAGGCATCGGACTATCTGATTCTCAATGATGACGGAACGGTTGTCGGAAAAGCCGCAATGCCTTCGTATGAGGATTTTGGAGTATGCGCATATGTTGATGGCGCATCGGGAAGCCGTATTGTGTCGAATGTTGTTCGCTTCAATGTTTCGGAAGCTCCGGCTGAAAGCATGATGCTGGAAGGATGCGATGGCTTCAATGTGAATCATGATGGTTTCGGATGGCATGGCGTTTCAATGAAGCCCGGATCTGTTGGACGCATAAGGGCTGTGCTGGTGCCGGAGACGGCATCTGATGAAGCCGTTGAATGGGAGCTTCTTGAAAAGCATGGCGATATCGGTCATGTGATTTCAATTGAGTCTGATGATGGTGGCTCGCTCAGGCTGGAAGCTGGCGGGCGGACAGGAACCGATTATGTGCTTGTCAGATCTCCGAGGCGCGCTGTTGCGGAGACAGTCGTGGTGTCTGTCGTGGAACGGGAAGTGGATGGTGTTGAGGTTTCGCCTGAAGCTTTGACCATGATTGTCGGCGATACGCTTCAGTTGCAGGCATCGGTCCGTCCCGATGATGCTACCAATGCCAATGTGAATTGGAGATCATCTGATGAGAGCGTTGCCGTTGTATCGGATGACGGTCTTGTTGCTGCTGTCGGCGCAGGTCATGCCGATGTGATTGCGATTTCCGAAGAAGGCGCTAAAATCGGCAAATGCGGGATCACGATCAACCCCGTGTATGTTTCGCAGATACGTCTGACAGGTTCGTCTGATGTTATCAGGGCTTCGGAGGCAATCCGGCTTGGTGTGGAGATTCTGCCGGAAAACGCTACGGATAAATCCGTGACTTTCTTTTCCGATAGCGAGCGGAATGCTGTTGTTGATGAAGCCGGAGTGGTGACGGGCGTGTTCATGGGCAATGCTGTGATAACTGCGGTTGCAAATGATGGCGGCGGCGCATCCGGGTCGTATGCGGTTTCCGTTGCTAAGACTCCTGTCGAGCAAGTCATCATATCAGGTGATTCGGAAATAACCCTTAAGAGGACTGAAAGTCTTGAACTGTCTGCTAGGGTTTTGCCTGAGGCAGCGACTTTTAAGAATATTGATTGGGTGTCGGATAATCCATCTGTGATATCAGTTGATGCGGACGGCAGGATTACTGCGCATCAGGCGGCCGGTTCCGCTATTGTCAGGGCAGTAAGCGGTGATGATTCCTCAAAATATGGGGAAATCAGGGTGAATGTGTCGGAATTGCCCATAGAGAGCGTTAGCCTTGATCATAATGATCTGGCGTTCGAGACGCATGGTGAAGCCAGGATTTCGATTGCCGGAATCATGCCGGCTGGAGTGGTGGTTTCCCGAACCGAATATTTCAGCAACGATGAGAGTGTGGCTGAGGTTGATAGTGAGGGAAACATAATAGCCAAGTCGGATGGTGTTTGCGCCATAACCTGCAGGGTTGGCGACAATTGCGGCAACTTCAGCGAGGAGAGCTGTCGCGTATCCGTAGGGCGTTTTGTGAAGCTTGCGTTTGATAGGCCGGGCGGAACTTTGAGAACCGGCAATGGAAATGCGAATTGGAGCGGTTTGCTTGAATATTCCACGGATCTTATGAAGTGGGAATCCTGGGATGGAAGCGAAATCATTGCCGATCCGGATGCGCATTGCATTTTCTTGCGCGGGGTTGGCGTGACGGGATTGACTGGGGCGAATGGCGCGGATCTGATGCTGGATGAGGACAGTGTGGTTGCGAATGGCGGGTTTTGGCGTTTGGATTGTCCGGATGGCGGCAGGGCCAGCGTTTCCGGTGATATCAGGAATCTTTTGAATTTTGAGGACTATTCCGAAATAGGAACGCTTGATCCGGGCGCTTTTGACGCCTTGTTCTATGATAGCGAGGCTCTTGCCGACGCAGGCGATTTGGTTTTGGTTGCGCCGTGTTCCCCCGGAATCTACAGAAACATGTTCAATGGCTGCCAGTCTTTGACAGCGGTTCCGTCTTTGGATTTCACGCAATCAGGTTTGACGGAATATTGTTATGCCGGAATGTTCGAAGGGTGCGCTTCTTTAACCCGGACACAGTTTTTGAAGTCAACCGAATTGGCTGAAGGCTGCTACAAGGAGATGTATAAGGATTGCGTTTCCCTGGTGAGAATCTGTTCGTTTTCCGCGCCGACGCTCGCAAAGGATTGCTATGCCGGAATGTTCAAGGGATGCTCTCTTTTGAGATTTTATGATTCCAAGCCGGATATGGATGGCTGCTATGCGTTCTCATTCGGGGAAAAGCCTGCCTATGGCGCTTTGACTGACGTGATTGCGGATACTGGCGGTTGGTTTGTCGGAAATGCGGCTGCCGGCAGAATATACTGGTTGGATAATGAGATTTCATATGTATCCCAACCGCAATCCGTGTCTGTTTCCCCCGCTTTAACGAACATGGAAGCGGGCGACAGCATAAGGCTTAAGGCTAAGGTTCTTCCTTTCGGCTCGAGGCAGGATGTTGTCTGGGAAAGCTCTGCGCCGTCAGTAGTGTCTGTAGGCTCTGATGGCAAGGTTATGTGCCTTGCTTCAGGCGATGCGACTGTTTCGGCATCCGCATTGGAAGGCGGATTTCCTGCTTCGCTCGATATTCATGTTTCCGATGCTACGGAAATGAAGGCTCTTGAATTCTCATCTCCAACCATATTTTCCATTGAGACTGAAGTCGGCAAGACATGGGATGGGGAGCTTCTCTATTCCGCTGCCTTTCCATCGGCTGATTGGCAGGAGTGGGATGGCGAGCGGATATTGTCGGGATTGGGGTCCGATGGCGAGTTCCATATTTTCATCAGGGGCATTGGAAATACCAGAATGGCATCCGTATCATCTCATGGTGTTCCGAGCGCTGACGGCAAATGGATTCTGACCGGAACCGATGTTGTGGCGAATGGCGATATAAGATGCCTTTTGGATTATGCCGATATTGATGATGCGAAAATGTCGGAATACTGCTTTTATCATTTGTTTGACGGATGCTCCGCATTGGTGCGATCGCCTGATTTGGGCGGAACAGTTCTCTCCAGAGGATGCTATGAGGGCATGCTTTCCGGTACGGCGGTAACATCTGCTCCGGTTTTGCCAGCTGTTGTTTTGCCGGCGGAATGCTATAAGGACATGTTCAAGGGCTGCCGCCGTTTGGAGACTGTTCCTGACCTTGGTGTTGCGGATCCTGCCAGCGATTGCTTTTCCGGAATGTTCGAGGGGTGTGTGTCGTTGAGGTTTTCCTCCAAGCGTGATGGCGAGTATTCCAACAGGTTTGCGATCGGATTGCCTTTATCGCGATTAGAGGCGGATTCGCCTGCGGATGCTGAAGCGGTTGGGGCAATGGCTTGCAACATGCTCAAGGATACGGCTGGCGAATATGACTCGGATCCTGTTTTCGGTTCCGTTTTATGGACAGCTAATAGGATGATTTCCGCATCTGAGGTTACTGTTCGGGAATTGTCGCTGTCGACAACGTCCTCACTTCTTGAAGTCATGCAGAAGATTTCACTAGCTCACTCCGTTTTGCCGGAAAATGCTACGAATCAGCTTGTCGTCTGGTCTTCTGACAATCCCGCTGTGGCGACGGTGAGCAGGAAGGGGATAGTGTCCGGAATATCGCCTGGAACCGCCGTTATAACGGCATCTCTTGATGATGGAAGTCTGCAGGCGCAATATGAAGTTACGGTAAGCAAATCGGATTGTGTGGAATTCATAAGTCCTTCCGGCTTTTCAATAAGAACCGCCAATTTAAGTAAGAATTGGAATGGGACGATTCAATACAGGACTGCGGATGGCGGATGGACGACATGGGACGGTTCGGTTCCGATTGCAGCTATGAAAGCGGATGGCGATGATAGGTTCAGGTTATTTATGCGAGGTTCGGGCAATTCGATTTTGTCAGGTCCGTTGGGCTCTGGCGTTCCGGATAAGAGATGGATAATAGACGGAGGCAATATTGATTGCGCGGGAGATATGGCCAATCTTCTTGATTTCGATTCTGCCAAGCCCGGAAATATGGATCAGTACTGTTTCGCAGGGCTTTTCTACGGATGTGATGCTCTTATAAGCGCGCCGTCATTGAGCATGATGTCTCTTAGTGATGACTGCTATCATTCGATGTTTGAGAATTGCACCAATCTGATGCTTGCTTCCGAGCTTCCTGCAATTGATTTGAAGCCTGCTTGCTATATGAGAATGTTCAGCGGATGCTCGTCTCTTGTGGCTGCTGCCAGAACGCTTCCGGCCCTGTCCGCCGTTGATTATTGCTATGAGGGCATGTTCAGCGGATGCTCGTCATTGGTTGACGCCCCCTCGTTTGTGATATCGGATGCGGAGGTTCAGGTTCAGGATGGAAAATGCGTGGCGCAGGAAGGCGTGGCGCGAGGGATGTTTCAGGATTGTGTCTCTCTTAGGAGAGTGGATGCTGTCCTTTCGGCTCCTGTTCTCGGAAATGCCGCTTATTATGAGATGTTCTCAGGTTGTGTTTCGCTGGAGAATGCGCCGGAAATAGGCGCCGTTTCGATAGGCAAGGAATGCATGTATCGCATGTTCTGCGATTGCAGATCGCTTAAGGAGGCGCCTTATATGCTTTCAGCGGAGAGCCTGCCTTCCGGCGGATATCCGGGAATATTGGATACCAAGGGCTGCTATCAGGAGATGTTCTCGGGTTGCGTTTCTCTTGAAACGCCTCCGATCATATGCGCGACAAGCCTTGCCAGCATGTGTTTCGGTCTTATGTTTGAGAATTGCAAATCGCTCAATAAGCTTCCGGCTATAGTCGCGGATGTTTTTCCGGTCAGAGCCAACAACGCTTGCGAAGGCATGTTCAAAGGCTGTTCGTCAATCGAATTGCTTAAAAGCAGGACTTCAGGATGTTCCAATGGATTCAGGATTCCTAGAATGGAGAATCCTACCGCAAGCATAACGCGTGATATGTTCTATGGTACTTGCGGAGATTTCGCAAAGGACGGAACGGCATATCATAATGCGGTTTTCTATACTTCGAATGAAATTCTCTGGCCTTATGATTTGGACGGATTTTCCATGGAGGCTGATTCCAAAAACGGCAATTCGCAGCGTATTGCTGTTGGCGAATCGCTTCAGCTTGCAATACGTCCGAGTCGTTATGGCATGAATCCGAAGGTCGTATGGGAATCTCTTGATGAGAAGACGGCTGAAGTAGGTCAGAATGGCTGCGTGATTGCTCTTGCGGAGGGAACCGCCGCAATCAAGGCGATAAGTCCTTCTGGTGCTATGGCGGTTTATGAGATTCAGATAAGCTTGTCCCGTTAAGCGCATGTTCTAGGGCAGGCGATTGCCTAATCGTTATTATTGCCGTATAATTTTGCAGGATGCTCCGTGAATCCGCAGACATTTCAAATTGCGGATCTTCGGTCTGCTCTCAATTCGGAGTTTTTATGAAAAGGTTTTCAGTTGTTCTGTGCTGGCTGATAGGGCTTTTAGCGTTTTTTTCAGTTGTTTCATGCCCTGGCAATGCCGATGGCGGCAATGTGCCCGGAAATCCGTCTGGCGGCGGTGAGGAGGGTGAGCCATCCGGGGGAGGCGAGCCGTCCGGGGGAGGCGAGCCGACAGGTGATATTGCGTCTTCGGAAGGTGTGAGCGTTTTGCTGAGCGGTTTGAATTCTCCCGTATCGCTTTCCGCTAAGATAAACGGGTCCGCTGTGGCAACTGGCGCGACTTGGAAAATAGAGAGCCAGCTTAATGATGGCGATTTGACATTGAACGGATCCAGCATTTCCGCATCGGCATATGGCGCTGCAGTTGTTTCGGCTCAGTCGAATGATGGCGGGAAAGCATTTTTGGCTGTGGCGTGCCTGCCTATCAGCAAGCAGGTTTCCGATAAGTGCCTCGTGTTCGCGAGCAGCAAGCCCTTTGTCCTCAATACTGAGAACCGAAAAAAGAATTGGGATGGCGCGCTTCAGGTCTCTACGGATGCAAGCACATGGGTGAATTGGATTGAAACGGGAGAGAATGAGGATAGTTTTTTGACTGCAGTGGAATCCAGCAGGATTGATGGCGATAACAAGAATTATTATATTTTGGTCAGAGGAAGCGGAAATACCAAAATGACGGGGTGGATCGAGTCTGAAAGCATATTTGATTTGTCTGCGGCTTCAGGTTTCAGCCTTAACGCCAAGAACGCGGACGATGGGGTTGTTCCGGTGTTCTGCTTCGGTGACATCAGGACTCTTTTGGATTATGAGAATGTTGACGATGCGGAAATGGCCGCCGGCGCTTTTTTCAAATTGTTTCGCGGATGTTCGGGTCTTGTGAATGCGCCTGCGCTGCCGTCTCCTGTTTTAAGTAAGAATTGCTATCAGGAGATGTTCGTGGGGAATACGCCTGGCAGGAATCCGGATAATAGCATAAATGTCATGGGAATGGTTGATTTGTTCATGGTTCCTCCGGAATTGCCTGCGACAACTCTTGCGGAAAGATGCTATGATAATATGTTCGCATGCAGGATTTCCATGGAACAGGCTCCTGAGCTTCCGGCAACTGTCTTGGCGGAGGGGTGTTATGTCAGCATGTTCGGAGCATGCGTATCGCTTAAGTATCCGCCTAGCCTGCCTGCCACAACCCTTGCCCCGGGTTGCTATAGCATAATGTTTAATGAATGCATCGCTTTGGATGGCATCGTGAAGCTTCCGGCGCCGGTTTCCAGCCCGTCTGAGGATGACGGTTGTTTGGATTCGATGTATTATGCGTGCGACAATTTGAAATTGTCTGAAACCCGAACGGGTGATTATCAGAATGAGATTGTTTTTCCGTATGCCTCCGGAATGGGAGTGTTTATGAAAACAGGCGGAACATTTACCGGTGATCCTGTAGCTGGAAGAACATATTATACTTCGAACAAGGTGATAATGTAGGGCGGAGCAATTTGATGTCGATGGCTTGCATTCAGGCTGTTGAATCAATGGTTTTATTCTAGTATAATTTGGAATATCGGAGATTCTTCAGGATTCATTTTAAAATGATGTGAAATTTATTTGAATCAGGATATTCTTCGAGAAAGTCGTAAATGTCGTTTTGATGTTTTTGAAGTCGAACCGCATTGCAGGAGCATGCGGATTATGTGATATTCGGGAGATGGTATGATTCGTAATGGAATAATAAGAGGCTTGTTGGCATTGGTTGCTTTTGGCTTTTTTGTCTCGTGCCAGCCTAGCGGGTCGAATCCTTCCGGCGGTTTTGCGCCGGAGACGATTTCCGCTGATGATATGAAAACCGCTATTAGGGTAATCACGGAAGCGTTCGAGCGAAACGAAGGCAGCAATGTTGTTTTGACTTCGTTTGTCATCGAAGGACAGAGTTTGGGAGCGAACAGGGAATTTGAGAGCACTATGTTGTTCAAGTTCGATGGCAACAATAGCTTCTACCGTAAGGATGTATGGCAGGGCGATACGATGGAGTCGTGGGAGACGTATGATAAGAACAATCAAGCCGCGCCATGGACCATTGTTCGTGGGGGCGAAACCAGAACGGATGCGTGGAGCGAAATGTACGATCAGCTTTCGTATATCTCATTGTCTGACAATGAGATCGAGGCAGCAGTTCCGGACGAGAATCATTATTACAATTTCACTGTGGGAACAAAGAGGGTTAAATTGGGGTTCAGCGATTCGAAATTGAGGTATATTGACATGCGTGAAAATCTGCATGCAGGAGAATATGAATATGAGTTGTATGTAAAGGATTATGGCGAAACCGTTGTGATCCCTAATCATAATTGATTGAGAGGTAAAGCATATGAATATGATGAAAAAAGCGCTTTGGATTGTTCTCGCATGCTGCTTCGCGTTTTCGTGCAGTCTTGCGAACTTGATTTCCGGTACGGGCAGGCTTGTGGAGATGGACGATTCGAATGCGTCTGAATTCAGGAGCATAGTAGAGAAATCGAATGATATTCCCGTGATGGTTCTTATGTATCGCGACAGCGATTCCAATAAGGATGAGATCAGCGGCTGTGTTGATGAGGTTGCCAGGGACAAGGAGTATTCGAGCGTCAAATTCTACAAGGTGAGGATTTCTTCTTCCTCATCTGAAATGGTGGCATCCAAAGCCGAGCGCGATAGCATTGGAAGGTATGTGAGCGATCTTGCCGGACTCGGATCTGATTTTTCCACACCGGTGCTGGTTACGTTCAAGGGTGGCGAAAAAGTCGGTCAGCCTAGAACCGGAGCTGCGATAACGAAGGATGCTGTCAAGAGCATTGCCAACGAATACAAGCCCGCCGCATCTTGCGATGGCGACGGCTGCGCCGATGATGCGCCGAATGGCGACGGTGAGGGGTGCGATGGCGGCGACTGCACCGATGATGCGCCGAATGGCGACGGTGAGGGATGTGATGGTGATAGTTGCACTGATAACCCGTCGAGCGGCGATCAGGCGCCGTCTGGCCAGGATGGTGGCGATTTTGAGGTGTCCGGCAATGGAAAGTATGTCGAGATAACCAGTGACGCAGCTTATAAGGCGTTGGTTGCCGATAACACATCGGATGTCATAGTTGTTGATTTTTGGAAGGGTCAGTGCGCCTTGTGTTTCTATATGGAATCGAAAATGAAGGCTTTGGCGCAAGCATATAAGAGTGTGAAGTTCTATAATGTCCAGGCATATGGCACCAATTGGCCAACGGAGGTTCCTGATAATATGGATTGGAATTATTTTAGAACATCCGAATATCATCAGCAGTTCCTGGATGATGGGTACAGCGACACCGGAAACAATTTGGAAACATATCGTCAAATAGTGGAGTGGGAATGGATGCAGCATAGCGGCAACAGGGATGAGTTGCTTGCATTTTTTAATAAGGGCAAGAACAACTTGAGAGTTGCAAGCTCGTATGCTTATGATGCGGAAAACGAATTGTGCAGTACAAACCCTTCTGATTACATTGGGCCTTCTGGTTATACTCCGAGGGTAATGATATTCAAAAATGGTGTTATAAAGAAGATAATTTCCGGAAGTCAGGATGGTGATAAAAAAGGTTGGGCTACGGAACAGAGTGTTTTGGAGAGCGCTATTGAAAGCGTGCTTTGATTGGTTTTGAAGGAAAAGGATTCGGGCTATAAACGCTCTGAAGCTTCAAATCAAAGAGGTTTTTCAAAACCACTTCCTTCATGCTGCTCGCTCTTTTGAATCTGGGCATAAATCCGACGGATTCCTCTTGAAAACCCCAACGTTTTGTCTTGAGAAAAGGCAAAACGCAGTATTCGCGGTTTTCCCGAAGAATGCCCTGATTCAAAATAGCCTTCGCATCATTTTGAAATGAGTTTTGAAAAAAAACTCTAAAAAAAATAGCCGTCGTGACCCGTGAGGTTAGCGACGGCTTTTTCTTGAATTCGCGTTACCGCATTAAATGAGTGATTGGTTTATCGCCCGAAGTTCGAGCTGGAATCCTGACGCGTATTCGGGTCCGAGGTGCAATTTTTTCGCTGGCGTAAAAATTGTTCGGGATGAGAAACCCGTTGATCCAGTTCCGAGGCAAGGCAGGGCAATACGACAATACTTTGTGTATCGTGTCGCGCATGCGGCGTGTAGTCGCTTCGATCCTGCGGCCCGCCCGCCCCGCAGGCCCGCTTGAGCGGCCCTTGCGGAATCATGCCGTGTCCGTTCGCCCGGAATGAAAGTGGACATTGCTCGGCTTCCGGAATGCGTCAGGTTTTCCGCTCTCCTTCCGCCCGGACGGCCGCGCCAGCCTTCCGCCATGCGCTCCGTTCCGGACCGCATCGCGGGGCGGGCATCAGGTTTCCGATTATATCATTCCAGCATCCGGCGCTGCTGGAACGTAGTCGCTCCGATCCTGCGGCCCGCCCGCCCCGCAGGCCCGCTTGAGCGGCCCTTGCGGAATTATGTCGTGTCCGTTCGCCCGGAATGAAAGCGGACATTTTCCGGTTTCCGGAATGCGTCAGGTTTTCCGCTCTCCTTCCGCCCGGACGGCCGCGCCAGCCTTCTGCCATGCGCTCCGTTCCGG